>JAYTJE010000079.1:0-92829 GCA_043731355.1 Nitrospirota bacterium
CTTTTTATGCCTCACTAACAATCATTAAATCCGCTCCCAGAGCGGACGCTATATCATTTTTGGCATTATTTCATGTACACGACATGGAGAAGACCCAATTAAATGAACATTATCGTTTGGCTTGTCATGCGTGAAAGAGGCAAAAAATGTACCCGCATCAGGGTGCTGCCCGACGTGAAGTTGCTGCTTTGCCCCCTTATGTGGCATTTCTTCCACGGTAGATCCGCCGCTGTCGCCAAAATATAATGGCGCAAGTACGTTAAATGCTGCAGATCGGATCGCGGGATCGAGATCTGAGATTAGAGTGTTGATTTCAATAAGTTTCTTTTTTACGTCCTGAATTTGTTTTTTATCCATGATGAACCTCCTTATTGTATAGCTTCATTATTTTGTCCCCATCGCGCGTTAAGCAAACAAGCGACGCACTTCTTGCACGTTAGGAATATTTGGGCACTTCAGTGTTAGAATTTGAATTTTTTTTACCCCAATATCTCTCGATTGACGGCACCCTGGTCCTGCCCGGGAAGATCTCGGTCAGCACCTTATCCTTGTAGGTCCGTACCACGGTGCGTATCTGGTCAGGCGTAACAACCGCCCGGTCGAGCTGGTCAGGATCGTAGGCCAGGTACTCATCGAGCCGTTCCCACCGTATCTGTCGTGTTTCGCGGTCGCGCTTGTCCACGTAAAAGCCTGCCTCGACCTTTCCGCCAGCCTCGGTGATCGCGGTCTTGATGCGGTAGACGTCGTAGTTCACGTTCACGCCGTCGGCAACTGCCTGCTCGTGGCCGTACTCCATTACGAGATTCTGATTAAAGAACCCGAAGGTCTGCTTGTTCGGCGTGGGGGGGCAGGCCGATGATGGAGGCGTCGAAGTATTCGAGCACCTGGCGCCAGAGGTTGTAGATAAGGGCATCTACTCTTCCTTATTCAGACAAGTTGCACCAAAGCATTATGCAAACACGAAATTACAGGAAATAGACGCAAAAGGCAAGGTTATTGACGGGGTAATTTCAGGGTAACGGGTTCAGGGGCTGTGAAATGCGGAATGCTGAATTCGGATCGCGGAATCACTACTCATGATCGCCCGTTCATAGTCCATAGTGGGATATACAATACTTCTAAAGCCTGCGTTGGACCATGCCATCCCAACAATTCCTTGACAAGACAGCTTCAATATCCGATAATATGCCCTCTTTAATGAATAAAGAATATCGCGTTGCTGGTGCCGCCCATTCTTTACCGGGTTGGAGGATTACGCTTTGGCGCAGGAATACCTTGAATTTGAAAAACCGATCGCTGAGCTGGAAAAGAAGATAGAGGAACTTACTCTTTTTACCTCGAACGGGAGCATTGACCTCGAGGAAGAGATCCTCAAGCTTCACAAAAAGTCGGACCAGCTGCGCGCTGAGCTCTACTCCCGGTTGACTCCCTGGCAGAAGGTCCAGATCTCCCGTCATCCGAACCGGCCCTATACGCTGGATTACATCGAGGCCATGCTCACGGATTTCGTCGAGATGCACGGCGACCGCGGTTTTGCCGATGATCCCGCGATCGTCTGCGGCATGGCGAAGCTCGACAGCCTGCCAGTCGTTATCATCGGCCATCAGAAAGGCAGAACCCTGAAGGACCGGATGTACCGCAACTTCGGCCAGCCCAACCCCGAGGGGTATCGCAAGGCGCTGCGGCTCATGGAATTCGCGGAAAAGTTCAGGAAGCCGATCATCACGCTCATCGATACCCAGGGAGCATACCCGGGCATCGGCGCGGAAGAGCGAGGACAGGGTGAATCCATCGCCAGGAACCTGCTGGTCATGTCGGGCCTGAAGGTCCCGGTCATTGCGGTCGTGATCGGCGAGGGCGGGAGCGGCGGAGCGCTGGCCCTGGGCGTGGCCGACCGGGTGCTCATGCTGGAGCATGCAACCTACTCGGTCATCTCTCCGGAAGGCTGCGCCGCGATCCTCTGGAACAACGGCGCAAAAGCAAGCGAAGCCGCGGAGCTGCTCAAGATAACCGCACAGGACCTTTTCCAGATGAAAGTGATCGACGAGGTCGTGGAAGAACCGATCGGCGGCGCGCACCGCGATCCCCGGAGGGCAGCCGAACTGTTAAAAGAAGCGGTTTCTCGAAATATGGATGAGCTGAGGACCGTGCCTTCCGCGGAGATCGTGAAGATGCGTTATGAAAAGTTCAGGAAGCTGGGGACCTTCGATCAGCTATGATCTTTTGTCGGCGGTACACGGTCAGGAAATTTCAACGATCAGCTCGCCAATAGCGGTTTTGAGGCCGGCCATAGCGTTCCGCAGGTTGGCGTAGGGAGACAGCAGGAGCAGCAGGCAGTAATTGTTCAAAACCGGCGCGATCAGCTGGTTCCCCTCGTCCAGCGAAAAAAGCACTGCATGGACGGTCCCCAGGCCGAGTCTGCCCGTGATCTCCTTGATATGGTCAAGATGTATCTCCTTCCATGCGCCGAGCAGCCTGACATCAATGGCGAAATCCCCGGACTGCGCGATCGCTTCTCCGTCATGGTCCAGAAAAATCGCAGCATGCGCTCCGTCCACCGATGTGATCAGCCTACCCAGGATCTTATCCAGCACGAGAATCCCCTTTCGGTGTAAGCCTATCAGGCCTTCGGTCTCTCCACCCGCATCGCTAACTGAATACCGCAAAAAAGAACGCGGTCAATCCGGCTCCGATGGCCGCTCCGGCAAGCACTTCGATCGGCCGATGGATCCCCGAAGACCATCTGCTCCAGCTGACCATCAGGGCAAGGATGAACGTGAGCACGACGACCGGCGGATTTCCCGTCAGATAGACCGCCGCTATCCAGATCGAAAATGATACTGCCGCGTGTCCGCTCGGCATGCCCCCCCGGAGCGGAGCTCCCTTGCCGAGCAGTGCCTTGATGAAAATGACGACAATGACCACGACGGCAAGCGACACAAATGCGATAACGTCGCTGGGCGCTTTCCGCAACTGCCACTGACCGCTTGCAAAGGCCGCTGTCAGCGCCGGGTAGAGGATAAGGTACGCCAGCGTGAGCGCGCCAAAGGACGCCAGAAGCACCACCCCGGCGGCGATGTCCTTGGCGATCTTGGCGAGCGGATGGTAGGTGTCCGAGATCATATCGATGGTAACTTCGATGGCGGTGTTCAGCATTTCCATGGCCAGGACGAGTATGATCGCCATGCAGAGAAGAATGAACTCGGTGCGGGTGATGTTCAAACCGAGGCCCAGGATGAGGGTAGCCAGCGCCGCGAACAGGTGGTAGCGCATGTGGCGCTGCGTCTTGACCGAGTAAATGATGCCTTCGATCGCCAGGTTCGCGCTCTCCATCCATGATTTTGACCGCCACTTCATGTCCGAAGCCTTTTGAGCAGGTTCTGTTCCTTCTTGCGCATGCTCCGGGCCTCGGCCTCGCCGCGCTCGTGGTCGTAGCCGATCAGATGCAGGAGGCCATGGACCAGCAGGCGCTCCAGTTCCTGGTGCAGGGTAAGGCCCGCGTCAACCGCCTGGCGCCTCGCCACGGGGACCGCTATGACGATATCCCCGAGCATGTCCGGCTGGACCCCGCCAAAACGCCCTTCCCGCAGCGAGAACGAAAGAACATCGGTGGTCCTGTCCTTGTTCCGATACCGCCGGTTGAGCGTCCGCATGGCGCGATCGCCGATAAAAAGCACGCTCAACTCGGCATCAGGAAGGTTGAGGACCAGCAGCAACTTCGCGAGCAACGTCTTTAGCTTTGTTGCCGCCAGCTTTTCCTTCTTCTGATTGTTTTTTATCCTGATGATCATTTCTTTTTTTATCTCCCGGAAGTTCCATGCCGGGATAATCTATCCGGTGATGGAACATTCCATTGAGCGTGAGGTTGAAGCTCTTTGATATCTCCCGCAGGTTTTTGAGCGTCAGGTCGCAGGAGCTGAGCTGATCATCCAGAAAAATGTGGGTGATCACGCTGCTGGTCAGCGCCTGAATGCGCTCGGGCGTTGGGTCATCGAGGCTCCGTGATGCCGCTTCGACCGCATCGGACAACATCACAATGGCCGCTACTTTCGTGCTTGGCCGCGGACCGGGATAGCGGTAGTCCTCTTCGGCGATCTTGGTATAGGGCTGCAGCTCTTTCGCCTTTTGATAAAAATAGGTGATAAGCGACGTCCCATGGTGCTGATGGATGATGTCGATGAGGACCGAGGGCAGGTTGTGCTCCCGGGCAACATCAATGCCGTCCTTCACATGCGAGGCGATGATGAGGCTGCTCATGGACGGCATGAGCCGGTCATGCTTATTGGCCTTGGGGTGCTGATTTTCAATGAAGTATTCGGGTTTGCGGATCTTCCCCACATCATGGTAATAGGCGCCGACGCGCGCGAGCAGCGGATTCTCGCCGATGGCCTCGGCCGCCGATTCGGCCAGGTTGCCGATGAGGATACTGTGGTGATAGGTGCCGGGCGTCGTGTAAACCAGTTTTTTGAGGAGCGGCTGGTTCGGTTCAAGAAGTTCGAGGAGCTTGATGTCGGTGGCGATATCGAAGACCGCTTCAAAAAAAGGCAGGATCGCGGACACGATCATGGCAACGGCAACGGCGCCCAGGAAACCGGCGATCATATCGTACCAGCCACGCGTCAGCAACGCTCCCTGGTAAAGATCGATCGCGGCAATAGCGAGCATGTTCACGAGCGCGGTCAGCGCCCCCGCTCTGAGCAACGCAGTCCGTTTTTTACACTGAATGACCGATAGCGCCGCTACGATGCTTCCCAGAAAATAATACAGCGGGATAAAGGGATCGCCTTGAAAGGAGATGCCGAGCAGGAGGCTGATGACAAACGAAAAACCGAGGGCCAGGTGAAAATCCAGCAGAAGGCTTACCAGCATGGCGCCGGCGGTGACGGGAAGCGCAAATCCGATCGTGGCTGTTTCCAGCTGCAGTTTATCAGCCACAAGGACCAGTATGTGTTTTGAGAATTGTGCAAGGGCCAGGGTGGCCAGCAGCAGAAAAGCGAGGAGGAACATTTTTCTGGTGTCTGCGATAAAGGCCGGGCGGTACCGTTTGATATCCCGGTAAAAAAGGTAGAGCAACAACAGAAACAGCAGGCTGAGCCCGCTATACGCGTTCAGTCCGGCCCCGGCCCCGGTCCCTTCATCAGGGGGGGCCAGGATGATAGCGAGCAGCAGCGCGGCAACGACGGCGAGGCTGACGTTCAGGAAACGCACGGACCGTTTATGGTCCGGCTGGGTGTCGTCTTTTTCCGCGTCCTGAGGCCGGACCTTCGGAAGAAGCTTTACGCTTGCATCATCCTTGTGGTCCATCGTCGGCCTCGTATTTTTCGTATGCTTTGATGATCTGCTGGACAAGCTGGTGGCGCACGACATCGCGGTTCGTAAAATAGACAAACCGGATGCCCTCGACGTTGTCTAATATTTTCTGCACTTCGATGAGCCCCGAGTTTTTACGGTCCGGCAGATCTACCTGGGTGACATCGCCGGTGATGACCGTCTTTGAATTGAAGCCCAGGCGGGTAAGGAACATCTTCATTTGTTCGGTCGTGGTGTTTTGCGCCTCATCGAGGATAATGAAGGAGTCGTTCAGCGTGCGGCCGCGCATGAAGGCGAGCGGCGCGATCTCGATATCTCCGCGCTCCACAAGCGTATTGGCTTTTTCCGTGTCGATCATGTCGTAGAGCGCGTCATAGAGGGGGCGGAGGTAGGGATGGACCTTTTCGTAGAGATCGCCAGGCAGGAAGCCGAGTTTTTCCCCTGCCTCGACGGCTGGACGCACAAGAATGATCCTGCTTACTTCCCGCCGCAGCAGGGCGGAAACAGCGGTCGCCATGGCCAGGTAGGTCTTGCCGGTCCCCGCCGGTCCGATGCCGAAAACAATATCGTGCCGCTTGATGGCTTCGATGTAGGCGCGCTGGGTCTCGTTCTTCGGAGCGACCGGTCTTTTATTGCTCGATACAGGGATGGACTTTTGAAAAATATTCATCAGGCCCGCCGAGGGGTCGGCGGAAAAAGCGCGAATCGCGGCATGCACATCATCGCGATGGACGATCACTCCTTTGGAGAGCATGTCGGCGAGCTGGGTGATGAGAAGCTCGACCTGGGCGACCGACTGCTCTTCCCCTTCGATCTGAAGCTTGTTCCCCCGGGCTGTCAGGACCACCCCATAGGTGTTCTCGATCAGTCTGAGATTTTTATCAAGATCGCCGAAAAGGCCCGGCAATGCCAGTACGTCTTCAATGATCACCTGTGCGGAGGTATTTTTCATAGTAGCATAATTGTAACATTCTGAAAAAGCAAAGTCAATTTCACTTTAATCGCCATGCGCCCGGCAAACAGAACAAGCGAACCTTACCATATTTGATGAGTTGTTGCAGCAAAAAAAGGGAAAGAGCAAGACAGGCTTTACTTTTATACAATCCACCCTGTATAATACTCTCGATGGCTAACAGAAAATCCTATACTTTTATTCTGCTCCTTATGTTTACGACCGGACTCATCGGAGGGGTCTCGGGATTCATCATCTATTCGATGTGGGACCTCCCTGAAATAGAGATGCTGGAGGAATACCGGCCCAGCATCACTTCCCGCGTCTATACCGCCAGCAACCGGATGCTGGCAGAGTTCTACCTCGAGAACAGAACGCCGGTAGAACTCGCCGCGGTGCCGGAAATGCTGACGAAAGCCCTCATGGCTGCCGAGGACTCCCGTTTCTACGAGCACCACGGCCTTGATGCGCGGGGTATTGCGCGGGCAATGTACCGCAATCTGCGGGCGCACCGGATCCAGGAGGGCGGAAGCACCCTGACGCAACAACTCGCAAAGGTGCTTTTTCTCTCTCCGGACCGCACGTTTTCCCGCAAGTTCAAAGAAATGGCGCTTGCGCTTCGCATCGAACAGCGCTACACCAAGCGCGAAATCCTTTCGCTCTATCTCAATCAGATCTATTTTGGAAGCGGCGCCTACGGAGTAGAAGCTGCGGCGCGGATCTATTTCGGCAAGCCCGCCAGGGACCTGGACCTCGCCGAATGCGCCCTGCTGGCCGGTCTTCCCCGGTCACCGAAGCGATACTCTCCGTTCAAGTCGCCTGACGGGGCCTTGTCTCGCCGGGCCTACGTCCTGTCCCGCATGACCCGTGCGGGCATTATTACGCGGATGCAGGCTGATACTGCCGCAAAGGAACGGCTTCCCCTCAGCCCCACCACAACGGTGCGCGGCGCTGATTCCTATATCGTCGAATACATCCGCCAGCAGATCGAGGAACGCTTCGGTTCCAGCATTCTTTATTCAGGCGGGCTTAACATTTATACCAGTATCAACGACCAGTTCCAGGAATTCGCAAATCAGGCGGTGAAAGCGGGACTTCAGCAGGTGGAGGCCCGGCGTCATCAACGTTCCGGGACCCCGCGGCCCCCGCTGCAGGGGGCTCTCATTGCTCTCGAGCCCTCAACGGGCCATATTCTCGCGATGGTCGGCGGCAGGGATTATGCGGAAAGCCAGTTCAACCGGGTCGTGCAGGCGATGCGGCAGCCCGGTTCGGCGTTTAAACCGCTGATCTATGCAGAGGCGATCGAGCGCGGCTTCGGGCCTTCTGACCTGCTCGAGGATTCTCCCTTGACGGTCAAGCTTGACCGCAACAGGAACTGGACTCCCGAGAACTTTAGTAGAAATTTTCAGGGCACGGTGACCCTTCGCCGCGCCTTGACCAAGTCCCTGAACGTGCCTACCGTCAGGCTGCTCAGTAAACTCGGCATTGCCCAAACGGTGCAGTTCGCCAGAAGCATGGGGATCAGAAGCCCTGTTGCCCCTTACCTGTCCATGGCGCTGGGCAGCTCTGATGTGACACTTTTCGAGTTGACCACTGCGTACGCGGTGCTGGCCAATCACGGGGTCCGCATCGATCCCGTTGCCATACTCCAGGTCACTGACAGCACCGGGCGCGTTCTGTTTGTCAGCGACGCTTTCCCCGCTCAGGTGATAAGGCCGGAGACCGCCTCCATTATGACGAACCTGCTTCGCGGCGTGGTGGAACACGGAACGGCAGGGAAAGCCCGTGAACTGGGCAGGCCGGTTGCGGGAAAAACAGGCACGGCAAACGATTACCGTGATGCGTGGTTCATTGGGTATACTCCCGGCCTCGTTGCCGGAGTATGGGTCGGGTATGACGACCATCGCACGATCGGCCCGCGTGAAACAGGCGCTCGCGCGGCCCTGCCCCTGTGGCTTGATTTTATGAAAAAAGCCCTTGATGGCCAGGAACCCGAGGACTTCGCAGCTCCTGAAGGGCTCGTTTACCGGCAGATCGACGCCGCCACGGGATTGCTGAGCACGGAAAAATGCAAAGACAGCATCAGGGAAGCCTATATGCCGGGAACAGAACCGAGAACATATTGTCCGGAAAATTCCGCCGGGGATGAAGAGGCCGCGCAGGTGGATGAGGCGCCGGAAACACCATAATATTGTTGACACCAGTAATTATATTTGTTAATCTTGTTACACGGCGCCTGGCCTTACTTACATTATGAAAATACCTGTTTCGCCAACAATACTGGACAAATTGACCCCTACCCGGCTCTTCGCCAGGCTCAATATTGCCAGCAAAATGCTGCTCGGATACATGACCCTCGTGCTGCTTACGGTTGTGGTGGTGGTCTACGCGTTGGTCAGCCTTCAGCGGATCAACAACCTGAACAAGAGCATTGTCATGATCGACATTCCCACCCAGGAGGCTGCCGATAAAATGCTTGATGCCGTCCTCGCTCAGGACACCTATGAAAAGCGTTTTCTCATATTGAAGAGCGAGGACATGAGGAAGCTTTTTTCCAAGCGCGGCGATGAGTTCAGGACATGGCTGAAGGCGCTCAAGGACCTTCCCGGCAAAAATACCGCACCCGTCGAAACGCTGGAGAACCTGCATGAGACCTACACGGAGCTGTTCTCCCGGGAGCTCAAACTCGCCAAGGCAAATAAAAGCGATGCGGCCTATGCCATTTCAAATTCCAGCCTAAAACGTACGATGGATAAACTGCTCGACGCCCTGAGGACCATGTCTGTTCGCGCCGGGAGCGCCCAGGACAATAAGATGCGGCAGATCAGTTCCGTGGGCGACCGGGCCTTTCTTACGACGGCCATCCTCTGCCTGATCAGTATTCTTGCGGGCGCCCTTGCCGGCCTCATCGTGACCCACCATATCTCCTCGTCGATCAATAAATTGAAAGTGGCAACGGAGCATATTGCCGAGGGTAATTTCGATTACGACCCCGATATCCGGACGGAAGATGAGATCGGTGCGCTGTCCACGTCATTTCTGAGCATGGGAAAGCGCCTTCGGAAACTTGAGGAAATGTATCTGGACGCCAGTCCCCTCACGCGGCTGCCCGGCGGGATCGCCATTGAGAATGTACTGAAAAAGAGGATCGATTCCGGTCAGCCGCTGGCTTTTTGCGTGCTCGATCTTGATAATTTCAAGGCATTCAACGATCGCTACGGCTATGCCAACGGCAGCGAAGTGATAAAGGAAGCCGCACACCTTATTGAAAATGCGGTCAAAGCCAAAGGAACTCCTGACGACTTCATCGGGCATGTCGGCGGAGACGACTACGTAGTCATTACGGTCCCCGAGGTGATGCGGGAAGTGGCCGGTGAGATCATCGCCCAGTTCGACAAACGGATCCCCGAGTTCTACGAACCAGGCGACCGGGAAAAGGGATATATTCACGGTAAGACCAGGCAGGGCGTTGACATGAAATTCCCGCTCATGACCATATCGATCGCCATCGTCACGAATGAGCGGAGAAAACTGGCCAATGCGCTGGAAGCCTCAGAGATCGCCGCGGAACTGAAGGATTATGCCAAGACCATTGCTAAAAGTGTGTATGTCGTCGATAAGAGGAGAAATAATTGAAAAAGATAGTACTGCTTATTCTGTGTTTTTGCACGGGCCTCGGTGGATGCGTTCGTCCACCGGCCCCGGCAATGCAGCTCTCTGAGCTGCAAAATGCAGAAAACCTGTTCAATCAAAAAAAATACAACGATGCGATGACCGCATATAGAAAACTGCTGGCTGCCTCCCCTGCTCCAGCGCCCTCCGAAGCAGCCAATGCGAGGTATGGCATTGCTTTTATCCTTGCGTACTATGATAACCCTCAGCGGAATTATGCGCAGGCCATTGAGGAACTTGATGAGTTCCTGCGCTTGCATCCTGACAACGCCAGGGTGCGCGATGCTCAGAACTTGCGGTTCCTTCTCAAGGCTTTTATCGAGGTCAAAAAGGACAATGAACATTTGAATAAGAGCATTGAGCAGTTGAAAAAGCTTGATATCAGGCACGAGGAGCGGCGAGGGGGTAAATAACGGCCCTTGAACAAGAATGGTTCAGCGAGCAGTTTTGATCGATGCGTGGCCGAAAAATGTAAGCCGCATCCGCCGGAATTTGTTGAGTTTATATCCGGATCATCCGAAAAGCACAGAATGCACAAAATCCGTTTCTTCTCTGCTGAAAACCATCGTGGAGAAAAGAAAACGAATGAACGTTTGAGTTACAGCATCGAGGAGCTGAGGCGGTTGTATGTGAACATCAGGAGCGGAGGAAAAAAGCAGGCTTGCTATGGTGTCATTGGCTAGTGCGCTTGAGCTGTTGCGATTCTTCTTTGTGCCTTTGAGGCAGCCCCAAGTGATCGTTCGTAGATCGTATTATACCATTCTCCCCCAGGTAAAATGAACCATGATAAGGATCATCAGGGATATTGTCGATGACGTGCTTGTCCACAAGGTCTTCGATGCGGTGAGGCAATTTCCCGAATTTGCGACGATACCGTTCCACACTATTCTCTATATAAAACGTAGCCTCTAATGCACACAGCCGGGTTTTATATTTCCTGATCAGCACCTTATCTTCTGTTTTTCCGATCATTTCCTTCATAAAATTGATGGCGTTTTCGGTTCTGTTTTCCCGAGCCGCCAATTTCACCGCCAAGTTCGCAAACAGTGGTTTGGCTCCAGGCCTGCGCGATGCTTCCATGAGATATTCGCTGGCGGTCTTATTATCCTTTAAAAAATAAAAATGATTGAAGCCCAGATAAAAAAGCAAATCCGCATCCCATGTTCTATGGCGGCTTCCCTTCACCAGGAGCATGTTCGCTTCCTGGACCATTCCCGCGTCCCAGGTAAGATTGGCATTGCTGAGATAATAGGAATCCTCGAAGTAAGGATCCATATCAGTTGAAGCGTTCATAATATCAAAGAACCACTTCCATTCCACCTGCTTAACGCCGGATATTTCTGCTCGTTCCTGGGTGCCAGCAATGAACATGAGCGCTTTTATGAATAGCACGTCGGAAACAAGACCATCGAACTCGAGTGCCGTTATTTTAAGAACTGGTGTCGGCAGGACAAATGAGGGTTCGTCTGCCCGGGGAAGCGTACTCCAGGCTCTGGCAGCCTGCTGTGCTGCGACAAAATGAGCAGCAACAAGTACCATTCCAATGACAAATATGGTCAGCAACCGATGCATCACGGAAACTCCTTTTTCCGGAATATCATGGCTGCCAGAAGAATAGTCAATGATGTATAAATGACGCTATAAAACAGTGTCCAGACGATATAGGAGAACGTAACGTCCAGGCCATGTGCTGCCTGTATTTTTATGTCAAAAAGAGAAAGGTTGGGGAAGACATAATAGGCGGTCTGGACCATTTTTAGCGTGACTGGAGAAACCTCGATGCCTGCGGCCTGCGGCATCTCAACCAGATTTTTAACTTCCTGCGTGGACTGGCCGATGATATAGGCAAGTATGGTAAACACCAGCGTGATGAAGGACGAGGACGTGAACGATGCAAACAGAAAGCTCAGGGCGGACAAAAGGATCAGCATCAAGGTTGTTCCGCAGATCGCAAGACAAACCATATAAAGAGAGATCCGGTTGAACGAATACGGGTAGATCCCTTTGAGTGCGATCAAAGAAAGGACCGTAAGAATAGTCAGCAATACCATCATGGCGCTAATCAGAAGAATCATGCCGAAGAACTTACCGTAGATGTATTGGGACCGTGAGAGAGGACGCGACAGGATCATGTAAATGGTTTTTTTCTCCAGGTCTTTCGCCATCAGATTAATGCCGATGAACAGAACAAAGAGAAGGCCTGCGAACGATACGGTCGACAAGCTGAAGTCGACTGCCACCTTGCCGACTTCTATCGGGATAATCTGGGCAAGAAGAAAATTTGCGGACAAGAGCATGAGAGCAAAAAGGGATATTCCGTAAATAGCCCGATTCCTGATCCCTTCTTTAAATGTTATCACTGCAATCGGCCAGAGACTCAGCATATTTCGGCGCCTCCCCTGGCATCGTTCACCTCTGCCACGAAGATCTCTTCCAGCGTTTTACCCTTACCCAAAAGATCGCGAAGACGATCAACGAGCATCAGTCTACCACCGACAATAATGCCGACTCGGTCACAGAACCGTTCTATGTCGCTCAAAATGTGCGATGAAAAGAAGACCGTTTTACCTCGTTTTTTGAGATCAATGATGATATCTCCCACCATTTTCCTGCCCATGGGGTCAAGGCCGCTCATCGGCTCATCAAGAATGACGACATCGGGGTCGTGGATCAGGGCAAGAGCAAGTCCTACTCGCTGTACCATTCCCTTGGAATAGGTTCTGAGCTTCCTGGTGCTGACGGACCGGAGATTCACCTTCTCCAGGAGTTCCTCGCTTTTACGGTGTGTCATCTCGGACGACAAGCCCGCGGCAGTGCCGCCAAACCACAGTAGTTCCTTGGCTGAGAGATAATCGTATAAATACGGGTTTTCCGGGAGATAACCAATATGCCTGCGTACTTCCTTATCTTTAACGTCCCTGCCCATAACGATCACACTGCCTCTATCAGGGCGGACGAGATCCATCATGATCTTGATCGTTGTGGATTTACCCGCGCCGTTCGGCCCAAGGAAACCGAAAATTTCTCCTTGCTCAACTGTCAAAGACAGGTTGCTTACCGCTTTGACTCGTTTAACGCCAATTCCTTCCTTGAATTCTTTTAAAACCTCATGAATTTCGATCATGGATTAGACCTCGACTGCGCCCGCGCAGCCGTACGCAAGACGATCAGCCTTCCTATTTTATTTCATGGAGTGCAAGCGATCTTGCACTCTTTAAATTATTAGCCAGCTCTTGATCGTTGGGATAAAGTACGACCGCTCTCTCGAAAATAGCCACGGCTTTTTCCACTTCCCCGATGCGTGCCAGGAGAATACCGGTATTGTTGAGCAGATACAGGTCAGTGTCCTTGATCTTCAGACCTTCGGCATAGATTTTGAGTGCTTTACGTGCATTTCCCTGGTCACGAAAAATGTTTCCCAGAGAAAGATATACCTTGACGTTGTCCGGCTTGTAGTCCAGTGATTTCAGGAAATGATCAATTGCGCTGCTGGTTGCACCCGTTTTTACATAGAGCATGGCCAGATTATTGTGCCCTTCAGGATATTCCGGATGTATGGCCAGCACCTTGATATACGCAGCCTCGGCTTCTTTGAATTTATTCTGGAGCGTCAGGAGATTGCCGATATTGTTATACGCCTCATAAAAATTTGGATTGAGATCTATGGCTTTTTGGAAAGAGATGAGTGCCTGCGTTTGATTGCCAAGCTGGATATGTATCAAGCCAATATTATTATAGCTTTTGAAATCCCTGCTGTTTAAGAAAATTGATGTATTAAATTCGTTCAGGGCTTCTGTTGGGTTGCCTAATTCCTTAAGGACTACACCCATATTATAATGGGGCGTGTGCCAGCCTTTTTTCAAATCAGAAGCTTTTCTAAAATAGAATAAAGATTGTTTGAGATCCCCCTTGAGCTTGAGCGTTGTGCCAATATTGTTGTAGGTACGAGCTTTAAACGGTGACTTAGAAAGAACATCATTCCACAGGAGGATGTCGTCGTGCCAAGTAATATTGCGGTTATAGGCAATCATCATCAGGAACGTGATGATGATTGCGCAGCAGATATATTTGAACATAAAAATAACGGGAGGGATGTTGGCCCGATAATAAAGAGGCCACGGTCTGACCGTGGCCTCTTTTGCAGAATGAAACACAATAACCAATTAAACCACAACCACTATATAGCAGTAAAAGTCGTGGGCAGATCTACGCTCGTGGTTGCCGCAGCAACATCCGTGGCAGAAGGTGTAGTATAATCACCACCAGACCAGTCCCTTGCGACAAACTTGGCCTGGTCTGATTCAAAGCCATATACTTTGTTGCCGGTAACATGGGCAGTTGCTGCCGTAAAAAAAGCGCCTACAGCGCTTGTTGCGATGGTTGCGGCATAAACGCCCTTCGAAAGCTTTGCACCAGGCAAGGCGCCCATAGTCGCAGGTCCCAAAGTAACAGTCTGTGTTGCATAAGCCAGTGTATCGGCAAAAATTGCTTCTTCAGCGGTCACCATATTCCTGATGTCAGACTGAGCAGCTGCGTTGTATCCTTTAATACGATATGCAGCGAACTGCGGGATGGCGATTGCGGCCAGGATGGCGATGATCGCCACCACGATAAGGAGTTCGATAAGGGTAAAACCTTTTTTGATAGTTGTTTTTTTCATTGTATTTCCTCCCATAAAGTTTTTTTAGTTTTTCTATTTCAACATACTTCCAAAACTGGCTTAAGATCCCTTAATGGGTGTCACCTCCTTCCAAAGACCTCAAGCTTTTCTGGTCGTGAATAATGCAGGTACTGTGCCATAATTTACCATTGCAATATCAGTGGGTTGTGTATGCGGATTACAGATAATTGACCTGGATTGTCATATAGTGGTGACAAAAAATGGCATGTTTACGGGAAAGGATGAGAAAAAGGACAGTTATTTTAATATCGTCAGAGAATTTGTAACCATTCAGGCACCCAATATCCGATGTCCTCGATAGTTCTCATGGATTCCTCAAGGCATCTTCGTGATTGCTGAACCTGCGCAGGAAGTGTAAGAAAGGTTTTATCGAACGTTTTTGTTCTGCGGATCTTCACTTCCCGGCCTTTCGCTTACCTTTTTTTAGATCCGCGAACAGCCGCTCCGTTTCATACCCGGCGTACAACTCGGAAACCATCCCCTCCTTTATGTCCTTCTCCGCGGATAGTTCCAGCTTTTTCCATTTCGGGGTATAAAAGTACGCCTGGGTAGTATCAATCAGGGACAAGGTTTCCTTATGTTTGACAAAACAGATAAAATCCAAAACTTCTTTTGCCTGCGATGCCGGTAGATTCTTGATCTCCCGGACGATCTCATCTTTTAACGTAGTTTGGGGCATTTTTTCTCCCTGCCTTTATCTGTACGTGGAGTCATGATTGATCTTTCCGATGTCCTTATGTGCCTATTATAGTTTGAATGAATCCTTGAGTCAACAACTTCGCGCATCAACATCGCATCTCTATTACTCCGCATAATATTCATTCGCATGATAGGAACTTCGCACGAGCGGTCCTGCTTCGACATGTTTGAATCCCCGTGACCTTGCTTCTTCGCGGAAAACCGCAAATTCTTCCGGTGAGTAATATTTTTTAACAGGCAGGTGGCTCCTGCCAGGCTGCAGGTATTGGCCGAGCGTAAGGAGCTGGCAATCAACGTCGCGCAGATCATGCATGACCGATATCACTTCATCCCTGCTCTCCCCCAGGCCGAGCATAAGTCCGGTTTTCGTTACGACGCCAAGCTGACGGGCCCGAGACAGTAATTCAAGGGAACGGTGGTATAGCGCCTGGGGTCTCACCCGCGAATAGAGGGAAGGAGTGGTTTCCAGATTGTGATTAAGCACATCCGGTGACGCATTCAGAACGGTTTTGAGCGACTCTGCAGATCCAAGAAAATCCGGAATGAGCACCTCAACGCGGCAGTCTGGCGACGTTTCGCGTATGGCTTTGATGGTTTCCGCAAAGATTTCGGCGCCGCCGTCGGGAAGATCATCCCTCGTGACTGATGTTATTACCGCATAGTTCAGTTTGAGTTCTGCTACCGCCCTGGCAACCCGCTCCGGTTCATCCCTGTCTATGTCAGTAGGTATGCCCTTCGGCACATTGCAGAATCGGCAACCCCGGGTACACACGTTTCCAAGAACCATGAAGGTGGCGGTTCCGGCATTCCAGCACTCGTTCTGGTTCGGGCAGGCTGCGCTTTGACAGACCGTGTGCAGTTTGTTCGAGCGAATAAGTTTCTTGATGTTCCGATACTGTTCGCTCGTTGTAAGGCTGATCTTGAACCACGGGGGTAGTCTTCTCTTGACCTCTGCCGGCATTTCTTATCCCTTTTTACCGTTTAATGCCGCTTCAATGACCTGGTCTATGGTGTCAACAAATATGAAGTTCATCTCCTTACGCAGCTCTTCAGGCACGTCGTCAAGGTCGTTCTTGTTCTTTTCCGGCAGGATCACGGTCTTGATCCCCGCTCTTCTTGCGGCGAGCACCTTTTCCTTTAGCCCGCCGATCGGCATCACCTTGCCCCGCAGCGTTATTTCTCCGGTCATGGCCACGTCGTGTTTTGCAATTCTGCCGGTGAGCATCGACACGATCGCGGTCGTCATGGTGACGCCGGCTGACGGCCCGTCCTTGGGGATTGCGCCGGCAGGCACATGGATGTGGATGTCCGATTTTTCATAGAAGTCGCGGTTGATCCCGAAGGTTTCCGCCTGTGAACGCACGTAGGAAAGCGCGGCTTGCGCTGATTCCTTCATGACGTCACCAAGCTGACCCGTGAGCAAAAGCTGTTTATTCCCCGGCATCATCGTTGCTTCGATAAAGAGGATGTCCCCTCCTGTCGGCGTCCAGGCTAAGCCGGTAACGACACCGGGCCGGTCTATCATGACTGCGGTTTCAGCAAAAAATTTCGGGTTGCCCAGGTAATCATGAAGGCTTTGCACGGTGACCGTGATTGGCGTGGGTTTGCCTTCGGCCACGGCTTTAGCTACCTTGCGACAGACGTTCGCAATTTCCCGCTCCACATTTCTGACCCCCGCCTCGCGGGTGTAGTCCTTGATAATGCTCCTGAGCGCGTCGTCTTCGATCACGAGCTCTTCTGCGTTCAGCGCATTCGCCCTGATCTCTTTTGGAATAAGATATTTTATTGCGATGTTCAGCTTCTCCTGCTCGGTGTATCCGGGCAGGCGCAGCATTTCCATCCGGTCCAAGAGCGGCGCCGGGATCGTATCGAGCTGGTTCGCCGTGGTTATGAACATTACCTGGGAGAGATCGAAGGGCACATCAAGATAATTGTCGCGAAAATCCTTGTTCTGCTCCGGGTCGAGCACTTCAAGAAGCGCCGAGGAAGGATCTCCGCGCCAGTCCGCTCCGACCTTGTCCACTTCGTCGAGCATGATGACCGGGTCCTTGGTTTCCGCCCGTTTGATCGCCTGAATAATGCGTCCCGGCATGGCGCCGATATACGTGCGCCGATGTCCCCGGATCTCGGCTTCATCGTGGAGGCCTCCCAGGGACATGCGCATGAACTTCCGGTCCAAAGCCCGCGCAATGGACTGGCCCAGAGAGGTTTTACCGACGCCGGGAGGGCCGACAAAGCAGAGGATGGGCTCCCGCATCTTTGCGCCCGCTTGCGTTCCCCGGTCCTTACCCAGCTTTTTCACCGCAAGGTATTCCAGTATCCGGTCCTTCACTTTCTCCAGATCGTAATGGTCCTCGTCAAGGGTTGCCCGCGTTTTCGTGATATCTATGGGCGACGATGACGTTTTGCTCCAGGGAAGGCCGGTCATCCATTCGAGGTAGGTCCGAATGACCGAATATTCGGGCGAAGAGGCGTTGAGCTTTTCCATGCGGCCAAGCTCCCGCTTCGATTCTTTTTCCGCCTCGGGCGTCATCTTCGCTTCTTCGATCTTTTCCCGGAGGCTTTTTATCTCGGAGCCGTCGTCGCTCTCCTCGCCGAGTTCCTTGCGAATGGCCGAGAGCTGCTGCCGCAGCAGGTACTCGCGCTCCGCTTTTTGCATCTGGTCCCGCGCCTGCCCCTGAATTTTTTTCCCCAGTTCAAGCACCTCCACCTCGCGGTTCAAATGCTGCATCAGCTTCGTGAGCTTGTCATGGACCGGGTCGGTTTCAAGGATTTCCTGCCGCTGCGCCAGGTCCAGCCGTATGTTCGTTGCGATCAGGTAGGCAAGCTGCCGGGGATTGTCGATATTGACGGCAGCGGAGGAAAGTTCTTCCGGCATGTTCGGCGTGAGCGAAACAAGCTTCTGAAAGGTCTCGGAGAGGCCGCGCATGAGCGCTTCGGTCTCAACGGTTTTGTCGATGACGTCCGGCAGCGCAACGGCCCTTGCCTTTATATAAGGTTCATTCTGGATGAGACTGAGAATCCTGATGCGTTCGACGCCCTGCACCAGGACCCGGAGCGTTCCATCGGGGACCTTGACCATCTGCAGAATGAGCGCCATCGTTCCTATCGAATAAACATCGTCAAGGGCTGCGACCTCGATGTCGGCCCTCTTCTGTGACGTAAGGGCCAGGAGCTTGTCCCCGGCGACCACCTCATGAATGAGCTTGATTGATTTTTCCTTGCCGATGACAAGCGGATAAACAGTGAGAGGGTAGACCACCGTGTCCTTCAGGGGAAGGAGCGGCAGTTCCTCGGGCACGACCAGCTTCGGTTCCTGTTCGCTGTTTTCCTTAATTTCCATGGATTCGCTCCTGGTTGGTTTTTGTTGCCGCAAAATTTTTTTTATCAGCTCGCTGAAAGGCGTCACTGTTATTTCCTCTTCCGCAACGCACGCAAGTTCCATGACGACCAGGACCGACAGGAAGCGCACGAAACGCAACGTAACGTGATTATAGCTCGTTCACTGGTGAAAGAAAAGAACAAATCCTGAAACACCGTCAGTATTAAGGTGATAGAGGGGGGGAATATGGCTGCATGAAGCCATGCAGTAGGAAAACTCACTGACACCGAATATCTTTTTTCTTGACATGCCTCCGGCACAGGATTATATTTTTATAATAAAGCTATTAATAGTTTTAATAATTGTTGCGGAGAATATAAACTATTCTCGTGCATTTCCACTCACTCAGCAAATCCATAGAATATCGCGAACGCGAAATGGTACTGGCCGCGCGATACCACACAAGCGAACTTCAGGCATTCAATACGAAGGGAGGATGTACAATGGGTGTAACTCGACGGGAGTTCATGAAGGTTACCGGCAGTACGGTGTTACTCGGTTCCCTTGGCGTCACAGCCGATCCAGCGAAGGCCTCGGCTGAGGAACTGAGGACCAAGGGCGCCAAAGAGACCAGGACCATCTGTCCCTATTGCGCCGTGGGCTGCGGCATCATCGTTCAGACGCTGGACGGAAAAGCAGTGAACGCGGAGGGCGACCCGGAGCATCCGATCAATGAGGGCACACTCTGCCCTAAGGGCGCATCGCTCATGCAATTAGTGAACAATCCGACGCGCGTTCTGAAGCCACGGTACCGCGCACCCGGCGCCGCGGACTGGAAAGAGGTTGAATGGGACTGGGCGCTTGACCAGATCGCTCTAAAGGTAAAAGACACCCGCGACCGCACGTTCAAACTCACTTCGAAGTCCAAGGTGAAGGAGAAGCAGCCCGACGGCACGGAGAAAGAGATCGAGAAGGACTTTACGGTCAACCGGACCGACGCCATAGCCCACGTGGGTAGCGCTGCCCTTGACAACGAGGAGTGCTACCTGCTCCAGAAAATGCTCCGGTCCTGGGGCCTGGTATATATAGAACACCAGGCGCGCATTTGACACTCCGCAACGGTAGCGGCCCTGGGAGGGTCGTTCGGGCGCGGTGCAATGACAAACCACTGGATCGATATTAAGAATGCTGATGTTGTTCTCGTAATGGGCTCCAACCCGGCCTCAAACCATCCCATCTCCATGAAGTGGGTGATGCGGGCGCGGGAAAAAGGCGCCAAACTCATCGTGGTGGACCCCCGGTTCACCCAGACCGCTGCAAAGGCGGACCTCTACGCGCCCATGCGCTCGGGAACGGACATCGCGTTCCTCGGAGGCATGATCAAGTACATCCTCGACAACAACCTCCACTTCAACGACTACGTTGTCAACTACACCAGCGCCAGCTATCTCGTGAACCCTGACTTTAAGGGACCGGGTGAATTGGACGGGGTTTTCTCGGGCTATGACGCGAAGGCGCGCAAGTACGACAAAAAGACCTGGGGCTATCAGATGGGCGAGGACGGGAACCCGAAGAAGGACCCGACGCTCAAGGACCCCCACTGCGTGTTCCAGCTCCTGAAGAAGCATTATTCCCGCTACACCCTCGACAAGGTCTCGTCCATCACCGGAACGCCCAAAGAAACGCTTGAGGCTGTGTATAAACTCTACGCCTCGACCGGCAAACCGAACAAGGCGGGCACCGAGCTCTATGCCATGGGCTGGACGCAGCACACAGTCGGGACCCAGAACATCCGGGCCATGTGCATCATCCAGCTGTTGCTCGGGAACATCGGCATAGCCGGAGGTGGTGTCAACGCAATGCGAGGAGAGTCGAATGTGCAGGGCTCCACGGACCACGGCCTTCTGTTTCACCTCCTGCCGGGGTACAATGCCGTGCCGTCCGCCTCTATCACTGACCTGAACGCCTACATCGAGAAATTCACGCCCAAGACCAAGGACCCGCGCAGCGTCAACTGGTGGGCCAACCGGAACAAGTACATCACCAGCTATCTGAAGGCCATCTACGGAAAGGCCGCGACCAAAGAAAACGACTTCGGCTACGCCTGGCTCCCGAAGCTTGACGAAGGCCAGAACGGCTCCTGGCTCATGTTGTTCGATAAGATGCTTAAAGGCCAGTTTGAGGGTTTCTTCGCCTGGGGGCAGAACCCGGCCTGTTCGGGTGCGAATTCAAACAAAACGCGCGCAGCGCTCGCAAAACTCAAGTGGATGGTGAATGTCAACCTCTTCGACAACGAGACCGGCTCCTTCTGGCGCGGCCCTGGCGTGAATTCCAAGGACATCCAGACCGAGGTCTTCCTCCTGCCCTGTGTCTCGTCTATCGAAAAGGAAGGAAGCCTTGCCAATTCCGGACGGCTTACCCAGTGGCGGTACAAGGCGATCGAGCCGCTTGGTCAGGCCAGGCCTGACGCCGAGATCATGAATGAATTGTTCACGAAGGTCCGTCAGCTTTACCGGAAGGACGGAGGCAAGTTCCCTGCGCCGATCATGAACCTCGCCTGGAACTATGGCAGGAATATTAACACTCACGACGTTGCCAAGGAGATCAACGGCTACTACCTCGAGGATGTGTACGACAAGAAGGCCACCCCGCCGAAATTGCTCGGGAAGAAGGGCGAACTTTGCGCTTCCTTTGTCCATCTCCAGGCTGACGGCGCCACCTCCTGCGGAAACTGGCTGTACAGCCAGAGCTATACGCAGAAGGACGGCAAGATCATCAATATGATGGCCCGCCGCGGCAAGGATGATCCCACGGGACTCGGGCTCTATTCCGGGTGGGCGTGGGCATGGCCGGTGAACCGGCGCATCATCTACAACCGGGCCTCCGTTGACCTGAAAGGCAAGCCCTGGGACCCGAAGCGGGCGCTGCTCAAGTGGGACGCGAATAAAATTGACCCTGCGTCAAAGAAGCCGGGTATGTGGGTGGGTGACGTGCCCGACGGCCCGGCGCCGCCCATGGGTGATACGGGCAAGTATCCCTTTATCATGATGTCGGACGGCAAGGGCGCTCTTTTTGCCGCGGGTATGAACGACGGACCGCTGCCCGAGCATTATGAGGCGCTGGAGTGCCCGCTTGAGGAAAGTCTGATGTCCAAGCAGCGCGTCAACCCGACGATCAAGATCTTTGGTGATAAGGAGGACGCCTTCTACTCCTGCGACACGCGGTATCCCTTTGTGGCGACCACGTACCGGGTGACGGAACACTGGCAGACGGGCGTCATGACGCGGCATAATCCCCTGCTGCTCGAGATGCAGCCGCAGCAGTTCGTCGAGCTGAGCCATGAGCTGGCAACTGAGAAAGGAATATCGGGAGGCGACCGCTTAAAAGTGAAATCCGGCCGGGGCGAGATTTTCGCGGTGGCCGTGGTGACCTCGCGGTTTAAACCCTTCAAAATCGGAGGGCAGACCGTCCATCAGGTGGGCCTCCCCTGGTGCTTCGGCTGGCAGTATCCCGAGGGCGGCGGCGGAGACAGCGCAAACCTGCTCACACCAACCGTCGGCGACGCCAACACCATGATCCCTGAAACCAAGGCGTTCATGGTGAACGTCGAGAAAGCATAGGGGGACGACATGACAACATCCAAGCGAAAAGCGCTGCTCATATCACCGGAGCTCTGCATCGGCTGCCGGGGCTGCCAGACGGCATGCAAATCATGGAACCAGCTTCCCGGGCAGAACACGAAGAACACGGGGACGATGCAGAATCCGCCCGACATCAACGCCTCCACGTATACGATTATCCGGTTCAGCGAAGTGCCTTCGGACACGAATCCGCTCCGCTGGCTCTTCGTCAGTCGCCGGTGCATGCATTGCGACGATGCGGGCTGCATGAAGATCTGCCCCGCTCCCGGTGCTCTCTACAAAACCCCGGAAGGAGCGGTGGCGTTTAATAAGGATAAATGCATCGGTTGCAAACTCTGCGTTGCGGGATGTCCCTTCGATGTGCCCCGGTACGATGCGCAGAATAAAATCGGGAAATGCGACTTGTGCGCGGGCCGCATTGCCGAAGGGCTTATTCCCGCCTGTGCAAAAACCTGCCCTACGGGCGCGATCAGATTTGGCGACCGTGACGGTCTAATCGCCCTGGCAAAGAAAGCGGGCTATGCCAAAGTATACGGCGAAACGGATTTAGGCGGGCTCGGTTCGATCTACGCGTTCAAGGACGCGCCGAAAGTCTACGGCATGAACGAGGACCCGGCGATCGCTGAAAGCGTCATTTTCTGGAACAACGTGCTCAAGCCCCTTGCGGTCATCGGGCTCGGCGGGGTCGTGGCGGGCGCCTTACTGCACTATGTTGCAATCGGTCCGCATAAGGACGATGAGGAGGTGAAATAACATGGGCGAAATGGTGAGAAAAGCAAGTACGGAAGAAATCATCAACCATTGGATGCTGGCGATCAGCTGTCTTCTGCTGATTCTCACGGGATACGCCTTCCTGTTCAAACTCCAGCCGATCGGCGCGGTGTTCGGGGGGTTCAACAGCATGAGGGCGGTGCACAACTGGGCCGGGGTGGTATTCACCGTGTCCCTCTTTGCGACGCTGTTCAACTATCTCCATGAGTCACTGACGTTTGACGCTGACGATTGGGCATGGATCAGGATGGGCGGCGGATATTTATCAAAAAGTGCGAAGAAAGCTCCGCCGATGGGGAAGTTGAATACCGGCCAGAAATTCTATTACCTCGCGATCCTGGCGGCGGGAATTGCGATAGCGGCCTCCGGGTTTGTCATCTGGCTGATGCAGGGGACCAGGACAATCACGCTGGTTTCGCATCTGACGCACAACCTGGCGTTCATCCTGTTCGTGGTTGCCATTCCCGCCCATGCCTATTTGGGCACCCTGGCCAATCCGGGCACGTTCCGGATCATGGTCTATGGCACGGTGCCGATCGAGTGGGCCCGGAAGAAGTACCCCAAGTGGATGAAGGAGATCGGAAAACTGTAACCGTGTCCTCTACCCGTCAAAAGTAATGCTCGATCACAAATAGCAAGACCAAGACCCGCTTTCAGGTCATCCCGAAAGCGGGTCTTATGTTTTTAATTCCGCATTCCGCAATCCGCATTCCGAAATGTTTTTAAGTTCTTCCCCTCGCCAGCTCATTCAGCCGCTGCACCCGCTCCTCGATGGGAGGATGAGTGCTGAAAAGCTTCATCAGGCCCCCGCCGGTCAGCGGATTCACGATAAACATGTGCGCGGTGGCTGGTTTGGCATCGGTCATCGGTATCATTTGCGACCCCTTTTCAAGCTTCAGGAGCGCGCTTGCCAGCCCTGACGGGCTTCCTGCAATGCCGGCGCCGCCCTTGTCCGCCTCGAACTCCCGTGCGCGGGAAATGGCCATCTGCACCATCATGGCCGCTATGGGCGCCACGATCATCATGACGATCGCCACGATGGGGCTTCCTCCTTCGTCATCATCGCTCCGGTGCCCCCCGCCAAAGATCATGGACCACTGCGCCATCTGGGCGAGCATGCTGATCGCGCCGGCGATGGTAGCGACGATCGTGCCGGTAAGCATATCGCGGTGTTTGATATGGGCCAGTTCATGAGCAATGACGCCGGCCAGCTCTTCGCGGGAAAGGATGCGCATGATCCCCTGCGTAACAGCCACAACCGCGTGTTCCGGGTTGCGGCCCGTTGCAAAGGCATTGGGCGTTTCATCGGGGATGATATACACGGTCGGCATGGGCATCCCTGCCTTCTGGACCAGTATGTGCACTATGGCATAGAGCTCAGGCGCTTCAGCTTCGGTAACCGGCTGGGCCTTGTACATCCTGAGAACTATTTTATCGCTGAACCAGTACATCCCGACGTTCATTATCGTGGCTATTACAATAGCCATGACCATGCCGCCTCTCCCCCCCAGCGCTCCGCCGATAGCGACGAAGAGAACGACAAGGAAGGTCATTAAACCAACTGTTTTTACTGTGTTCATAAAATTCATCAACCTCCGTTGCAATGATAATTTGGCGACTGTTGACAACTTACCACAGTAGCCATTCCTCGTCAATACAAAGAAAGTGCTCAGGTGCACCGTTACGCCGCACCGGCCGTCGAAAGGAGCAGAACGGGACTTTTTATTTTTTCCGGTTCATCGGCACTTGGTGTTTCTTTGTTATTTTCCCTTCACCACCAGCACCGCGCTGGTCGCCAGCACGATCACACGCTCGGCCACGCTCCCCATGAGGAGCTTCTCAAGACCGGTCCGTCCATGGCTTCCTAAAACGATAAGGTCGGCGTTTTTTTCCTTCGCGGTCTCGATAATGGCTTCGGCGGGTTTGCCGCTCATGACAAAGGCCTGGACCGCGACGCCTGCTTTCATGGCCGCCTCCTTCACCGCTTTGGCGTTCTTTTCCGACTCTTTCAATTCCTTTTCCGCGACAAGCTCCCGCTGCCCTATGGCCATTTCGAGGTCCGTGGGAGGCATGAGTTCCGACGGGACCACGGAAAGGACCGTCAGTTTGCTGTTGTTGAGTTTCGCGATGCCGATGGCATCCGAGGCCGCCGCGGCGCTGTACCGGGAGCCGTCGGTGGCGATCAGGACGTTTTTAAACTCCAGATGGGCCGCCCGCGGCACCACGAGAACGCTGCACGGGGAGAGCCCGATCACCCGGGCCGTCGTACTGCCCATCACCAGCCGTTTGATTCCCTTGAGCCCCCGCCTGCCCATGACGATCATGGTGCTTTTGTTCCTGGCCGCCTCTTCAACGATATATTTGTATGAGTCCTCGCCTTCCCGGACAATGCTTCCGCAGTCTACTCCTTCTTTCCTGGCGCGCGCCTTAACAGCTTCGAGGTGCTCGCGCGCCGCTTTTTCCTTCTTTTCCATAAGCTGCGGCGCAAGGGACGCGAACTCCGGGTTCGTTTCAATCACTGATATGGCGGACAGACTGCTCGAACACCTTTTGGCGAGCTTGATTGCCTCCCGAACAGCGCCTTCGCTGAATTCGGAACCGTCAGTGGAAAGAAAGACCTTTTCTACCTTTGTTATGGGACAAATATCAGCCATGCACGTGCCCTCCTTGTATGAGATTAAGATGGTTATTGCCTGTATTGCGTGTAAACATCCCTGCAACAAATCATAGCAGCCGCGTTTCATATTGCATCAGTTTTAATGATAACTGCTATTATTCTCTCTGTCAACAGGTTATTCTGAATAAAAAAAACAGTTTGACCCGTAACCGTTATCCTCAAAAAAACAAAATACTTTTCTATTGACAAGGTATGGCCACTTTGTTATATTTGCCGAGTCAAAACGCAGGAAACAAGCTGCGGGTGTAGCTCAGCTGGTAGAGCGCGACCTTGCCAAGGTTGAGGTCACGGGTTCGAGTCCCGCCACCCGCTCCATTTTTTCTATTCAGAGTGCTGAGTTCGGAGTTCGGAGTTTATCAGTCACGTCTCGTCACTCTCGACTCCTGTCATCATCCTATCCCCAACTCATAACCGGTAACGTACTCGCGGCGGCGTAGCCAAGCGGTAAGGCAAAGGTCTGCAAAACCTTTATTCATCGGTTCAAATCCGATCGCCGCCTCCATTATATTTATGCATCATGCCGATTTTGTCCACCTGCACCTCCACACCGAATACAGCCTGCTCGACGGCGCCAACTCTCTCGATGGATTGATAAAGAAGGCAGTTGAGCTGCATATGCCCGCTGTTGCCGTCACGGACCACGGCAATCTTTTTGCCGCGCTGGATTTCTACCTCAAGGCCACCAAAGCGGGAATCAAGCCGATCATCGGCTGCGAGCTGTATGTGGCACCCGGCTCCCGCTTCGAAAAATCGGGAACCGCAAGCCAGCACGATGAAAGCTTTCACCACCTCATTCTTCTGGCCCGGAACAAGGATGGCTATAAGAACCTCGTTAAGCTCGTTACCAAAGCCTACCTCGAAGGATTTTACTACAAACCCCGCATCGACAAGGAACTGCTCCGCCAGCACAGCGACGGACTTATCGGCCTGTCGGCCTGTCTCTCGGGCGAGATCCCCCGGCTCTTGCTCCAGGGGCGTTATGACGATGCCAAAAAAGCGGCGCTGGAATACCTGAGCATTCTCGGAAACGAGAACTTCTATTTTGAGCTTCAGGATAACGGCATCCCGGAGCAGGAAGTGGCAAACCGGGAACTGATACGGCTGTCGGCTGATACGGGCATTCCCCTGGTGGCAACGAATGACTGCCACTACCTGAACAAGGAAGACCATAAATCGCATGACGCCCTGCTCTGCATCCAGACGGGCAAGACCGTGAAGGACGCGAACCGAATGAGGTTCTCGTCTGATACTTTTTATGTTAAGTCTCCCGAGGAAATGAAAAAGTCTTTTGCCCATGTGCCTCAGGCGATTTCGAACACCATCATCATTGCCGAACGCTGCAATCTTGAAATGGAGTTTGGCAAGTATCACCTGCCCCATTTCCCGGTGCCTGAAGGCGCTACGCGCGAATCGTACATGGCGGAGCTCAGCCGCTCAGGGCTGGAAGAGCGGTTCGGGGAGATCGAGGCCGTGCGCGGCGCAGGCAGCATCGACCGCGAGGCATATAAAAAGAGGCTGGAATTTGAGATCGAAATGCTCGGCAAAATGGGTTTTGCCGGGTATTTCCTGATCGTCTGGGATTTTATCCGGTATGCAAAAGAGCACGACATCCCCGTGGGTCCGGGCCGCGGCTCCGCAGCCGGCAGTCTGGTCGCCTATTCGCTCCGCATCACCGACCTGGACCCCATACCCTACAATCTTCTGTTCGAACGGTTCCTCAACCCCGAGCGCATCAGCATGCCTGACATCGACGTGGACTTCTGCATGGACCGCCGCGAAGAGGTGCTTAAATATGTGACCGAAAAATACGGACAGGACCATGTGACTCAGATCATCACCTACGGCACCATGCTCGCCAAAGGCGTGCTCCGCGACGTCGGCCGGGTGCTCGACATCCCCTATTCCGAGGTGGACCGGGTCGCCAAGTTAGTGCCGAATACGCTGGGCATCACGCTGGAAAAAGCCATGGAACAGGAACCGAAGCTGCGGGACCTCAAAAAGGACCCGCGCATGGCGGAGTTGATCGAGATAGCACTCAATCTTGAAGGCCAGGTCAGACACGCGTCGAAACACGCCGCGGGCGTCGTGATATCCGAGGAGCCGCTGACCGAGTATCTGCCCCTCTTTAAGACCCCCAAAGATGAGATCATCACCCAGTTTGACATGAAAGGCGTTGAAAAGATCGGCCTGGTCAAGTTTGACTTTCTCGGTCTGCGCACCCTTACGGTGATCCATAAGGCTGTTGAGACGATCAACCAGCGGCTGTTCAGAGCGCCCCTTGCCAAGACAGAGCAGTTCGTGATCAGCCGCATCCCCTTTGACGACGCCAAAACCTATGAGCTCCTGTCGCGCGGCGAGACCTCCGGTATTTTCCAGCTGGAATCCTCGGGTATGACCGACATTGTCGTCAAAATGAAACCTCAGTGCTTTGAGGACTTGATCGCCCTGGTCGCCCTGTATCGCCCGGGCCCCCTCCAGAGCGGCATGGTGGATGACTTTATCAAACGCAAAAAAGGATCGACCAAGATCACCTATGAACTGCCGGAGCTCGAAGCCATCCTGAAAGACACCTATGGGGTCATCGTGTACCAGGAGCAGGTGATGCAGATCGCCCGGACCCTTGCCGGCTACTCCCTCGGCGGCGCGGACCTGCTCCGGCGCGCCATGGGAAAGAAAGACCCCGAGGTGATGGCCAAGGAAAAGGTGCCGTTTCTGAAGGGCGCCGAGAAGCTGGGAGTGAATCTCAAGAAAGCCGAAGCCATCTTCGACCTTATGGCGAAGTTCGCCGAGTACGGGTTCAACAAATCCCATAGCGCCGCCTACGCGCTGGTTTCCTACCAGACCGCCTACCTGAAGACGCACTATCCGGTTGATTACATGGCCTCCCTGCTCACGAGTGAAGTCCAGGATACGGACAAGGTGGTCAAATATATTTATGCCGTGCGCCAGATGGGCATTACAATCCTTCCACCGGACGTCAATCAAAGCATGTGGGACTTTACCGTTGTTGAGGCCCATGACCGGGAAAACGTCGAACCGGGCAGCACGGTCGGCTCGATCCGATTTGGTCTTGCGGCGGTCAAGAACGTCGGCACTTCCGCGATCGAAGCCATTGTCGAAGCGAGGCGGACAAAAGGCACGTTCACTTCTCTGGCGGATTTCTGCAAGAAGGTGGACCAGCGAAAAGTGAACCGGCGCGTGATGGAAGCGCTTATCATGTGCGGGGCCTTCGACGGTACCGGCAGCCGCCGGGCCCAGATGTTCGAAGGCCTTGATAGGGTCATTGATCAGGGCGGAAAGCATCAGGAGCAGGAGGCCATCGGCCAGTTCAGCATATTCGGATCCCTGGAAAGCCAGAACGAAATAGCGCTGCCCAATGTCCCGGAGTGGAAGGAAAGTCAGCTCCTGGCGCATGAAAAGGAAAGCGTCGGGTTCTATATCAGCGGCCACCCCCTTGCCGCATTCGAAGCGGACATCAAACGCTATGCCACGGCCACGACTGAAACGATAGAGAACATCCAGGACGGCAAGGAAGTGACGATCTGCGGGATCATTGCCGGAATGAAGATCAAGGTAACAAAGAAGAGCCAGGAAAAAATGGCGATCCTTGACCTGGAGGACCTTGCCGGGACTGTGGAAGTAGTCGTATTCCCGGACCTGTATCGGTCTTCGCAGCATCTGCTTCTGACGGATACCCCGCTTATCGTTGCCGGGACGCTCGATAAGAGCGAACAGGGAAACAAGATCAAAGCCGTGCGTTTGCATCTTTTGGCCGAGGTAAAAAAACGCGGCACGACCAGAATGGATATCCGCTTCAGCGCAACGGGCCTCACGCAGGACGACCTGCTCAAAGTAAAGGAAATCCTGCTTCGCTATAACGGCACGGTCCCTGTTTTTCTCCGGCTTCAGAACCCCACGCGCAAGGATTCGCTCATCTCCGTGGGAAAAGAGGTCCGCGTGAATCCTTCCGAGCAGCTTATCAGCGAGCTCGAGGCCCTGCTGGGGGCTGGCTCGGTTTCACTGGCATAAGGGAGGTTTCATGAGCAGCATCAACGAATATTTTGAGCAGTGTGCCTTGAGCTCGCTTGAAAAGCAGGACAAATTCGAGCGTCTCGTGGGAGAACATTTTGCGGAATTTGATCTCGATGAAGGCGTCCTCAGGATTAACAATGATCTCGCCCTTCCGTTCCAGGTGCTCGGCGCCCAGTCGGACAATACGCTTACGTGGCTGTGGGCATGGTCCGAGGAGCATGAGGAAGTTAAACCGGAACAGTGCACAGCGGCAATGACCCTGAAGGAATGGGGAGAGAAAAACGGCGTTGGGGCTTTCCGCATGCCCGCGGTTGATATCGTGCGCGCCGATGGCATGATGATCTCGCTGATCGCCGCCGAAGTATGCAAAGCGAGCTGCTACTACCGGGACGTCTACGAAGGAGGTGCGGCGTTCGTGCTGCTCTTCGGCGCCGCTATTGACCGCCAGCCTGCTTTCGAGCTGTCCGGATTCATGCGAGCGTTCAATGATCTTGTCTCACGCTATGACCTGGACCACCGGAACACGGTGCTGTCCTATTTCCGGGCCAAGGGGCTTCCCTTTGTCGAGGATGGCGCCATCATCACCGGCAAGCTTGAATCGGGCGAAGAGCTCCGGATGGAATTCGATCGCAACGGCGGCATTCTGGCGAAGTAAAGACGGGTTTTGCAATGGAGGAGTATCTCTGGTGCTCCGTCTTCAGGACGGGGCCTGGGTGGAACTCACTGTGCGAAGCTTGACAGGATCTCCCGTCTGCGGAAAGTATATTTCAAATGCCGTCCCCTCTCCCTCCCTGCTCCGGACCAGGATATCTCCTTTATGGCTTTTTACAATGCCATATACCATGGCAAGACCGAGGCCGGTCCCTTTCCCCTCCACTTTCGTGGTAAAGAATGGAACGAAGATCTTGTCCAGCGCCTCGGGGGGAATGCCGGTTCCCGTGTCTTTGACCGTCAGCACCACATAGTGTCCGGGGTTCGGGCAGGGACAGGCCGCGGTGGCTTCAGCCACTTTTTCCCTGAGGGCAGTGGTAATGGTAATGGTGCCGCCCTTAGGCATGGCATCCACCGCGTTCATCACGAGGTTCGCGATGACCTGTTCCAGATGGATGCAGTCTCCGTCGAGGGGCGGCAGGTCCGCGTCGAGCAGCACCTGTACGTTGCAATTCCGGTCGAGCAGCGCCGGGCCGAGCAGCTCAGCGGTGTCCATGACAACAGCGTTTAAATCCGTCGGGACCAGCATGAGGCTCTTCTTCCGGGCAAAGCTGAGCAGTTTTGACACCATCTGCCCCGCGCGCAAGGCAGCTTCCTCTATGGTCTTGATCCTGCGTTTCCCGAACTCGTCGGTGACCACATGCCGCCGCAGCACTTCCGTGTGGCCGAGAATGGCGGTAAGCACGTTATTGAAATCATGAGCGATGCCGCCTGCAAGCACGCCCAGTGACTCCATCTTCTGCGACTGCAGCACCTGCTCCTGCAATTTTATCTTCTCGGTAATGTCCCGGTAAAAGGATTGAATATGAGGAGTCCCGCCGATGCTGATCGCCCGCGAGCTGACCTCGAGCAGGATTTTGCTTCCATCCTTGCGGTAATGCTCCGCTTCGTAGACAAGGGATTCGTTATTCAGCATCTTTCTGAAACGCTCATCGAGTTCACCACGGGCCTTCTCAAGCTCAATGAGCCGGATGCTGGTCCCGAGGACCGCGTCCTGCTGAAAGCCGTGGAGCTCGCAAAAACGAAGGTTCACATCGGTTATGTTCCCGTTCTGATCGAGCACGGCGATCCCATCGTTGGCATTATCGAAGAAGGCCCGGTATTTCTGCTCTGATATTTCCAGTGCCCCCGTTTTTTCAGCGACCTGGTCCTTCAGGCCGCGGGAATACAACTCGAGGGTGCGTTTGTCGTCGGAGAGCTCCGCCCGGAGCTGCAGTTCCGTGCCGATCAATTGCTGATTGTAATATCTGAGGAGAAGGCCAATGGCAAAGGTGGAGATCAGAAACGCATTATTGCTCACGAACACCCCGCTGGTGATCTTTTCCGTGAGCATGATCGGCACGAGATAGATACCATAGATGATCCCAACGAGGACGAACGAGAGCGATACACTGAAGGGCACAAAACTGAGACAGCAGACCGCCAGGACGAGCATGGCGGCATAGTACGGTGAGCTCTGTCCGCCGCTCTGCAGGACAGCGAGTTCGACGGTAAAGGCGCACAAGGCCGTGCCGATTATGGCGATGCTGTACTGGTAGGCCTTGTTCTGTTTCAGCCGGTTTAGATAGTAGAGAATGATCAGGACAGCTGATACAGCGAGCCGGTAGGTCATGAATCGCTGGAAATTACCGATAGAGATGAAGTAGTCCATGAATTCCAGGACCGGAAAGAGAATGGCGCCTATGATGAGCACCGTGCCAATCCAGTCCTGCGTCAGTTTTAAGAGGTGCTTCTCCGGTGAAAAGCGCTCGTCCATGGGAAAGAGTATATCACTGAATTAACGCCAATATATAAACAATTTTAACGCCTTTGAGCGCCCGGTCTCCGTTGCTCACCTGTCCTCCTTGACAACATGAGCTCTTCACGGTATTCTGCGATCATTCCATCTATGCTTATTGAGGAGTCACCCGATATGCAGCTGCTTGCTACGCTTGAAAGAAAATTCCGCCGTTATGCAGTTCCGAACATGACTGTCTATCTCATCGCCGGCCAAGTCCTGTTTTTTATGTTCGCCGTGTCAGGCAGGTTCATCCTCGAGCGAGTTGTCCTTATCCCTGAACTGGTCATGGAGGGTGAATGGTGGCGGCTCATCACCTTTTTATTCATTCCTCCGGTGACGAATCCGATCTTCGCTTTTTTCGCCTGGTATTTGTTCTATCTCATGGGCGGCGCTCTGGAAGGTCATTGGGGCGCTTTCCGGTACAATCTTTTTCTGCTGGTCGGGTATGTCGTGACCGTTGCCGCATCGTTTCTCATGCCGATGTTCCCGGCAACAAACGTATTCATCGGCGGTTCCGTGTTCCTTGCATTCGCATTTCTCTATCCCGACTTTGTTTTATATATTTTATTAATTCTCCCGGTAAAGATCAAATGGCTGGCGCTGCTGACCTGGATCGGCTATGCCTATCAAATTCTGTTCGGGAGCTGGTCAACACGGCTGTTCGTGCTTGCTTCGATCAGCAACTTTCTTCTGTTCTTCGGCAAGGACATTTACTGGAGGATGAAAACGGGGAAAAAGATCATGGCCTCGCAGGTCAAGGCATATTCCGGTAAAAAAGAAGCCTTTCATACCTGCGCGGTCTGCGGCATCACCGATCTTTCCCATCCGGCCATGGAGTTCCGCTATTGCTCCGAGTGCGGCGGACAGGGATACTGCACGGACCATATCTTCCATCACGAACACGTGAACAAAAAACAATAGCGCGGGAGTCTCCTCCAGCGCCAGAATATGAAAAACCGTATGCAAGCAGCCCGTTGCTACTGCACGGTAAATGAGGCTGTTTTGAGCAGCGCACCCTTGCCGTCCAGCACATCAACCTTCCATTCGCCCTTCATGCCGAAGATGGTTTTATTTGCCCAGGTCCTGAACAGGGGGAACCGCCTTACCGGCAACGTCACCCTTTCCATCTCCATTTGACCGAGCGTCCATACGACGACCACGGAAGTTTCCTGCGCTGCTCCGCCGAACTCCAGAAAGCAGTAAACCTTTTCCTGACTTTGCGGGAAATGGTCCGCAACGCCCATTGGTTGGCGGTTGTTCACGGTTGAGCAGATTTCCATACGGGTAAGCGTAAGAACGGGCGCGGTGACAGAGGCTGCTATGGCGTGTGTTGAAGGAACGACCGTGGCGGTTGGCGTGGTTTGCTGCGCTGAAGCGACTCCTGAAACAACCAGAAACCCCGTGCATAATAAAAATGCAACTCTTCGCATATCGCACCCCCTCAATGCTGAAATGGCAATGCCTGGTCAGTCTGAGTCTGAAAATCGGGAGGAATTCTCCGAGTATGAATCAGGGAAAAAAGTAAAACAGTCTGAAAGCTCTCTCAGGAAATACCTGGAGTCGATCAGGCTGAATTCTTCACCGGGATTTTGAGCCGCTGTCCGATCCTGAGCAGTTTTCCGCGCCGCAGGTTGTTCGCTTCCATGATGCGTTCCGTGCTTGTGCGGTAACGGAGCGCCAGAAGCGACAGGGTCTCACCGCGTCTCACGCGATGCACGACATATTCTATCCGCGGCGGTGACCATTTAGGCATTTTGTCGAGGCTGGCGAGCAGCGCTTCGCCTTTGCCGGGAGGAACGCGCAGCGCATAACTCGTATTCGGTGTCGCATCGCGCCGCAGTTCCGGGTTCAGTGCGGCGAGATCGCCGGGCTCAATGGCGAGTTTCGCGGCCATGGCGCTTAAGTGGACCGGCCGTTCGATCGTCACTGTTTCGTAAGGCAGCGGCTGGTCAAGTTCTGTCAGCGAAAAGCCATACTGCGCCGGGTCGTTGATGATGGTCAGCACTGCAAGGAAACGGGGGAAATAGCGGGCCGTCTCGCGCGGCAGCCGCTCATAGAAGTCCCAGAAATTATCGAGATAATTGACCTTCTGGTTCCGGATAACCCGTGCCACTGATCCTTCCCCGCAATTATACGCGGCGAGAACGGTGGCCCAGTCTCCGAACATCTGATGAAGCTCTTTGAAGTAAGCGATGGCCGCTGCCGTGGATTTATCCGGATCGAGCCGTTCGTCGATCCATGCATTCCTTTTCAGGCCGAACTTGTATCCGGTGGAAGGGATGAACTGCCAGAGGCCGAAAGCGCGGGAACGGGACAAAGCCCTGAGCTTGAACCCGCTTTCGATGAGCGGCAGCCAGGACAGCTCTTCGGGCATACCAGCTGCCCGCAAGGCCTGTGCCATTTCGTTGCGATATCTGCCGGAGCGCTTATAGGATTCAAGAAAGTACTCACGTTCCACGGTCTGGAAAGACTGGATCTCGCGCTTTACATGATCGTTCATCACCATGGGGATGGCATTATAGCTCCCCTTGACCGAGGTCTGCCGGGAAGCATACATTTCCATGATCCTTTTGGAGATCATGAACCGGAGGTCTTCTTTTTGCTGGGTGACCTTCTGATTGTTGGGGACCTTTAAAATGAGCGCATAGGCCTGATCAAGGGATTCGATCGCCTGGTCCATATCGTCGTCTTCCCAGTACTCCTGGGCGGTTTCGGTGAGTTCCAGCGCCGTATCAAGGAGGCACTGGTCGTCATCCGGCGCAACCGCAACTTTATCTTCAGGCGCAGCCGGCAATGCCTCTGTATGGGCGATATCGATTTTAGCCTCTGCCGACTGATGACCGTCCTGTTCCAGGGCGACCAGTGCCGGCGGGCTATCCAAGGCCGCGGTGCCGGGCGACTTTTGGGCTGCGCAGCCGAAGATGCTTATGCAAAGAGATAGTATTAAGATACGGCGAAAGAGTATATTCATTAGTTAGCGATAGTAAACCATGATGATCGAAAATGCAACCAGTATTTGATCGGGCCTTGATAAAATACGGGTATTGTCGTATAAAGAATGTAACTGCCAGGGGCGGGAGTATGATCTTATCAAAAAAATGTCAGGGTGGTTGCGATGAAAAGAATTGACTTTCGTGATCGGTCAGCCGGGTTCATGTTGGTTGTTCTGATAGGCGCAGCTTTCGCGGCCTGTCATGCGCCACTATCCGCCCGCTCCCCCGCTCTTTCCCCCGGTGACAGCCGGTCGAGGCCGGAGATACGTGCAGTAGAGCTTGAAAAGCGCATTCATTTCCTGATCAATGGAGAACGGAAAAAGCATGGCCTTTCTTCGCTTGCATGGAATGATACGCTCAGCAGTATTGCGCGTACACACAGCAGTGACATGGCCAAGCGTGCGTATTTCAGCCATGTTTCTCCTGACGGACATGATTTTTCATATCGGTACAAACAGGATGGATATCAGTGTGAAGTTCGCGGCCCGGGGAATGTTTACTATACCGGCGGGGAAAATATCTTTCAAAATAATCTTTATAACCGGGTCATGATCAGCAACGGCGTCAGGCAGTATGACTGGAACTCTGTCGACCGGATCGCCGAGTCGACCGTTGACGGATGGATGAAAAGCCCGGGTCACCGGAAAAATATCCTGATGCCCTACTGGGTCAGCGAAGGAATTGGTGTTTCGGTCTCACCTGATGATAAAGTGTATATCACGCAGAATTTCTGCTGATACCCATCAGCAATATTTCGTAAGAAACTTTTCTTCTGCATAGATACTTCTGTCCAAGAATGTACTTATTCCGGAGATTTCGATTGATTACCTTCCTGGAGCACTTTGCTCATGACATCTTTTAGCAACCGTTGCAGCTCATTGAACGATATGTCTTCACGTTCCGTTTTCGGATAGAGCGTGAGCATATGCAGCGCTGCCGGTTTATTCTCGTCAAAGTAAAAGATCAGCCGAAACCCGCCGCTCTTGCCGCGCTGCTGATCAGAGCTTTTCATCCTGACCTTCCATAGCCTGCGCTCAAAGCCTGGGATAGCAAATGCCTGCACCAAGGGCGCGGCCAGAAACTCCTTGTAGAAACTCTGCAGATCATTTTCGATGTGGCGATATTTGCGGCTGAGACGCTTGACTTCGTCCTGGAATCACGGACGCTCAACAAGGGCGGGAATCATTTAGCGGCGAACTCGATCTTTTCTACTTCTCCTGCAAGAAATGCCTCGTTTTTGAGCGCGAATGAAATGGAGTCGAGCTGCTCATCCAGCTCGTCTATGATCGTGTCGATTTTCCCCTTGAAAAGACTGACCGGACGGTAGCCCTTCATGGCGTAATAATACAGGGAAAAGATGTCCCGCAGCATGGAGATGGACTTTCTGTCCTTCAGATACGGGAGCGCGGGCAGGATAACGCTCAGGTGCTTCTTGAATATGAACGGCACGAACTGAGCAAGGATCGCGTAGGCAACAAAAAAGAACGGGGCCGCAAGCAGCCAGGCGACACCCTTTCCAACGGTCTTCGCCGACTGGATCATGGCAAAGCTCATGTCCTGCTGTGCCAAGCCCATAAATTGATTGAATGTTGCATTTGCGTTCATCGTGGTCATGTATTTATCATAGTCAAACAGAGAGAAGATGTCAAGAAAATCAGTAGTAGTCTCGGAGGTACGCTCCAGTTATGCCTTATCAAAATACGCAACGATCGCTTTGCATTTGGGATAGGTTGAACAGCCCCAAAAAGGTTCATTCGTGTGCGCTCCCTTTTTTGCGACTCTCACAACCATAGGTGCCCCGCAGTCCGGGCACCTTTTACTTTTTTGATTGGAAGCGGGAGCGGCGCTTACTGCTGATCCGGCCATCTCAGAAGCAACCGGCACATCCACCGTTTTCAGATACTCCATCAACCTGCTGCCGTCAATCGCCTCAATCGCGTTTTCCTCGGCGAATTTTCTCGCATCAAGCGTAAACGTGCCCGTGGTAACGAAAAAGCTGGAATTGGTATTTGCCTGGGAAGAGATAGCGCCGTAAAAATCCCGCATCATCGAAAGCGTCACCTGATTCTCTCGATATTTTTTGCACTGCACGTAAGACGCTTTTCCATTCTTCCTGACGATCAAATCTATCCCGCCATCTCTTAAGCCGCCTGTGACTTCGACGGAGTAACGCTGCTTTTCAAAAAACGTCCCGACAAAATGCTCGAACTCTTTCCAAGACATTTGCTTTAATGACATCAGAGTTTTCTTGGATTCAAAGAATTCAAGCCGCTGTTTTTTACCGACCTTATTCTTGACGTAACCGATGGCGGAGAAAACGGCTGCAAATGCCGAAAGGCCGTAACAGAAATATGCGAACATCTTATTGAACCCACTGAACACGGCACCAGCCGGACCGCCTGGGCCATGAGAGAAGGTGAGATAAAACCCGGCACAAAGGAAAATGACGCTCGCAACAACACCGAGTACGGGATGTTTGAGACTGTTCTCTGCGATATCTTCTAACATGGTTTTCTTTGGCATTTCAATCTTCCCTTCTGCAGATTAGCGACCACAACAGCGTTTATATTTACGACTGCTACCACATGGGCATGTCTCGTTTCTACCGACTTCCTTTTGCGAAGTCTCCTTTAAATGGGTTGTGATGAAATGCTTTCTCTGTCTTTCCGATTCTTTTTCAATTTCCATTCTATGCGCTTCAGGCACATCGTTTAAGGTCAAATATTCGTGATCAACATCAAAGAGGCTGTGGTTCTCATCGAAGTACAGATTTAACAGCATTCGCTCGTTATCTCTTGATCTCAACAGAGTAGCCAACACATAATCACGTTTCCAAGCTTCATCGTGCGAAGCAATCCCACGTTGCTCACAATAAATGCTTATCGGCAGGCTACCAAACAAGCTAAACGGAATGATGTGACCTTTCTTTTCCTGCCTTGACAGAACGTCCTTAATGGAGGCATCGAATTTATTTCGCATGTCGCCAGCCATATCGAGTAAATCACGGGCTATTTTGCAGCGTCCAGGCTTCCCCTTCGCTCCTAATATTTTGATGATCTCGGACAACTTTGAAGGCAGCGTTTGAGCCGGTTTTTTCGCCTTACCGTCAGCTAGCATTTTGTCATGATAATATTGATCCAAGTCATCACGATAGCCAACCCAGCGAGGCGCTTCAGACTCATAATAGTCCTCAGCGTAACTGACGTATCTATTATGCTTCAGGTATAAACATAAGTGATCTAATTCGTCAGTCGCTTTTAAAGCGGGCGATTGAAATGCTCGTTGTCGTTCTTCCAGAAAATGAGTAAAAGCTAAAGGCGAATCAAAGATATCTGCGTAAACTCGCAAATCATCCAGTGATACAGGCCAAATTGGAAATCCATATAAATCTGTTCCGATTGGCCGCAGGCTTTCTGCTTGAGCCGCGAGTGTTGTAAACTGATCAAGCGTAACACAGCATGCTGTTATATGACGAAACTGTGATTGCCTCAGCTTCGCTATTGGTGTGTGATCCTCATCGTAAACGACAACCTCGTCCTTACTTTTCAAGTATTCTGTGAAACGCTTTGCCTGAGTCGCAGGTTTCAATACCAAGTCTTTAATTGAAGACATATAAGCAGGAAAATCGGTTGCTGGCGGCGAATGTGTAAAAGCGCCGGCCTTGATTTCGACAATCAGCAAGTGATCATCGAATATAATTAATCCGTCGGTCTCACACCAGTTCATCTCACCGTTTTTGCCAGTGGCCCACTGATGATAGACAGAACGATAAGTTGTGGCGTTCGGCAGCAGTTTTGTAAGAAGTTTAAGAGGTAATTCCTCAGATATTTGTTTCTGTCGAATATTCCATTTCTCTTTATACTCAGGCTGTAATCGGATAATTGCGCGTTGCAGAACACGATATATATTATCCATCAAATTCAACAGATCAAAACAGTAGTATCGCCCATTAATACGTAGAAACGGACGTACTTGAACGGGCAGAAGCCGAAGCGGCCAACCTGCATATTCACCGGGGCCAAAGAATTTATCATCCTGCCCTGGTGCCCAGGATAGCTCATTAAGCAGACTGTCAGGAAAGCCGGTTATTTTTTGCACATCATGAAGATCAAATTCGCGCAAACGACCCATAATGGAATCTAGCCACTCTTGCCAATTATTCTCCCTAACCACCTCACTCATCAGCTCAGGCAAACTCTTTTCCGGATCAGCACCACTATGCAGCTTCTCACGAACTGCATTTGTCGATACCTCTTGGAATTGATGAAACTCTTCAGTAACCTTCGGAAGCCCCTCCGAAAGGGTTTTCTGGATCAGCTCCATCCCCATGATAAACTCATCGCTTGTAATGCCGAACAGATCCTTAAGAACGTCACTGTGCACTGTAAGCAGATCACGCAAATGCGGAATGTGATAGTACGTATATCTATCGCCGCGTACATTCGCCCACAACACTTGAGCTTTCACGTAATAGGAATCATACTCAGCATCATATTCTTTTTGCGTCGTCCTCAAATGAGCCGTATGGTAAATATGAAAAGTCAGTTGCTCTGAGTATAACTTTTTGATCTCCATGAACAGTTCATCCCATGTCTTCTGATCGAAGTCTCCTTTCCGTGATGCATCAGGCGGCGTTGACACAACTACACTTTGAATATAATCGATCATTCTCATCGCCATTGAGGTGTCCTGATCAGCTTTGAATGTTGACTTGTTTTCACGAAAAGACTGGAAGAGATTGAAGAAGCCGCACTGAAGAAGTCGGAGGGGATCAAAAGTCTTAACTAATTCGCGTATCCTGCTTATGCGATTGTCAAAATCAGCGCAGACCTCAGGAAACCGTTGTGCAGCACGTTCTATGAACTTCTTGTGCTCTTCGTCTGTTGCAAAATTCTTCATCACAGCAAACTTGCCAAATCGCGCTATGCCTATCGGGCCAAAACGGTAAACTTCGTCCGGCTTCGTATGTTTCTTCGCCTTTTTGTTCTTCTTCTTTGCCATGGCCGGTCATGTGCTCTTTATTATCTTCTGCTCCTGATCAGTCACGCCATACAACTCATACACCAATTGGTCAATCTGCACATCGACGGCATCGATCTGACGCAGAATAGCGGTTTTTTCGTGATCGGTCTTGGTGGCAGGTAGTTGCTTGTTGAGCGAAAGCATTTGGTCAACGAGGGAAACGATTTTGTCATGACGGATTTTATCGTGAGCCTCGTTGAAGTTTATCGGACGAAACGGCAACCGCTCTATTGCCTGTTTGTTCACCGCAAAATAGCCGCCACGAAAAGCATTGGTCATTTGACGGATAAAGTTATCCAACAACTTTGAATTCAGCAAGCCGAGAATATACTTTAGGTCGTGATCTTCTGCATTCTCGAAGCGAAGACCATAGCCACCTGTCGTTATATTCACAAAAAATAGATCATTATCCTCATCAAGATCGGCCCGAAGACGTGTAGTCATGTAAGGTAAAAGTAATTTTCTGCCAATAAACGTCGCTATGTTTTGACCGCGAGCATAAGCATACCAATCCGGCCGAGAACTCCAAGTGCCGCGATCACGATCACCGAGAACCTGCTTTATTGATTTGAAATATGCCCATGTGAGAGGATAATCATTCTGTAGTACGTCGGAAGCGATAAGCTTGGCTTGGCCGTTTGAATCAACAGAGTAAGGATAAATAATATACAGCTGTGCTGATCTATCTGTGACATAACGCTTAACATGCTCACCCTTGACAACCGGTCGCAATATTGCCTGCTCAATTTCTATTGTCTCATTAAGGCCATTTGTTACTTTGCAAATATTGCCCTTCTTTGACTGACGCGTCACCATGTATAATTTATCAGCGCTCGTTTTTAGGCCCTGAAAACAGTGTGGCCCAATACTATTCAGTAACGGTAATTCGGACTGCAATCTTGTAAGTAGATTGCCGCCTGCTCCCACAGCAATTGTCCAGCGTTGCCCACCGTGAGCAAGCTCAATTGGATCAAAATCGAAACTACCGTCATCCAGCATCTGCGATAGCCCTCTGGTTCCTTCGCTTTTGTATATCGCCCCTAAGTGAGCATAGCGGCAAATCGGGCTATCCTTGCGCTTCTGCAGCAAGAGTAAATTGGTATAAGTACCTGCCCCCTTAAATATTTGAGCATCTTCAAAATCTACGATATGATCAATGAGATTATTATCTGTAAGCAAGCCGCGCAGACCTTCTCCATAATCTGTCGTAAAGAACTTATTGGGAAGAATATATCCGAGCCTTCCCTTATCTTTTAAAAGAGAAACTCCTCTTTCAACAAACAAAACATAAATATCATACGTAGCAGTCGCGGTACGATAGTCTTGCGAATAATATTTTCGCATTTCTTCGCCTAATGATTGACTGCGGATATACGGCGGATTCCCTATCACTGCATCGAATCCGCCAGCCTTCGTGATCTCGGAAAACTCTTTATCCCAATCAAAGACATTGACTCGATAACGTTCTTCATCATCCAGCATGGTCTGCTGCCGGTAAAAGTCAGGACCAACGAGCGAATTGCCGCACTTGATGTTATCGCCAAGGTCGGGCAGCGCCCGTTCGTGGAACATGCGGAGCTGATTCGCAAGGGTCTGGTTGCTCTCGCCTTCGAGCACCTTCAGGAGCAACGACAGCTTTGTCACTTCCACAGCCTGGGAGTCGATGTCAACGCCGTAGATGTTATTCAGGAGGATACGTTTTTTCTCGGCTGTCGTTAGATGCCAATTCGGAGTATTAGGATCAGGCGACGGGCCTTGATAAATTGAGGGCTGTTTGACCTTGGCCCACTTTTCAGGTTCGTTTTCGATATACCATTTTAAATGCCAGTCGAGAAGATATTGATAGGCGCCGAGAAGGAATGAGCCGGACCCGCAGGCAGGATCGAGGATGCGGAGTTTTGACGCTTCTTTTGGTGTAATGCTGTTTCCCCCTTTGACAAAGGGGGATTGAGGGGGATTTACATCTGAGGCTTTAAATCCCCCCTTGCCCCCCTTTTCTAAAGGGGGGTTGAGTAAATTCCCCACGGTATTCTTGACGATGTAATCAACAATGTACTTCGGCGTGTAATAGACGCCGCCTGCTTTTCTGACCTCGGGCTTCTCCTCCACCTTCGCCTGATGTCCTGCCGTGAGGCGAATGACCTTACCGAGGAACTGCTCATACACCTGGCCGAGAATATCAGCAGAGAGGACGGAGAATTCATACGGACTTTCGGGATAGTAGAGCCGATTGATGATGTCTTTAAGCGGCTTATCGTCAATGGAGATGTTCGGGGTAAGCTTATCCGGCTCCTCGTGACGTTCCTTTTCCCGCTGGAAATGGAACAGACCGGAGTTGTACCGGTCGTCAGCCTGGCTGAAGAGCTGCACAAGCCTTTTATATACGTTCGTGCCATTCAACTGCATCTGGAGCCTGCCGTATTCCTCAATACCCCGGTCTTCACAGATTCTCAGGAATACGATGCGGTCAATAGTGCGCTGCACCGCGAAATTCAGCTCGCGTGGGGATAGGCCCGTGTTTCGGATCGCGATGTTCCGCGCAAGGAGGTCGCGCCAGCCTTCGATCTCAGTCAAAAAAGCGTCGTCAACCGTTGCCGTTCCCTTCTTGAGCTTCGAAGACTCGGCATACCTATCAAAGGAGCCCTTTTGTACGGACGTTGGTGAAAATATGGAAACGAGTTCGTCCCATTTAGCAGGATAATCTTTATACGTGAAGTAGAGTATGCGACCGGTGGAGGCCTTGTCGGTCTGGACGGGTTTTATGCGGCAATCGTAGACAGCGAATTCTTCAAAGTCGGTGAGGATGCTGAGCGGCAGTTTTGCGGACCAGGCATAGCGCCTGAGTTGAAAGGCTGGACTGACATCGTCCTTGAGATTGACTGAGGGCTTTTTCGCTTCAACAAAGAACTTCTTTACGCCGCCGATGCGAAAGCAGTAATCCGGGGCCTTGGTTGCGCCTCCGATCTTGATCGCGTCTTCGTGGATCACATCCCGGTATGCTTCGGCATAGCCCGCTTTGTTGGCCATGTCCCAACCAAGAGCGCCAAGAAACGGGTTGAGAAAATCTTGGCGAAGCTGCGCTTCGTTGTACTGACCGCCCTTGTAATTATCAAGGTTCCGGTCAAAGCGTTCGATCAGCTCGGCGATTTCATTCGGCAGCCCCATCAGCACTCCACAGTCCTTGGACAGTATTTTTTATTCTCGAAAACACTACTACAAGTGGCTGGAATTGTCCAGAAAAGAGATGGGTGCTGCCTTGCGGCAGCTCAGAACGACATGTTACCTGGATAAGCCTATGCTCGACTAAAGGGGCACCTACCCCTTGCAGGCAATAAAATCTATCTCAATGGCGACATCCCTGGGAAGGCGCGAAACTTCGACCGTGGCGCGCGCCGGAGGATCGACCGGAAAATAACTTCCATACACCTCGTTCACCGCGGCAAAATCAGACATGTTCTTCAGGTATATCGTCGCCTTCACCATGTCGGACATGGCGCAGCCTGCCGCGGTAATGATGCCCTTGGCGTTCTCCATGACCAGTTTTGTCTGGGTTTTTATGTCTCCCTGGGCCACCATGCCTGTCTTCGCATCGATCGGTATCTGGCCCGACACAAAGACCATGCCGCCGGCCTTCACTGCCTGTGAATAAGAACCGATCGCCTTGGGAGCGCCACCTGTTATAATGATTTCTCGTGCCAAATTAGCCTCCATCAATTGTTTAACATATATCTATAAATCATTGATAAATGACGATTATTATAATATTAAGTAAACTATTACCATAAAAAGCATCTGACACGGAAGGGTCGGATTAACGTCTGATAAAAGCGGATAAATTCCAAAGCAAGACATTCACCTTTTGGGTGGATATTTGGTAAAAGAAATTTCCGCCGTTATCCGTGACTTATCCGATTTTATCCGTGTCCAAATGCCTTTTTCAGGACTATGGGTCATGATTCAGAAAGTTCTGCCCCACTTAAGCATTGCCCTCTGCGAGGTCTGGTCCTATCCTGATTTTACTCGTTTTACATCTATCACGCCTTTGATGCCTTCGATATTCTTAATGACCTTGTTCAGGTGTTCCACATCCTTGATGGCCAGCGTAAAATTAAGCGTCGCCCCTTTGTCCTCGTCCGTTATCGCTTCAGCGTGAGTGATATTCGCTTCCAGCGCGCTGATCGACGAAGAAACGCTTGCCAGAAGGCCGGGTTTGTCAATGGTGCGGACCGTTATCTTTACCGTGTGCGCGGTGGTATGGAAATCGCCCCAGGTAACTTCGACCAAGCGGTCCTTATCGAAGGTCAGCTCCCCCACGTTCGTACAATCAGTGGTATGCACGGAGACCCCCCTGCCCCGGGTGATGAACCCGACCACCTTGTCGCCCGGAACGGGGTTGCAGCATTTTGACAGGTGGATCATCATATTATCCAGGCCGCTGATCCGCATGCCCCCGCTCCCGTCGTCAGCGGGTTTTTCGTGTTTGGGCGGAGGTTTTTTAACCAACGGTTCTTCAAACTGCTTGTCCGGCGCAAGCCTGTTCGCTACCATCAGGGGAGAAACCTTGCCATAGCCGATGGCCGCAAGCAGGTCGTCGATCGTGTTATGCGACAGCTCGACTGCCGCCTGGGATAGTTCCTCCGATTTGAGCGCCTTGGCGGGGTTCAACTCGCGCTTGCGAAGCTCCTTTTCGAGCAGCTCCTTGCCAAGCAAAATGCTTCTCCTGCGTTCTTCGATCTTGAGCCAGGCTTTGATCCTGGTGCGCGCTTTTGAGGTTTTGACGAATTTGAGCCAGTCCCGGCTCGGCGTATGGCCCGCCTGGGTGGCGACCTCTACCTTGTCCCCATTGCGGAGCTGGTGCTTGAGCGGGACGATCTTGCCGTTTACCTTGCCGCCCACGCAGGCGTGGCCGATGTCCGTATGAATGCTATACGCGAAATCGACCGGCGTAGAACCCTGTGGCAGCTCCCTCACATCGCCCCGCGGGGTAAAGACGTAGACCACTTCAGGAAAAAGGTCGCCTTTGACCGTGTCCATGAACTCTTTCGCGTCAGGAAGGTCCCGCTGCCACTCCATCAGCTGCCGGAGCCAGGCAAACTGCTGTTCCTCACGCTGGCTTACCGGGGCTTTTTCCTTATACCGCCAGTGTGCGGCAATGCCCTCTTCAGCAAGGCGGTTCATCTCCTCGGTCCGGATCTGGAACTCCACCCGCTCTCCCTTGGGGCCGATGACCGTGGTATGGAGCGACTGGTAGAGGTTCGACTTGGGTACGCCGATGAAATCCTTGAACCGGCCGGGGACCGGCGTCCAGAGCGAATGGATGAGGCCAAGGATGGCGTAGCAATTGGCCTTGGTATCGGTGATGATCCGGATCGCGATCAGGTCATAGACGTCGTCAAAAGCGATCCCCTGTTTCTGCATCTTCTGATAGATGCTGTAGAAATGCTTGGGCCGGCCTTTCACCTCGCCAGGGTACCCCTGCTCGGCAAGCTGGTCCCGCATGGTCGCCATAAGCTCGTTCACATAGGATTCGCGCTCGATCCGGCGCTGCGAGACCTTTTGCAGGACCTCCTGATAGGCTTCGGGGTTGAGATACCTGAACGAAAGGTCTTCGAGCTCGATCTTGATCTTGGAGATTCCGAGGCGGTTGGCGAGGGGCGCGTAAATATCGAGCGTTTCCTGAGCAATGCGCCGCTGTTTTTCGGGAGAGAGCGAACTCAGCGTACGCATGTTGTGGAGCCGGTCGGCCAGCTTGATCAGAATGACCCTGATGTCCTTGGCCATGGCCACGACCATCTTGCGAAAATTATCCGCTTCACGCTGCTCCCGGCTCTGGAGCTCCATGCGACTCAGCTTGGTCATGCCGTCGACCAGCATGCCGATTTCTTCGCCAAAAACCCCCTTGATCTCCTCCAGGGAGGAGGTCGTATCCTCGATCGTGTCGTGGAGCAGGCCGGTGGCAACGGTGGCGACGTCGAGTTTGAGGCTGGTGAGAATGGCCGCGACTTCGATGGGATGGATCAGGTAGGATTCCCCGGAGAGGCGCATCTGCCCTTGATGGGCCTTGGCTGAGAAGATGTAGGCGCGCCTCAGCACGTCCACATCCGCATCGGGATGATAGCTCTGCATGCGATCTACGATGTCTTCGAGACGAACAACGGACATAGGCTTCCTGAAATTCCTCAGTTAGGAAGGTAAGACGGAAGGAAGGTAAGAAACAGCGGGTGTATCTGCCTTCTTTCTTAACATCATACCTTCTTACCCTCGGACGAATCTATCTTGACGTCCCTGAGCTCAAGTTCAACAGCAGTTTTACCGTTCCATGCATTGATGCGCGGCGTGAAAACAATCGCAACTTTTGAGCCTTCGAGCACGGTCTTGCACGGTCTCCCGCCCCGGCTGAACAGAATCGCGCCGAACGGGCCGCCCCCCTGCTGTCGGAGCTGAAGCTTCAGGTGGTTGTTCCGCACGGCTCTTGAGGAGAGGACCGTAATCCCGCGGGCGCCCAGACGAGGTTCGGGATTTCCCAGGCCAAAGGGCGCCATGCGCTCGAGCTCATGCATAAGTTCCAGGGTCAGCTCATCGAGCGTCACCGCCCCATCCACGGCCAGGGTCCGCACAAAACCCTGGGGACCCATCTGTTGCAGGACGATCGAACCGAGACGTTCCCGAAGTTCGGGGATCCGGTCCTCGGCAATGGTGAAGCCGGCGGCATATTGGTGGCCGCCGAAGCCCAGCAGCAGGTCTGAACAGGCGGACAGGCCCTGGAACAGGTCAAACCCAGGGATGCTCCGCGCCGAGCCTTTGCCTATGCCGTCCTTCACGGAAATGAGCGCCGCGGGCCGGTAGAATTCTTCCGCGATGCGCGAAGCCACGATCCCGATGACGCCGGGGTGCCAGTCCGTGGAGGCAAGAACGAGCGCCCCGGTCCTGGTGAGATCCAGCGACGCGCAGAGGCTTCTTGCCGCTTCCCTGATGAGCTCTTCCACGGCCTGGCGCTCCCTGTTTATGTCATCGAGCATGGTCGCCAGTTCCCGTGCTTCTTCAGGAGACTCCGTGGTAAGCAGTTTAAATGCGGTATCGGCGCTGCTCAGCCGCCCGCTGGCATTGATCCGGGGGGCAAGGGAAAACCCAACAGCGCCCACGCCGATCTTCTTTCCCGCAAGACCGGCAACTTCTTTGAGCGCTGCCACGCCCTTTCGCTGCGAGCCGTTGTCCGTTGACAGGTCCGCAAGGCCATGTTTCACCAAGATCCGGTTCTCTCCAATGATCGCGCCCACGTCAGCGATCGTACCGAGGGCCACCAGGTCGAGGTATCGCCTTATCCGTTCGTCCTCCACCGGAGCGTCCAGGATGGCCTGCGCCAGCTTGAACGCCATGCCGACCCCGGTCAGCCCTGCCACGTCTTTTTTGACGCGCTCCGGCGTTTTTTCAGAGACCAGCCTTGGGTGAAGAACAGCGAATGCATCAGGAAGCACGATAGCCGTGCCGGAAGCGTCGGTTTGCCTGCTAAACTCATGGTGATCGGTAACGATGAGGTCCAATGCCAGCGAGCGGGCGGTGTTCGCCTGATCAAGAGCGCCGATGCCGCAATCAGCGGTGATGACCAGCGAAACGCCGGCAGCCTTGAGCGAATTCAGCGCGGGACTATGCAGGCCATAGCCTTCGGTTATGCGGTCAGGGATGTAGGAAATAACATCCGCATTTAGGCTTTTGAGCGCCAGAAAAAGGAGCGTCGCGCCGGTCACCCCATCGACATCATAGTCGCCATACACCGCGATCTTCTCATGCGCGGAAAGCGCGGCCCGGATCCTGGCTACGGCTTTTTCCATTCCAATGAATATTTCCGGTCCGGACAGGGCCGCGAGTTCGCAGGAGAGAAAGGCCCGTACGTCAGCGGGGTCCGTCATCCCCCTGCTGGACATCAGCCTGGCGATGAGCGGATGGACCCCTGTCTGCCCCGTGAGCGCGGCCGCAGCAGCCGCATCGGATTCCGTAAGGACCCACTTTATCGGGGCAGCGACGGTCAATTAACCCTTATTCTCTTTCTTGGCTGCTTCTGAATTGCTGTCCTGCGCAGGCGCGTCGGAAATCCCCTTTTTAAAGCCCTTGATGGCCTTTCCGAGCCCCTCGCCGAGCTGGGGAAGTCGGTTCGCGCCGAAGATCACGAGCACGATGACCAGGATTACGAGCAGTTCCGGCATTCCGAGTCCAAACATGTTGCCTCCTTGTATTGCTGCGGGGTATTGAGATTGATGAACGATCGCCGCTCCGGATCAAAACGGCTGATTTCTTTTTCAGTAACATAGCGTACGTTCGCGCGTCCGAAGATGCCCTGCAACCGGCGGTCATCTTCGCGTATCCTTTTCTCTATCACGGGCAGCAGGCCCTTGCTGTACACGGCATGGAGCGGTTCGGCCCGTCCTTCAAAAGCAGGGACCACCGCATCGTATCCGGGCGCCAGTTCCATCAGGTATGCAAGAAGACCCGCGTTCAGAAATGGCATGTCGCAGGCGACCACAATATTATATTCACTCTCGGAAATGGAGAGGCCGGAATATATTCCCGTCAACGGGCCCCGCTGGTCCAGCCTGTCCGTGACGACCCTGGCCTCGTAAGCGAGGTAGCGCTCCGGTGAATTTGTTACGATAATGATGCGGTGAACAATAGACCCGAACGCCCGCAGAACATGCTCTATGATGGGCGAGCCCGCCACCTCCAGAAAAGCTTTATCAACGCCCATGCGTTTATTTTCACCACCAGCAAGAATGATACCAGTCATAATTAAAACTACAGTATTTACAATGAGGTGTCAATAAGGAACTTTCTCTCCCATCAGGATGTTATGAAGCCGGCGATGATGTTATTGATTTACGGCCCGCGCGGGCGGGCACTTTAATAATCGGCCGCACACGTTCTCAAATTTCTCAAATTTTAATTTTACGTTGACAACGTCAGATCAATTGCCTTATAGTGCGCGCATGAGATGGCAATCTATCATAGTGCTTCTGGCGATAGCTCTCAGCATTGTTGCGCCGCCCTCGCTGCCTGCCCTGGCAGCCCAGGGGGGGCAAACCGAGATAGGAACCTTTGATGTCTGCCACTCGACAACACCCGCACTGTCATCGAACGGTGAAATGCCCTGTATCAATGAATGTATGAACCTGCCCCTTCCCCAGGGGACCAGTAATGCTTCCGCAGCGTTAACTCTTCGATTCAAACCACTCTGTATCGCCTTTCAAGACGAACGTCCTCCAAAAAGCTAAGCAGCGCCACCAGACCGAAGATATGAGTATTCCTCCCCGGAATAGGTATGCGCGTGTCCGCGTATGCCAATAAGCTCGGCTCCGCTTCGGCACTATCCGTTATGATTGTGCATTATTTGGTATTTGCGAAGCGGAGCTATTTTTAAAGCTTCTCCGGTTGCGGTTAGTTGTCCCGGCTATGGAGCATCGTGAACAGATTAATTGTCATTGCATTCCTCCTGATAACGATTGCACCTGTTCATGCCTTTTCAGGCCAGGTCGGCGCAAAGGCACCATCATTCGTACTTGTTGACTCGAACGGAGCGATGATTTCACTGGAGCACTTTAAGGGAAAGGTGGTGTTCCTGGATTTCTGGGCGCCCTGGTGCATCCCGTGCAGACAGGAGCTGCCGGAGCTCGATGCATTGTATAAGAAATACGGCAGCGATCGCTTTGAAGTCATCGCCGTCAGCATGGATCCTTCTGAAAAAAACACAGCGGCGTTTTTACGAAAGTTTCCGTTGAGCGTTCATGTCGTTGTCGATGTTAGGAACGAGGTTTCCGACGCCTATCGCGTTACCAGTCTGCCGACCGGGTTCATTATCGGAAGAGACGGTGTTATCAAGTACCAGCACAAGGGTTTCCAAAGTGAAGACCGCGTCGTCTATGAAAAAGAGATCGACGAATTATTGAAGCAATAACTGCATTATGAGACAACAATAACCTTAAAAGGAGAATTTGAAAATGATGAAACACAGCTGGAATACAGGGAATGCGCTCGTTGGTATATTCGCGCTGGTGATGTTGTTCGGGTGCGGTGAAACGACAAAAACTGAGATCGTGACCGTGAAGGAATCTTTGCCTGCAAGCACCTACTTAGTCGAGTATATCACGGGAATGATGCCTGCGGCTGAGGGCAAGACCGAGTTCACACTTCGCATTGCGAAGCGAAGCGATGGTTCGCTGGTAACAGGACTTACCTCAACAGGCCTTTCAATAAAGCCAATGATGTATATGATCAAACCGACGGGCGTCGATAGCCATTCAACGCCTGTAGACAGCATCGTGGACAACGGAGACGGCACATATTCCTGCGCGGTGTACTATCTCATGCCCACGATGAGTGGTTATTGGGAGTTGAAGGTCAATATCGGGTCTGAAGCTGCTGTCTTTTACCCTTATGTCAATATGGCTATGGGCACCGATACGATCAAAGCAAAATTGTATGGAGCCGATGATGTTGTAAGTTCAATGTCCGGGACACAATACAATAGATACTATCTGTTCAGCGATGGTCCGGTCAGTGCTGCAACTTCGACTTTCAGTCTGTTCATCGCCCATGGTGAAGACATGAATATGAATTTCAAACCCGCATATGTTGGGGCGACAATGAGCAGTCCAACGGGGTTGGTCACTTCTATGACCGTTACCGCATCTCAGGATACCGCATTTACAATCCCACTTTCCGCCGTGCATAGTGGAAACGGCCATTGGACCGTGTCAGGCCTGATCGGTCTCATGTCCTCGAAAACGACGACGATCTATGTAAAAATGGCTTTGAACGGACAGGACAAAACTATTGACGGCATGGTTTCATCGCCGACGAGTACAAATTACGCTACGTTCTTTGTAACTCCGCAGTAGCGGAAAAGGGTAAAATGAATAGATATGCGATAACGATTACCTGTGCGGCCCTCCTCGCGGGGGCCGCGCTTTTCTCTCCCCTCCCGGCCTACGCCGGATCCTGCTGCGGCGGCGGGGGCGGCGCCGGACTTATCCTGCCGAAATTCTATTCGAGCATGCTCGATCTGTCCTTTGAGCTTGAAAAATACAACGGCTACTGGGACCAGCGGGGCGTCCACCGCGCCGATCCCGAGGGGTCGGACCTGCGGCAATACCGGCTGAACCTGGGTTATGGACAACGCTTGTCCCCTCGCTGGCAGGCGAGCCTTGTCGTGCCGTATATATGGAACAGCAATGGTTATTCCGGCTTCTCTTCCCGCACTGACGGCTTGGGCGACACGACCATGAATCTCTGGTACGAAGCGCTGAGCGATGAATCGGCCTGGAAAGTGCGGGACCTCAAGGATATGGCCCCCTCGGTCATGATCGGCCCGTCGCTGGTAATTCCGACAGGAATTTCTCCCTACGATGACGTAAACAGCAGTTTCGACGTTACCGGCCGCGGCTTCTACCGGCTCGACGGGAACGTCATTGTCTCGAAAACCATCCATCCCTGGACCGCATCCCTTTCTCTTGCCTATGGGACCTATTTCGAGCGAGCGGTCAACCGGGAATACGGCAACTATGTCGAGCCTTACCATAAAGAACTCGGCGACCGGACTTCGGCCGCCTTGTCCCTAAGCTATATCTATTACCTCGGGACCGGCGGCGATACGCTCACGGGCACTGCGTCTCTGTCGCAGCTCCGGGAGGCAGATGCGACGATCAACGGCGCAAAAGACACGTCCAGCGGGTTTAAAAAAGACGCCCTGGGCCTTGCCCTAACATACTCCAGCACCGACAGCGACTGGAGCGTCCGCATGGGCTGGAACCATGCGATCATGTTTGACGGCTGGGGAGAGAACTTCCCTACTACGGACGTTTACACACTGGGGGTCGGCTATGGGTTCCGTTAAGATGACCAGGATGACACACCTTTGCCTGCTGCTGTTTCTTCTCTTCGGTTGCGGCGGCACGATGAATGACCTCGCCCCCTCGAACAAGGACAAGCGCCCCGGTGTTCTATGCGGCATTACCGGGCCGGAAGTATGTCAGGCAGCGCCGGACTTCACACTTTCTGATACTCAGGGAAACATGGTTACCCTTTCCTCTGTCGTGTCTTCCCCCGGCGTCAGGGGCACGGTCATCTATTTCACCATGTGGTGCCCGATATGCGATACGCATATGAGCAACATACGGTCTTACATCCTTCCAAACTATCCCGCGGTGCGTTTTTTCATTGTTGATTATGTCTCAGGCAGCGTTTCCGCGGCGAGGGACGAAGAAGTCAATAACGGTTATTCCGGTTCGGGGTTCACGGTACTCGCCGATACACACCAGACGGTCCTTAACCGTTTTCATGCCACGATGGGGACAACGATCGTTATCGACTCGAACGGCATTGTCCGTTTGAATGAGGATTTCAAAGACGGTTCACGGCTAAGCTCGGCGTTGTCCAAGCTGCCCTGACCGGCAATAAAAATAGAGGAGATAATCGTGAAAACGATACAACACTATGCTGGTAGCGTGGTTCTCTTGATAATGATGGTTTTTGTCGGCATTACCACTCAGGCAGGCGGACCTGACAATGACATTGACCATCACCGTTCATGCGGCAATTGCGGCATGGACCGAAAAGCCTATGGGTTCAGCCGGATGCTGGTGCAGTATGAGGACGGGACCGTGGTGGGAACCTGCAGCCTGCACTGTGCGGTCATTGAGCTTGATGCGAATCCGGGGAAAACCGTCAAGACTTTGCTCGTTGCCGACCGCGAAACCCGGACACTGCTGGAGGCTGAAAAAGCGGTATGGGTCATGGGCGGCAAAAAGCGAGGGGTGATGACTGAACAGCCAAAGTGGGCCTTTCAGTCAAAAGAAGGCGCTGAAGCGTTCATAAAGGTAAATGGCGGAACGAGCTCGACCTGGGCGGAGGCGCTTGCAGCCGCACGGGAGGAAATAAAACAGCATTGACAATAATCGTATTGTGGCAAGAGAGAGGTGAATGGACTTTACTTTCCGTCAACAGCGCGTTATCATGTTAAACAATTATGAGAAGAATAAAAGCGCATAACCATACCATGAGCGCCCTGCTCATCACCTTACTGTTGGCAAGCCTTGCCGGTTCCGCCTGTGCCAGCCGACATACCTATGCCGCCCCGGCCATCGTCGGCGCAAACGCCGTCATCGACATATCCTCACTGAAAACAGCAACGCCGTTTTTCCTCACCTATCGCTATCAAGGCAAACAGATCAACTTCTTTGTTTTGCGGCTGGACTCCGGCGTTCAATCCTACCTCGACGCCTGCGCAAGCTGCTATCATCACAAGCAGGGATACCGGCCCGGGGACGGCGCGGTTACGTGCCGATACTGCAATATAAAATTTTCCGTATATAAACTGGAAAAAGGCCTGGGAAGCTGTTACCCGATCAAGCTCAAGGGAAAGACCGAAGCGGGGAACTACCTGATCTCACGCGCCGCTCTGGAAAACGCCGCTACGCTGTTCTAACACGAAGACCGCTATTCATACCTGAGCGCCTGTATCGGGTCCTGCATTGCCGCCTTCCGCGCGGGATACACGCCGAAGAAGATCCCCACCGCGGCTGAAAAAAAGAACGCCATCAGGATGGACCAGAGCGAAACGCTCGTCGGCAGCACATCAACGAATACCGGGATGAGCAGCGCCAGGCCTACGCCGAGCATGATGCCGATGATGCCGCCCGCGCCGGAGAGCGTGATGGCCTCGATCATGAACTGGGCCAGAATGTCTTTGTTCCTCGCTCCGAGCGCCTTCCGGATGCCGATCTCCCTCGTTCGTTCGCGCACCGAGACCAGCATGATGTTCATGATCCCGATGCCGCCGACCAGCAGCGATATCCCCGCGATGCCGCCGAGCACGGCGGTCAGCACACCGAGGACCGTATTCATCATTTCCAGCATCGCCCCCTGCGTTTGAATGGTGAAATCCTCTTTATGGGCATGCCGTTTTATCAGCACGTCCTTGATCTGGGCAATGGCGCGGTCCACATCTTCCGCCCGCGGCGTTGACGCGATGAGCTCAAAAAGCGAGTCGGTATCAAAGAGCTCCTGGCCGCTGGTCACGGGAATATACACGATGTCGTCGATATCCATACCCATGCTCGTGCCTTTTTTCCGCATGACCCCGACCACCCGATAGCGCGCATCAGAGAGGACCACGACTTTGCCGAGGGCGTTCTCCGTGCCGAAAAGCTCCTCTTTTACCTTGGCGCCGAGAACGACGACCTTGGTTTTGGAATCGACATCGCTTTGTGAAATATAACTTCCCGTGTCCACAAAAAGATTGCGGACCCGCTGAAATTCGGGCGTGGTGCCGATGATCATGACGTCCCGGCCCATGTTATGATACTTGAGTTTTCCCGTTCCGAACACCAGCGGGACCGCGTCGGTCAGAAGCCAGGCGCGCCGCCTGAGCGCCTGGGCGTCATCATAGGTCAGCTTGCGCACCGTGCCCGCGGAGGGAGGATGAAAGCCGCCGCTGGTGGAAGTCTTCCCGGGCGTGATGATGAGCAGGTTCGTTCCGAGGCCGGTCATTTCCCTGGTGATGTAAACCTGCGCCCCTTCGCCGATGGAAATGAGGAGAATAACGGCCATGACCCCGATTATGACCCCGAGCATCGTCAGTGCCGACCGGATCTTGTTTGAGAGCAGCGCCTCGAAAGCAACGCGGAACGTTTCAATAAAGTTCATGCGCGCACCTGGTCGTCGATGAGCCTTCCGTCTTTTACCGTAATGGTCCGTTTGCATCGGTCCGCCACGCTCCGGTCATGGGTAACAATGACGATCGTGACCCCTTCCTTGTTCAGCCCGGTCAGGAGGTCCAGGATCTCCTCGCCGGAACGGCTGTCGAGATTTCCCGTGGGCTCGTCTGCAAGAAGGAGCGGCGGATGATTGACGAGTGCCCGGGCAATTGCGACGCGCTGCTGTTGTCCTCCCGAAAGTTCCGTGGGTTTGTGGTGCATGCGTTCGGAAAGACCTACCTGCTGAAGCATGGGAATGGCGCGCTCTCTGCGAACCCGGGCCGGCACACCGCTGTAGATAAGCGGCACCTCCACATTTTTTAACGCGGTAAAACGAGGGAGCAGGTTGAAGGTCTGGAACACGAAGCCGATCTTGACGTTCCGGATCGAAGCGAGTTCGTCATCCGTCATGGCGCTGATCTCCCGGTCCTCGAAGCGGTAGGAACCGCTGGTGGGGCGATCCAGGCACCCGAGAATATTCATGATCGTTGATTTCCCGGAACCCGAGGGCCCCATGATGGCGATGAGCTCCCCCTGCTGAACGCTTAAGGAAACGTCCGTCAGAACGGTTATATCCACCGCGCCCATGCGATAGGTTTTTGTTACCTTAATGAGTTCGATCATGTTTTTAAACCGGTTACTCCAAAACCACCTTCACGCCATCGTTCAAGCCTGTTGCCTCCGGCGTGGTGATCACAAAGTCTCCTGGGGACAGACCTTTGGTCACCTGGGTTGAAACCCAGTTGGTCTCTCCGAGATCAATGGAGACCAGCTTCGCAACGGCTGTCGCTCCGGGCTTGAGCGCGCTCCCGGTCAAACGGAACACCTGTTTTTTGCCGGCCCGCTCGATGACCGCCTGGGATGGCACGGAAAGAACATTGGGAAGCGTCGTGACCAGGATCTCGACATCAGCCGACATTCCCGGCTTGATCTTCGGGTATTTCCTGTCAAAATAGATCCAGACGTCGGCAGTACGGGTTTCGAGCTTTCCCCCGCTTATGATCGGCGATACCTGCCTGATCGCTCCCGGAAATTGCTCGCCAGGAAAGGCATCGACGGTTGTTGTGACAGGCTGTCCCAGCCGCAATCTTCCCACATCCACCTCGTCGATGGTGGCGAGAACATAGATCTTATCGGGATTGACCAGCGTTACGATCTGCTTTCCCGGCAATACCAGTTCCCCCACCTCGGCATACTTTTTCGATATCACTCCGTTAAATGGCGCCCGAATGACCGAATAATCGCCTTTTATCTTGCTATCCTCCGCAGCAGCTTCATACTGTGCTTTTGCGACCTCATAGGCCCTGCGGGCTCCATCGAGGTCCTGCTGGGCGACCATGCCTTTTTCAAACAGGTCCTTCATGCGATTGAGGTTTTTTTCGGATTCCACAAAGGTGGCCTTGCTCTGCGCCAGCGCATTCCCGGTCTGTACGGATTCCTCCGTCAAATCAAGTTGGGCAATGAGCGCTCCCGCTTTTACCACGTCACCCTCTTTGAGCGGGAGCTTGATCACCCTGCCGGTACGCTGCGCCGAGAGCGTAACTTCGGTCTCGGACTTCACCGTTGAGGTCGTTGTTGCGTTCAGGATAACGCGCAGCTCACCGGGCTTCAGTTCAATGGCTTTTACCGACACTGGTTTCTTCCCGCTGAGGGCGATAAACAGGACAACAACCAACGCGATGACGCCGGTCCAAAACAGCTTGGTTTTCAGGATGCTTCCTAATTTTGACATTTTAGCGACCTCTACGATTCATTTGCATGGTACTCAAGGCGTTCTTTGATGGCCTTCATAAAGCCGCGGGTCAATTCTCCCAGTTTATCGGCAACGACCACCTCCTGGAGAAAGCTGAAGTGTCCGTTCACGTGGCCTTCCAGGTGGTAGGTGATCTCTGTTTCATCATCGGATATTTTTCTGAAGGTGGTTGTTCCGGTGGTTATGAGGTGTTCATGAGTTGCGGTCCATGCTATTTTCTCATACTCGATCAGTTCGTCCGTATGGGCATGCATCTCAACCATTCGCGTGAAAGGGCCAAGCGACATTCTGATGTTCCAGATGGAATCGAGGTCGTTCAGGATCTCCACGCCCTTGCACCCGGGAAAAAGGCAGCCCACCTCTTTCCGGTCGATCATAAAGGACCATACGCTTCTGATCGGCAGCTTGACGGTAAAAGTGACCTCTCTCGTCGGCATTATATTCTCCTGACACACCGTTCAATAAACCAGCCGTACCCCGTATCTTGAATCTTGAATCTTAAATTTTAAATCTTGCTTTACGCTTCTACTCGTCCCATCGCTTTAAAGAACCGTGCCGCGGCAAGCTGGTAATCATAGAGCGCCTGAACGTGGTCGGTCTCGGCATTGACCGAAGCGACCTGTGCATCGGTAATTTCGATATAGGCGCCGACGCCGGCGGCGTATCTGCCCTGGGCAAGTTCAAGGCTCTCGCCCGCTTTTTTGAGCAGGGACTCCATCACCGCTATCCGGGCCGCCGCGCTTTCGATATCCGCGAAAGCCTGGTTTAATTCTATAAGGACCGATCGTCGAAAGGTCTGGCCCTGCGCCTCGAGAGCGCGCAGGTCCGCCCGGGCCTCGCCCACCTTCCCTTGCGTGAGCCCTCCCTCGAAAAGCGGCACAGACAGCAGTATGCCGGCATTCCAGTTGTCCTGGGTGTTTATCTGGATCGTGCCCATACTGGTGCTGCCGCTTGCCCAGTTGTACGAGCCGTGCGCGGAGAGCGTGGGAAAATAGTTCGCTTCTTCCGCACTGATCCTTGCGCGCGCAGCCTGAATATCAGCGTCGGCTTTCAGCAGCTCAGGACGGTTCTTGAGCGCTTCAGTCATTGCCTGTTCCATCGTGGGAATGGAAACCGGGGCCGAAAGGACATCCTCGAGCTCCACGTCCCCTCCCGGATCGATGCCCATGGCGTTATAGAGGCCGATCGTCCGGAGCCGGACATTATTCTTCGCATTGATCATGCTCAGTTTGGCGTTGTTCACTTCCACTTCAACCCTGGTCACTTCGAATCTCGGTTTGGACCCTGAGCGGAAAAAAGCTTCAGCCTGCTTCAGATGGCTCTCCGCCTGTTCTGAAGTTTTCCGCGACAGGAGCACGAGCTTCCGGGCGGCCAGGAGCGCATAATAAGCCTGCTTCACGTTGAGGACCGTATCCTGTACCACGCGCTGTTCATCAAATTCAGCCGCTCGCAAAGCCGAGCGCGCCGCGTCACGCGTATTTCCGGTCCTGCCGAAATCATACAGCACCTGGTTGACCGAAAGCGAGGTCGTGTTGCTCCGGGAGATGCTTTGCACCTGGCCGCCGACCCCATGACTTTCTTCATGGCCGGTGCTGGCGGTTATTCGCGGGAGATAGGGCGACGTAGCCTGCGTCATGCGCCCCTGACCGGCGTTCACATTCTCCCGTGCGGACGTGATCGCCGGCTGGTTCTTGAGCGCGGTTTCAATGCAGTTCCGGAGCGTAAGCGTAGTCGGTTCGGCACTCAGAGCTTGAAAGACCGCAAAGAGCTGGATCGCAATCAGACCGCCCAAAAAGCTTTTTATTCCCGGTTTTATCATCGTTAGTAACTAAGAAGTCAAATTCCACACAAAATGACAGGAATATTTACCACGAAGAGCACGAAGTTCACGAAGATTAAATACTGAGCTCATTCGTTAAAAAACAAGAAATTAATTCCTTCGTGCTCATCGTGTCCTTCGTGGTTGCAAGGTTTTGGTCCCGGCTTGTCCGGGTTAGGATAACCATTGCGTAAAAAAATTCATGGCCGCGCCCGATACGATCGGGATGGTAAAGTTATCATTGCCAATGGGGATTAGTTCGACGGCCGCAGCGGTCACGGCGCCTGCAACGATGACCACGGGAGGGACCCGCACCCCGGCCGCGGGCAGAAGGACCAGCCCAACGAACAATCCCGCCATGATGAAAGCCGCCGAGCCTTCGAGGCTCTTGGCCCCGATCTTGGTCTTTCCATATCGTTCTCCGATCGTTGTTGCCGCGACATCGCCGAAGGCGAGAAAGCAAATGGCCGCCGACGCAAGGTTCGCGGGAAAAGCGTAGAGGGACAAGCCTATGCCGAGGATATACGGCGCCGTGCCGGTAAGCTTCTGTTTTTCGTTGTTCCTGATAAAGCTGCCGAATTTTGTATAGACAAATTGGTTTATTGCAGGCAGTTTCAGCCGTGCAACGTCGAGGACTATGACGATAGTAAATAAAACGGCGTAGGTGAGGAGCGCCTGGTTCCTGCCCAGGACAAAATAAAGAGCAAGGAGCCCTGTTCCGCCGACAAGGTGATAAAATTTTCTTCCGAGGTGTTTCATAAACCTTGCCCCTCCGGGGGAATGCCCGAGCTCGATGAAAGCTCACGTGAATCTGGCGAAGGAAGCAGGCAGGTAAGCCGGCATTCGGCGTTCTCGTTGCATCGCTCACATTCAAGCTGGATGGTGCTGTGGCCAATTTTGAACTTATTCGAAAGGAGCTCCCTGATCTCGTCAAGCAGTTCCCTGCTGCGGCTGACGAGCTGATCATCGATGATCACATGAGCGCTCATGGCATGGACCCCGGAGGTGATGGTCCATACATGGATGTGGTAGGCTTCACGGACCCCGGCAAGTTTCGCGATCTCGGTTGCCACCGTATCAATATCAATATGTGAGGGCACCGATTCAAGCAGGATGCTCACCGATTCTTTGACCAGCGCCCAGGCGCCGAAGATGATCACGAAGGATATTAGAATACTGAGGATCGGATCGATCAGGTACCAGCCGGTCTGGAGAATGATGATGCCTCCGACCACCACCCCGACCGAGGACAAGGCATCACCGATAATATGCAGGTAAGCGCTGCGAATGTTCAGGTTGGCATGGCTATGCTTGGTCAGGACCATCGCGCCGATGATGTTGGCGACCAGGCCGATGATGGCCACAACGAGCATGAGCGTCCCCTGCACCGGCTGCGGGTGCAGGATGCGCAGGTATGCCTCGTAGATGATGTAGAGAGAGAGCAGAACGAGAATAACGCCGTTGATGAAAGCCGCCAGGATCTCGAGCCGGTAGAACCCGAAGGTCCTCCGGTCGGTGGCCGGCATGGTGGCGAACTTCATGGCGAAGAAGGACAACAGCAGCGCCAGGTTGTCGGTCAGCATATGTCCGGCGTCGGACAAGAGCGCCAGGCTGTTCGAAAGCAGTCCGCCGACTATTTCGGCGACCATCATCAGGACCGTGATGGCGAGCGCGATAAGCAGTCCCTGTCGTCCTCCGGCAGCCGCCGGATTCAGGCTGTGGGCGTGGCCATGGCCCTCCTCATGCCCGTGTTCATGATGTTCATGGTCATGCGCTTCATCATGGTCGTGATCATGCTGTTCGTGCTGCCCGCTCTGTCTCTGGGGGATGGTCATGGTTTAGCAAGCTCCGATTTCCGCAGATAAAAACTTAGGATTTTCAGGACGAAAGTCTTTTCTTTTACGGATTTATCCTGTTATCCTGTCAAAGCATGTATTCGGGTCAGGGTTCGCTCCAGAACCTGAGTTCCTTGACCGGTTTCACAGCCCCGAGTTCCGCGGCATATCCGTAATAGGTCATCAGCCCTTTTTGCTCCTGAGGCCCGAAATCGAAGCTGAAGGAATTCCAGTATTCAAGCAGCATCGGCGCCGGTATTCCGAAACGGCCGGCGTGTTCCCGCGCCAGCTCCGGAAGATGCGAGAGCCCGTAGGCTTTCGATTCCCGAAGGATAGAATAGAGCGAAGAGAGGTCTTTATCAAGGTTTTTTTTGTAATTGATCTGCCAGAGGGCGAAAACGAACGGAAGACCGGTGAACTCGTGCCAGAGGCCGCCCAGGTCATATTCGTGGTCAAACCCCGCGACCCGCGGACGTTTCAGCGCATGATCGCCGATCAGGAGCACGGCGTCGGCCCGGTCATACGGGTTGTCCTTCCCCTGCACAAAGTGCGTATAGTCGGGACTGACGCGGTTTTTGAGCTCAAGCAATATCCTGAGCAGCACCACCGAGGTCGCCGAAGCGGTGGTCAGTGCAACCGTCTTTCCGTTCAGCTGGTCCAAGGGCAGGCGGCTCTGGAGAACGATGCTCATGGCGTTGTTCCTGGAGGTAATGGAAAAGCCGGGCATGATCAGATAGCGGCCGGGATGGGAGGCGAATTCGATGGATGATGACGGCGATACATCCAGCCCGCCCTCGCTGAGGAGGCGGTTCAATTCCGTTGGAATGCCTTCCACGAGCGTAAAGGGGAATTTGACCTTGCCGGTGAGTATCCCGGCATGGACGGGCACGGTGTTCGAATAGACGATATGGCCGAGTTTAAGCATAAGATGATGATCGGGCAGAAGAAAACTACCCGGTCTTCTTTTTGGTAAAGAAATTCTCCACATCATCCACGATCGTGTACACGACCGGGACCACGATCAGCGTGAGCAGCGTGGAAGTTATGAGTCCGCCGATAACGGCAATGGCCATGGGGGCGCGGGTCTCCGCGCCTTCTCCGAGCTTTAATGCGGTCGGAAGCATGCCGAAGACCATGGCTGCCGTGGTCATGATGATCGGTCTGAGTCTGACCGGTCCGGCCTTGAGCAGCGCTTCTTCACGGGTCATGCCGCGATGCCGGAGGGTGATCGTATAATCGACCAGCAGGATCGCATTCTTGGTCACCAGCCCCATGAGCATGATCACGCCGATGAGGCTGAAAATCTGTATGCGCTCCCCCGTAAGGAGCAGCAGCCCCATGGCCCCGATAAGGCTTACCGGCAGCGAGAACATGATCGTAAAGGGATGAACAAAGCTCTCGAATTGGGCCGCCAGGATCATGTAAACCATGATGACGGCAATGATCAGCGCAAAAGAAATGTTTTTGAACGAATCCAGCATCGCATCCGCCATGCCGACATAGCGGGTCGAAATATCCGCTGAAATGTTCTTTGCCACGATCGCGTTCAGCTCGTTCATTGCCTCGCCCATGGGTTTGGTCTTGTCCGTGCCGGCAAAGATCGTGGCCGCCCGCTGTCGATTGTAATGCATGATGACCGTGGGACCCTTGCCGGACTGGATCGACGAGACCTCGTTCAGGCGCACCAGCTCTCCTGTTGAGGAACGGACCAGGAGCGCGTTGATGTCGGTCGGTTTGTCGCGTTCGTTGGCGAACAACCGAGCGGTTATATCATAGCGTTCGCCCTCTTTTTCGTCCTTGTACTTTCCGACGATCTCGCCTCCGATCATGGTGTTGACCGTGCCGCCGATGGACGCCGCGCTCACACCGAGGTTGGCGGCCTTTTCACGATCGATCCTGATGCGCACTTCCGGTTTGCCGATCTCGATCGAGGTGTCGGCATCGACAATGCCGGGAAGCTTCGCGAACTCATTCTTAATCGCCAGGGTCCGCTTGTTCAGATCTTCGAGCTCCCGCCCCTGGATCATCAGCTGGATCGGCGTTGAACGCATGCCGCCGCCGACCATGGCGATCATCTCCACCGACGACTTAAACTCAGGCTGCGCGGAGAGCTTATCACGGACCTGTTTCATGGAATCGATCTGGATGATATGCCGGTCTTTCCGTTCCTTCAAGTTGACGTAGATCCTGCTTTTATTGACATCCGGCGTCAGGTCCGAGCCGGTGACATAGAAGGTGCTCGCTATCTCCGGTCTCTGACGAAGCTCTTCGTCGACCTTTTTCATGACCGAATCGGATCGGTTTAACGCATAGTCTATGGGAGTTTCAAGCCTCACCATATACCGTCCCTGGTCCTCGGCGGGCATGAATTCCTTGCCCAGTATGACGAAGAAAACCAGGCCAATGATGACACTGGCGGCGGCAAGAGCGATGACCTTCCAGCGGTTTCGCAAGGCCAGGGCAAGGAGCGGATTGTACAGGCCGAAAACTGTATCGAACCCCTTTTCCAGGAACATATAGACCTTGCCATGCTTTTTCCGGTAGCTCAGAAAACGCGACGTCATCATGGGCGTGAGCGTCAGCGAGACAAAGAGCGAAATGAGGACGGCGATCGTCACGGTGATGCCGAACTCGAAGAAGAACTTCCCTACAATGCCCTTCATGAACGCAACGGGTATGAAGACGGCAACAATGGACAAGGTGGTTGCCATGACCGCCAACCCGATCTCCGAAGCTCCCTCGCGGGATGCCTGCTCCGGCGCTTCCCCTTCTTCCATCCTCCGGTAGATATTCTCAAGCACCACGATCGAGTCGTCGATCAGGATGCCGATCGAGAGCGACAGCCCGAGCATGGTCATGATGTTCAGGGTAAAGCCGAAGGACTGAATGAACGCAAAGGTGGCAATGACCGACGTGGGCAGGGCGACAGCGCTGATCAGGGTGCTTCTGACGCTTCTGAGGAAAACAAAGATGATCAGTATGGCCAGGATGGCGCCGAGCCAAAGAGATATCTCCACATCTTCGATGGACCGGCGGATGAATTTGGACTGGTCGAAGGTTATGTCGAGCCGCATCCCTTCCGGAGGCTTTATCTTTGCAACGGTCGCCTTCACCCGTTCGGCAACCGCAACGGTATTTTCACCGGACTGGCGCTTGACCGACAGGCCGACCGCGAGCTTGCCGTTGAAACGGGTAAGTGACCGTTCATCTTCAAGCCCGTCCTCGGCCTTTCCGATATCCCGCAGCTTGATCAGGCTGCCGTGGCGATAGGCGATCACCATGTCGTTGAAGGCCTCAGGCGTTTCGAATTCGCCCTTGGTTTTTACGATATATTCAGTCTGGGAATTTTCGACCCGTCCACCCGGGAGCTCGCGGTGCTCCCGCCCTAAAGCCGATTTGATATCATCGGCCGTCAGGGAAGCGGCGTTCATTTTTGCGGCGTCGATCCAGATGCGGACCTGACGGTTCCGTCCGCCGCTGATCGTAACCGACCCCACCCCGGAGATCTTTTCGATGTCGCGTTTGAGGACCTTGTCGGCGTAGTGGGTCAGTTCCTTGATCGTGCGGTCCCCGGAAACCGCGATCCAGACGATCGGCTGGTCATCGGGGCTTATCTTTTCAATGATCGGCGCATCGGTGTCTTTCGGCAGCCGGTTTCTGACAGCGGCGACTTTGTCCCTGACATCCTGGGCCGCCTGTTCCAGATTCCGTTCGAGATAAAACTCCACGGTGACGATGGAGTATTCTTCCATGCTGCGCGACGTGATGGCCTTGACCCCGCTGATCGTGTTCACCGCTTCTTCCAGAACATCGGTGACGTCGACTTCCATGATCTCGGGGCTTGCGCCCACCAGCTTCGTGGTGATGTTCACCACCGGGAAGTCGATCTTGGGAAAGAGATCGAGCGCGAGGCGCGGGAACGATACGATGCCGAATACGATCAGCGCGACGCCGATCATGGTGACGAAGACGGGACGTTTGATCGCTATTTCAGGAAGACGCATGAGAGCCCTCGTTCGTGAGTTCCGGTTTGCCGAGCATACCGGTGCTTTTCTTAAGCCGCAGGATGGCGAGCTCTCGGTCATAGGTGGCGTTCATCAGCTCCAGTTCGGCCATGCTCAGACCTTGTTCCGCATCGATGAGCGACAAACTTGACACCAAACCCTCGGAATAAAGTCCTTCAACAGCGGTAAAATTGTCTCTGGCATAGGACATCTGGAGCTTTGCGGCTTCCAGAACGGAAGCCACCGTCTGAAGGCCCACGTATGCGGCCAGCACGTCCGATTCAATGGATTGGCGAAGAAAGTCCGTGGAAAGCTCCGCCTGGCGCACTTTCGACCGGGCTTCCGACACTTCGGCCTTCATCAGGCCTCCTTCGAAGAGCGGTATCTGCAGCCGCAGGCCGCCGTAATAGGTTGTAGCATCCATGGGTGTGTTTGGCCGAGAGCCGAGATACTGGAGGCCTGCTTCGGCATAAAGCTGCGGATAGTGCGCGCCCTTCACGATCGTAACATACTCCGCCGCGATGCTCTTGTTCTGGTTCGATGCGGCATAGTCGTCACGGTTCTTCAAGGCCGAGGCTTTCAGTTCTTCAAGGCTCGCCGTCTGCTGGTCAAAAGGCCGGGGGTCCGCAAGCACGGCTTCGGGAGGCATCTTGGTGAAAAGGCCCAGTTTGTCCTTCGCCACCCTGACCCCGTCCTGGGCGCGGATAAGATTGATCTTCGCCTGACTCACCAGCATATTCACCCGGAGGAGCGCTGAACTGTTGGCCTTGGTGCTGCGGGTCGCCGCAACCCGCTCTGTAACTTTTCTGCTTCGCTCCATGCGTTCAAGAGACTGCTGACTGATGATGACCGATTTCTGGGCCTTGAGCACGCCGTAATAAGCCTCGGAAACCCTGAGCAGGACATCCTGTTTGGCGCCAGACAGGCCGCTGGCGCTTGCGCCCTTCATTTTTTGCGCGGTGCGCAGGGCCGCGAAGGTCCTGCCGCCGGTATAGAGCGGCTGGGTCAGGATGAGCGCTGCCCTGAACTGCTCAGTCGGCTGAAAATATGCGCCGCCGGTTGCGGGAAGCGTCTTGGGAAGCGTGTCGTTGTAGGCCGTATAAGCGGACTGTGCCACAAGGCGCGGGTAAAGATAGGTCCAGGCCTGGTCAATGCGGTCCTCCGACTGCAGAAGGCCTTCCTCGGCGATCTTCACTAATTCATTCGATTCAAGGGCGGCCTGGTATGCGTCATCGATCGTGTAGACCCTGTCCGCGGCGAAGGCGGTCATTGCAAGACATATCAGGAATACGGTGATAATGGCGGTTAGTACTTTTTTCATAGAGAGGCATCCTTCCGGGGAGTCAGCGGCTATTTTTTACCCGGTATCTTCTGTCCCAATCCATCAAAGAAAACCCCGGTCACAAAAGCGGCGAAGTGATCAATAGTCAGGTCCAGCTTCTTTCCGGTAACGTATTCAGCTATGGGACGGTTAATGAAGCTCTGGATGACCATGCCGGTCAGGACCGAGATCGCGGTGGTCAAATCGACTTTTTTAAGTTCGCCCTTTTTTATGCCGTGCTTAAGGATCTTGGCAAGATGTGCATGGCTGTGATGGAAAAAGTTATCCGCGAGCCACTTGAGGTTCTTGCCGCAGCAGGCGAATTCCATGGAAATGATCCTGCGGATTTCCTCGTTGTTCTGCTGGAAGCGGATCATTTCTTCAACATACTTCTGTATCTTTTTACGGGCCGGCGCGTCCGTGGTGAAGAGCTCATGCTCCCAGATGCGGTTGAACTCTTCAAAGGAATCGGCCAGAACTGCCCGGTACATCTCGACCTTGTCCGTAAAATGATAGTAGATCATGGCGTTGTTCACGCCCGCGGCTTCCGCCACCTCACGGACCGTTGCGCCCTCCAGGCCGCGCTGGGCAAAGAGACTGCGTGCAGCGTCAATGATCGACGAGCGTGTGCAGCACGCGGCCTGTTTTGATGCCGGGCGGCGTCCTGCTGTTTTTCTCTTTGGGGTCGTTTTTGTCGGCATGATTCTATTTAACTAACTGCTTAATTAATTGAAGCCGCATGATACTGTGGGGAGGGTTTGTTGTCAAGAAAAAATTAGCGGTTAGTGTGCAGAAAGATGCATAGCCACAGCGTCAAAGGACCGGTAGCGATAGCCGATGGTCCCGATGATCGGAACACCCGAGATTTCCTGTATGACGGCCGGACTGGTGGCCTCTGCGAGTCCCTTTCGCCCCTCTTGCCCGTCATTGATAACGACGCCGGCGATAGTGATCCCCCGGTTTCGGAGCGCTTCGATCGTCAGGAGCGTATGGTTGATCGTCCCGAGGCCCGGCCGTGCGACGATCACCACCGGCAGGCCCATTGCTTCCGCCAGATCGAGGAAAAGATAGCCCTCTGCAAGCGGGACCATGATACCTCCTGCGCCTTCAACGATCATGAACTCGTGACGTTGAGATAGCGTTTTGAACGATTTGAGGATTTTCTCGGGATCGATCGGCTTCCGTTCAATTGCCGATGCCACAGAAGGCGCAACAGGAGATCTGAAGCGATAGGGATTGACCAGGGACAGCGAATCGCGGACCGCGGCTGCGCGGACGAGAGCTGCCGCGTCGCGTGGTATGAGTTTGCCTGAACGCGATCCACAGCCGGTTTCCGCGGGCTTCATGACACCTACTGCAACACCTGCTGAACGCAAGGCCTTTGCTATGCCGGTAGCGACATAGGTCTTTCCCACGCCAGTATCGGTCCCGGTGATAAATACGCCTTTAATCATTTGAGTAAGCCCTTACGTATAACAAATCGAAACCTTTCTCTTGGCGCGCTGCCATTGACGCGTCGCTGTGGTTGGTTGAAAGACACTGTGTCGGGAGAGATATCTTGACAAAAATTCGGCTCCACGTATAATATTCAAGCATCCATAAAGAAGGAGATTGGAATCATGGAGATTACCGAGAATAAATTAAGAGAAATCCTTACTGAACAGCGAACTGAATTTCAGCATGTCGTCGGTATCTTTAAGGAAGATCTCGGATCAAAGATCAATCTCATTGCCGAGCAATACCAGGAAATAAAAACAACTCAAAAGATACAGACCGAAATGATCGGGTCCCTGATGGAGGACGTACAAATTATCAAGTCCGACGTTCAGTTTCTTAAAGTCGAGCTGAAAAGAAAAGTAGATTACGATGAATTCGACGCTCTCACTAAACGTGTTTCATTGCTCAAAGCAAAAAGCGGAAAATAAACTCTAATCCGCTCCTGTTATTGTTCGGGCTCTTCTTTCCCCATCTCTCGCCAGAGACGCAAGGTCTGCCTATCACCCGATTCGGCCAAACCACTTTCCAGCAGAAAGGCGAAAGCGCTGTCAGCTAAATTTTGCATCAGTTCGAGATACTCGTCCTGAGCAGCTTCGAAGGGCTTCGCGGTCTGTCCTTCTCTGTAGGCTGCGACGCTCAATTGAGGTAAAGCTAAAACTTCCGGACACCCTTCCAGACAGGGGAAATCACTTCCCTTAAGCGGCAGCTTATCAGTAAGGGTGAGCTTGGTCGTGACCGACATTGCGGGTTTTCCTGCTGCATTTCATTAGTTCAAATTTTCGCATTCTCACGGCGCGAAGCGCCGCTTTTGGCGAGTCGTCGAGCCGAAGGTTGAACAAGTCATTATAGGTCCGAAATACAGTAGCATGGATTGTAGAGGTGGTCAATGCATTTACGATAGAAAGGCTGTCCTGAAACTAAATCACCCTGCTGTCCAGATTGAACACCTGTCCGGATACATTGCGCATGAGCGAAAGGTGGTAGATAAAATCAGCGGTTTCTTGCGGGTCGGAGAACCTGCCGAGCGTATGCTCGCGTAGTATACGATCGTGTATCGCACCAGATATTGCAATTCCCATATCCGTCGGAAGATAGCCGGGCAGAACAGCGTTCACCTTGATGTTCTGAGCGCCGAGTTCCATTGCGCAGGACTTTGTCAGGCCGATAAGGCCTGCCTTGGATGCGGAATAGTTCGCCTGCCCTTCCCTGCCTTGCAGCCCAACAATGGACGCAATATTAATGATATGACCGCCTGCTTTATTGTTGATGTGCGGCGCCGCTTCCCGGATACAGTGAAATACTCCGGTAAGGTTCGTCTCGACAACCCGGTCCCACTGTTCTTCCGACATGCGAAGCAGCAGCCCGTCCTGGGCCACGCCTGCATTGTTCACGAGCACATCAACGGCTCCCCATTGTTTGAGCGTTTGCTCCACCATGGCTGTGACGTCCTGGGAGACCCGCACATCCGCTTTGATAATGCAGGCCTCGCCCCCCAGGGACCTGATCTCGTCACCGACCGCGTTGGCGGCCCGTTCGTTCTCGCGAAAGGCCACGACAACGCGGCATCCTGCTCTGCCAAAGGTCAGGGCGATGGCTTTCCCGAGTCCTCGAGAAGCGCCGGTAACGATAATGACCCGCTTGTCAATTGGCAGGGTCATCCGGTGAACCCCTTCTGTTTCAGTTCGGCAAAAGCTGCCAGAGCAGCATCTATGTCAGCGGTGGAATGCGCGGCAGTTACCGTTGTCCTGATCCGGGCCGCGCCTTCCGCCACGGTCGGCGGCCGTATGGCGGTTGCGAACACTTTGGAATCAAGAAGCGATGAAGAGGCCTGCATCGCTTTTTCAGAGGCTCCGATCATGATCGGAATGATCGGGGTTTCCGAGTCACGGGTATCGATGCCCATGGTTTTCAAGCCCTGGACGAACCGGGTCCTGTTCACCCAGAGCTTGTTTCTGCGCTCCGGTTCCTGCTCGACAATGTCGAGTGCCGCGAGAGACGCCGCGCAGACCGCGGGCGGCAAGGCAGTGCTGAAGATAAAACTGCGCGCGCTGTTCAGCAGGAAATCGATCAGGGTCTTGTCGCCCGAGATATATGCTCCAAAGGAGCCAAGCGCTTTGCCGAGTGTGCCCATCTGGATCGCGACACGGCCTTTGAGACCGAAATGCTCCACCGTCCCTCGACCTCCGGGACCAAGCACGCCGGTGGCATGGGCATCGTCCACCATCAGCATTGCATCATAGCGCTCGGCAAGCAGCACCAGGTCCGGCAGCGGGGCAATATCACCGTCCATGCTGAAAACGCCGTCTGTTACGATCAGCCTGCGGCGGGCAGGTGCGCTCTTTTTGAGAAGCTCTTCAAGATGATCAGCGTCCCGGTGCCGGTAAACATGCACCCGCGCCTTGCTCAGACGGCATCCGTCGATGATGCTGGCGTGATTCAGGCGGTCGCTCAGGATCACGTCGCCGGTTGTCGCCACGGCCGAAATGACGCCCGTGTTCGCGGCATAGCCTGAATTGAACAGGAGCGCGGCTTCTGTTCCTTTAAATTTCGCCAAACGTTCTTCCAACTGGCAATGGAGCGGCCCCGTGCCTGAAACGAGCCGGGAGGCGCCTGATCCAAAACCGTATTGCTCCATGGCAGCGGTTGCCGCCTGTTTTAATGCGGAGTGATTGGCGAGGCCGAGGTAGTCGTTTGAGCACATGAGGAGAACGCGCTGGTCATTGATGATCACATGAGCGCCGTCATCAGGATTGGCAATCACAAGCCGTCTGCGAAGACCCTGCTGATCTATGTACGAAAGTTCCGGTTCAAACATGCGTATTCACACTCTTACGAATAAAAAGTTCCGGATCCATGGACGCTGAACAGATGCCGACCCTGTCAATCAGCACACTCGATTTTTCAAGATAAAGAGTCAAGGCGTCCAGGCCAGGCTGCTCATGGTTCACAAAAAAAGCCCTTCCACCATGCATGTCGCCCTTTTGTTTCAAAAAAGGAAAACGCACATAGCCAAGGCCCGGCGCGGCAACATACCCGGCACTATAATCAGGTTCATCGGACCAGCAGAGCTCAGCCACCATTCCCGGCGCATGGGCCACTTTGGTCGCGAGAGCAAGCGCCTCCGTTGTCCGGTGATGGGTAAGCCCCAGAGCAGTGAGTTGCCGCATCGCGCTTTGCAGGGCTTCCCCGGTCCAATCGAACCGGGAGGCACGGATACCGCGCTCCTGGTCAGGTTCAAGCCGTTCTCCGGTCTCCGCATCCATGATCATGGCGCCGCGCATGTTCGCGCCCGAAGGTGCTGCGCCTGTGCTGATGAGTTTCAGAGCAACAGCAATGGCCTGGTCTGAAACCCCTGCGAGATGAAGGACCCGGGCGGCATACTCCCTTCCGGATCGATGATCGGGTGCTTCCAGGGTTGTAACCTCAAGGCTGGTGAGGTATCCGATCGAAGCAGGGTCAAGGACATCGACGCTCACGACGATCCGGGCCGGCTCGCATTCCCGGTCCCGCGCCCGTGCAACGAGTTCGCGCACCGTCGCATCGATCCGGTCGTGTGAAACGATCCGCTCTGCGCCGGAAATATGGCGTTCCCGCAACGAGGCGCGCATACGGATGCTGTACAGGCTGTTCTGGTTGTTCATGGGGTCAGGGATGCAGTCCGAGGTCTTTAAGCATTTGCAGATCGTCAGCGGGGTCCAGGCCGGTTGTGGTGAGGTAATTGCCGATCAGAAAACCATCAGCTCCGGCCAGGAATATAAGCGGATGAAGCGATCGCAAAGCCGTTCCCCTGCCTGCGCAGATGCGTATCTGTTTGGCAGGCAGCAGCAGCCTGAACAAGGCGATAGAAAGGAGCGCCTCCCTGGGCGTAATGGCCGTGACCTTCTCCATCGGCGTGCCCACGATCGGCATGAGGAAGTTAAGCGGCACGGAATCCACATCAGCCTCCCTGAGTGCCAGCGCCATTCTGATCCGGTCCTCCATGGTCTCGCCCATGCCGAGTATGCCGCCGCTGCAGAGGGACAGTCCTAACGCGCGCCCCTGCTGGAGGAGCTCGATCCGTTCGTCAAAGGTATGGCTGGTGCAGATGCGAGGAAAAAACTCGCGTGAGGTCTCGATATTGTGATGGTAGCGGTGCAAACCAGCGCTTTTCAGATACGCGAGCTGCTGTTTTGACAGTGTGCCGAGCGTGGCGCAGGGTGAAAGGCCGGCATCACGCACCCGTCCGATGCCCAGAGCGATGTTTTTGAGGTCCTCGTCCGTATCTATCCCGCGGCCGCTTGTGACAATGCAGAAGCGCTTGGCGCCGTTTTTCTTTGCGCTCTCCGCGGCTTTGCCCATCTGGTCAACGGAGATGAGCGGATAGACCGGAGCGTCCGTGGAATGATGCGATGATTGAGCGCAGAAAGAGCAGTTCTCGCCGCAGGCTCCGGATTTGGCGTTCACAATAGAACAGATGTCAACGTCGTCGCCATGAAAGCGTTCGCGCACCCGGGTGGCTGTTGCGAAAAGGTCCGCGAGATCCCCGCTTGAGGCCTGGGAAAGCGTCACCGCATCATGATAGTCGACGGATTCTGCTTTTAATGCCACGGCTCCCGCACGGGCAAGGGTTTCTTTGAAGGAAGTTTCCATGGAAGGGTTTTACCTTAATGAAGGGTCATTGTCAACCGAAATGTGGAAAACAGGTTGACAAGAGGGAAAGGCAGGAGATAAGGCAGGTGTTTAGGCTGAAGACTGAAGGGTAATACTACTTCAACTTCAGCCTTCAGCCTTCCCACCTTCTACCTGCCTAATATTAATCCCCTGCTTGCAGACCGGCTCTTTATTCGCGATGCGCCGCTTGAGGATGGCAAGATTGTGCTGATATTTCGTATTGTCAAAGCTCCAGGACGATTTATGCCAGAGGTGAAAAATAATGGCCAGTCCCCGCACGGAGCGCAAACGCTTTCCCTGATTCAGCGCGCGGATGCCGATATCATTATCTTCGATGGAGCCGTCGAGGAACTCTTCATCACATCCGTTGATGGCGATAAACAGCTCTTTGTACAGGCTGAAGTTGCATCCCCATACCCCGTCATTGTAGATCCGGTCCCGATGCATTGCCTGCCTGAACCAGGGATTCTTTATCTGGATCGATTCAGCGACCCTGCGCGACTGTTTTCTGGCGGAGTCCCACAAAAGGCGGAAATTGAAACGGTCCATGACTTTTCCGCGTTCCAGCAGTTTTGCAGTAAGGTGTTCCCCGATCTCGACGCGTTTGCCGCTCAAGACCTTATCCGGATCGCTGTAATCGCGGTGGGCTTTGACAAAATGGCGGTGGGCCATGCAGTCGCCGTCAATGAAGATCAGATAGTCGCCCGTGGCCTGGCGGACCGTTTCATTCAGGATCCGGGGTTTTCTGAAGCCGATATCTTCCTGCCACACGTGCTTGATGGGGAAACGATCTTTGAGCGAGGCCTGGAGTTCATGCACCATGTCCCTCGTCTCCTGGCCGCTGCCGTCGTCGGCAATCAGCACTTCCGTGGGCAGAACGCTCTGTTTGGCAAGGCTCAAGAGACAAAGTTTCAGCGCCTTGGGGCGGTTATAGGTCGGTACGATAACAGATATGTTCATCAGGGTCTCCCGGTTCACGTGTGCGCTAAAAGCGCATATATCCGCTTCTCCGCTGAACAGCAGGGCCATTTTACCCATAGTATCCGGAAAGTCAAGACGTTTGGATGCCGGAGCAAGAGCGGAAAACGGTTTATTCCAACAAAAGCATTTACATTTATAGCCATGCTATCCTATAATCTGCTTATGTACATAATGCGCAATTTATATATACTCGCTTTTCTGGCAATCCTTTCCTGCTCCAACGCCATCCTCCTTCCCGCGAGCGTTCTTGCAACACCCGACTATGCAAAACAGACGGGTTTTGAATGCGCCACGTGCCATGTCGATGCTGTCGGCGGAGGGAAGCTCTCGCCAACGGGAGAGCAGTTTCTGTCGGACCTGAAGACAAAGGGCCGCTATCGCCAGTTGACGACCACGCAGCGCACGGTACGGCTTTTCATCGGCTATTTCCACCTGCTGGCGGCCATTGTCTGGTTCGGGACCATCATCTACGTCCACGTTCTGCTTAAGCCCGCCTATGCTTCAAAAGGCCTGCCCAAGGGTGAGCTCCGGCTCGGCATGCTGTCCATGATCGTCATCCTCGTGACCGGTATCCTGCTGACCATTGCGCGCATGCCGAATCTTGATTCCTTTTACACCACCCGGTTTGGCATCCTTTTGAGCATCAAAATAGCGTTGTTTTTTGTTATGCTCACGAGTGCTTTGATCACGGCCACCTACATCGGTCCGAAGCTGCGCCAAAAACTGAAAAGCCCGGTGGCCGCGCTCATTTCCAATGAAATTACGCCTGAGCAGCTTTTCCATTTCGACGGGAAAGAAGGCAGGCCGGCTTATATCAGCTACAAAGGCATGGTTTACAACCTTACGAACAACAGGCTCTGGAAGAACGGCGCACACATGGTGAAACATAGCGCGGGCAACGACTTGACCGAGGCGCTCAAGAACGCTCCCCATGGCGAGGACAAGATCCTGGCCATGCCCCAGGTGGGAATGCTGGTCACGACGGAAAGAAAACCAGCAAAACCTTTTTATGAAAAGCTCTTTTACTTTTTCGCCTACATGAACCTCGCTCTCGTTTTCATTATCGTCTTCGTCATATCCCTCTGGCGCTGGTGGTAGCCCTATGATGCGCATCATACCGTTCCTGTTGCTTTCATGGTAAACAATAGTCAGGTACAAATCGGATATGCATGAAAAGGAGCGCCATTATGGAAACCATCGACCTCAAGAAAGCAATAAAATTTACACCCAACCGGATCTCACGGGAGATGCTGTCGGACAAGCCCGAGATGCGCGTTGCGCTCATGTGCCTGGAAGCCGGCCAGAAGCTTGACCCGCATAAGGCCCCGCTGCGGCTCCTGATGTACTGCGTCGAAGGCAAGGGCACATTCACCGTGGGAGAGGAAAAGGTCGAGGCGGATGAAAAGACCTGTATCCTCTGCGAACCGAACGTCCTGCACGGATTCGCCGCGGACAAGGGTGAGAAGCTCGTGGTGATGGCGATCGTTACTCCAGTGGATTAATCCGGTTTTTGGCATACCACTATTGCTTGTCATTTTTTGCCCTTGACAAGCAATAATTTTGTGGTAGTATAGGATAAATTTACTCCTATACTGTGTCGACCGGCGGCATCTCCGCACCGGGAATATCTGTGCTACAATAAACCAGCGGTCAAACTCATAAAAAGGTGCTATGCTCGTTACCCGGGAAACAGATTATGCAATGCGCTGTGTGCTCTATCTTGCGCGAGAAAAAGACCTGGTGGCCAACGTCACCGAGATCGCCCAGGCCATGCATATCCCGAAGACCTTTCTGGCCAAGATCCTTCAGCGACTGATTCGCGGCAAGATCGTCGGGTCCCTGCGCGGCATGCATGGCGGTTTCACCCTTGCAAAAAAGCCCACTGACATTTCTCTCCTTGATATTATGGAAGCGATCCAGGGTCCAGCCGGAATCAATGTATGCGCGGTGGACAGCAAAAAGTGCCAAATGAGCTCAACATGCGCGGTCCACCCCGTCTGGGTGGATATCCGAAAAGAGGTGGAGCTCCGTCTCAAAAAGGAAACCATCGACAAACTGCTGGGGGAATAATTTCATAATTTGGGGACATCAGTCCCCCCTAAGGAGGTTAACGGTATGAGTGATTATCAATACGATAATCAGACGGTAAAAGGTTTTATCCTCTCCTCAATATTCTGGGGAGTGGTCGGGATCGTCATCGGACTCTGGATCTCGGTCCAGATGTGGCTGCCGTCATGGAACATAGCGCCCTACTTCACCTTCGGACGGCTGCGGGTAGTGCATACCAACGGGCTCGCTTTCGGGCTCGGGATCGGCGCGATCTTCGGGATTTCCTATTATATCGTCATGCGGCTCACGAAGCGGCCGCTTTTATTCCCCAGGCTTGCACGGTTCCATCTCTACCTTTTTAATGCCGCCATCGCCCTCGCCGCGTTAAGCCTGTTCCTCGGCATGAACCAGTCCCTGGAATATGCGGAACTTGAGTGGCCGCTCGACATCGGCGTCGTCATCCTCTGGGTGATGTTTGCCGTGAACGTCTTCGGGACGATTATCAAGCGCAAAGAAGACCAGATGTACATCTCCCTGTGGTACATCATCGCAACGGTCGTGGCCGTGGCCATCCTCTATATCGTGAACAACCTGTCGATCCCGGCGGGCTGGAACAAGTCCTACCACCTTTTCGCGGGCGTCAACAGCGCCAACGTGGAATGGTGGTACGGGCATAATGTCGTTGGCTTCATCTTCACCACGCCCATCCTTGCCATGTTCTATTATTTTTTGCCCAAATCGACGGGCCTGCCGATCTACAGCCACCGCCTCTCGATCATCGCCTTCTGGTCCCTGGTCTTCGCCTATCTCTGGACCGGGGCGCACCATCTGGTGTATACGCCGCTGCCCGACTGGATCCAGACCCTTGCCATCGCCTTTACCCTGTTTTTGATAGCCCCGTCCTGGGGCGCCGTGGTGAACGGCTATTATACGGTCGGCGCCGATTGGTCGAAGATGGAAACGAACTACCTCACCAAGTTCTTCATTCTCGGCATCACCTTCTACGGTCTCCAGACCGTGCAGGGTCCCACGCAGGGCCTTCGGGTGGTAAGCCAGCTGATCCACTACACCGACTGGGTCCCGGGCCACGTGCACATGGGCACCATGGGCTGGGTGACGATGACCACAGCGGCATCGATCTATTACATCATTCCCAAGATCTACAACACCCGGATCTATAGTGAAAAGATTGCGAATATCCATTTCTGGCTCGTGCTGGTGGGTCAGCTGATCTTCTCCATCACCATGTGGACCACCGGCATCGTCCAGGGGGCGCTCTGGAAGGCTACAAACCCGGATGGCAGCCTGGCCTATACTTTCGTTGAGGTGCTGGCAAAGAACTATCCCTATTGGAAAATGAGAACGCTCGGGGGAGTGATTTTCACGATTGGCATGCTCTTCTTCATTTACAATATCATCATGACAATGCGCAAAGGCAGGCTTGGTCTTGCCGATGCGAAAGCATAGGGGGTTGATCATGGCTGGAACTATCTATAGCAAACCGATTTTGTTCGCGATCGTCGCGGTCGTCGTCATCCTGATCGGGACCGCGGTGACCATGTTCATCCCGATGGTGACCGCGGAGATGCACCCTAAACTGGCTGACCTGAAGCCCTATACCGCGCTCCAACTCGCAGGCAAGGACATTTACCAGCGCGAAGGCTGCAATAACTGCCACACCCAGACGGTGCGCCCGCTGAAAACCGAGGTCATGCGCTACGGCGAGTACTCCAAAGCCGGAGAATTCGCCTACGACCGCCCTTTCCTCTGGGGTTCGAAGCGCACCGGCCCGGACCTGGCACACATCGGCGGCAAGTATCCTGACAAGTGGCATGAGCTGCATTTTCAGAACCCCCAGTCCTTCTTTGCGGAGTCCAACATGCCGGCCTACGGGTGGATGGCAAAGAATCCGCTCGATCCCGCGGCGATCGAACAGCATATGAAAGCGAATGATTTCCCCTGCACAACGGACGAGATCGCTCAGCTCAAGAACAAAAATGAGCTGGAGGCCTTGATCGCTTATATTCAGGTCATCGGCACATCGGTAAAAAAGGTCCCCAAGGCAACCGCACAACCGCTGATAAAGGAAACACATGTCCCCAACCCTCTTGCCGGAGATGCCGCGGCGATCAAGCAGGGAGCGGCCTTGTACAAGCAGCACTGCTCAGCCTGCCATGGCGACAACGGCGGTGGCGGCATCGGCCCGAGCCTCGTGGACAAGACGTTCTTGTATGTTTCCGGCGATGTGCCGGACGATGACTACTTTGAAGTGATTAACAATGGCACCCATCCCAACATGGTCGAGGATGGAAGGACCGCACAGGGCGGTATGCCTTCCTTCTCCAGCGCCCTGGACAAGAACAAGATATGGTCGCTGGTTTCCTATATCAGGTCCCTTCAGGGGAAAAAATAAGGAGCTCTTATGGCAGATGACACTGATAACATCCATGATTTTGAAGCAAAGAACACGTCGCGCACCCTCCCTTTAGGCTGGCTGCTGCTGTTCTGGGGCCTGATCCTCTTCGGCGTTTATTATTTTGTGGCGTATTCTCCCGCCATCAGCGGCTGGTCACAGGAGCGTACATACACGGAATCCGTAAAACCTTAACAACGGCTCAGTTGTGGATAGAAAAACCTTTTTGACAGGATAACAGGATTAACGAAATTTTCAGGTCAAAATGCTTTTATCGGACGTTATCCTGTTATCCCGTCAAAGGTTATTGTTCCGGCTTGACCGGATTTGGAGGAATTCATGGACATCTCTATTATGGCGACGATCGGTTTTACCGTCGCGGCGGTGCTCGGCATCATCGCGCTTATTGTTACGTCAGTCAGAAAAAATAAAGATACACAAAATTAACAGCATTACGAAAGACAGGTTATCATATGGAAAAACAAGCATGGGCCTATTTCCTGTTCGGACTCGTTCTGGTCGTGCTCTTTGTGTTCATTATCGCGCATTACTACTCAAAGAAGCGGCACGAAAAGGTCGAGGACGCCAAGTATAAAATGCTGGATGACGATGAGTAGAACGTTTCACCGCCTGCGTCGGGCCTGCGGCACGGTCCTTTTCCTTGTTCTCGTAAGCCTCCCCTTTCTGCATATACACGGTGAGAGCGTTTTACGGTTCGATATTCCCTCGCTTCGTCTTTTGTTCTTCGGGACCAGTATCTGGATGGCGGATTTTTTCATCATCCTGATCGCGGTGCTCTTCCTGACCTTTTTGACCCTTTTTGCCACCACCCTCTTCGGCCGGATCTGGTGCGGCTGGCTCTGTCCTCAGACGGTCCTGGTTGATGCCACGCTGTTCATTGAAGCGGCCCGACCCAAAGGACACTCAGCTGTCCTTGTTTCCTGGATGACCGGCCTTCTGGTCAGTGCGATCGTGGCTGCCAGCCTGATCGGATATTTCGTCTCTCCCTATGACCTCCCGCAGGTGCTCCGGGCCGGCGGTCTGACTGCACAGATCGTAGTCGTGTCTTTTGCCGTTCTTCTTGTTCTCATCCTTCTCGACCTGACCTTCCTGCGGAGACGCTTCTGCGCAACGGTCTGCCCCTATGCAAAAATGCAGGGTGTGCTGTTCGATGACCGGACGCTGGTGGTCGCATTCGATCATGAGCGGGCCGATGAGTGCCTGGACTGCGGCGCCTGTGCAAAGGCATGCCCGGTCAACGTTGATATCAGAACCGGTCCGCACATGGCCTGCATCCACTGCGCCGAGTGCGTGGACGCATGTACGGAACGCACGGCCGTAACGGGTCGCAGGTCACTGGTCAACTATACCTTCGGCATCGCTGCCAACCGCGGGACGGGATTCCGGACCTTTCCGCTGATCACCGGCGCACTGAGCGTACTGGCGCTCGCATTCTTAATCTATCTGTCGGCATCTCGTGTGCCCTTTGATGCAACTGTACAGTTCAATTACACTGAAGAGCCGGTCACGAAAAACGAAGAGCTCACGAGGTCCTATTTGCTGTTGCTCAGGAATATGGGCCCCACCGGCCTCCTTCTCGAGCTGAGCGCTGCTGCGGCTTCACACGAGGTCAGTGTCTCCCCCTGTACGATCATGCTTCCGAAGAACGACGCCGTGTTCAAAATTCCCATTTCGATCACGGTTGCCGAAAGACCGGTCACGGCTGAGGGCCCGCTGATAATAACGCTGACGGTACGATCAAAACAGCTCAAAAAAAGCGTCGCCAGAACTATCTACTTCATGATGCCAAAGAGTAAGTGAGGCCTGCACCATGCGAACCGTCATTATTATGATCAGCATTATCGCCCTTGCCGCAACCGCCGTCACGATCGCCGTGGGCATGAAGATCTTCGACGGAGTTGTCGTTGAAAAGCCCTATGACGCCGGATTGGCATGGGACGAAACACGCCGGAACAAGGATGCTCTAGGATGGGACCTCAAACTCAGGAACAATCTCTTCAGGACCGGGAAAAATGAGCTGGCACTGGAAGTACTCGACCGGAACGGCCGGCAGCTCGAAAATGCCGCGGTCCGGGTAACCACGAGCAGGCCGTCAACACGGGCTTTTGACAAGACCTACCGCGTAGTCAGAACAGCGGACGGCAGATTCCGGGCTGATGTCGATCTGCCTATTTTCGGTTTTTGGGATTTGAAATTTGAGGTGCTTAGTAATGAGGACGGCTGTAGTTTCACAAACCGGATCTATGCGGAGAAGCAGAAAACCTGATCGTAAAAAAAATAATATATACCATGCGCTATACACTTACGGATAAAATGCTCCTCTGGCTTATCACTGTGCTGACCTTGCCGCTGTCCGCAATCGCCGAAAGCGCGGTCCCGTGCGATATCCAGCACGGCCCCTGCGTCATAGAAACGAACGGTATGGTGGTAACTCTGGATATCCTGCCGAAACCCGTACGCACCCTTTCCGAGTTGCACTACCTGGTGACCCTTCGGAAAAACAATACTCCCGTGACGGACACACCGGTCGCACTGGACCTGTCCATGCCCGGCATGTACATGGGAAAGAACAGGCCGGTGCTGAAGCACGTCGGCCAGGGAACGTATCAAGGCACCGGCATAATCCCTCCTTGTGCGAGCGGACGAAAAACCTGGCAGGCAAAGGTCTCGGTAGGTCGCGGCGATCCCGCAACGACCGCGCGTTATCAATTCGAGGTGCGGTAAATGGAAGCGGAATATGTCATGGCGCTGACAACAGGCATCCTCGGCAGCTTCGGTCATTGCCTCGGCATGTGCGGGCCCATCGTTGCATCCTATACCCTGTCGAGTCCGACAACCGGCCTTTCCTGGTCAGATCGACTGATCCCGCACCTTCTGTACCACGCTGGTCGCATAACCATGTACGCTTGCATCGGAGCGCTCATGGGCCTTTCAGGCTCATTTATGAACGTGGCAGGCAGCATCGCCGGACTGCAAAATGCCGTTGCCGTCGCTGCCGGCGTGGTGATGATCCTTATGGGTCTGAGCATCACCGGCATAGCAGGGAGAACATTCTGGCTGGAACGCCACAATATCGTTGTGCTGCGCTATACCAAACAGATCATGGCTGTGCGGTCGCTCTTGCGTTACTATCCGTTGGGATTACTTCTGGGACTGCTCCCCTGCGGCCTGTCCTATACCATCTTTATCGCAGCTGCCGGCACGGGTAGTCTTCTTCCGGGCATGATGACCGCCCTCTTTTTCGGGATCGGAACGCTGCCCGCGCTCCTTCTCTTCGGCGCCGCAATCAGCTATTTCAATGCATCACTCCGCAGCAGGATCTACCGAGCCGGCGGTGCGCTCGTCATCATCATGGGGATTTACTTCATCTACCGGGGGATCAGGCTCTATGCGGACCTGTGACCATTGTATGCTCGAAGTATCGGAGCGCAACGCGATCCACGATGAGATCGATGGCCGGCGGAAGGTCTTCTGCTGCCACGGGTGCAGCGGCATCTACCGGCTTATCCACAGCGAAGGGCTCGACGACTTCTACGCGAAACGCCGAGCATGGACGCCCGGCCCGGCGGAAAATAGATCCGTGGACCTCTCCGCCTTCCTGAACAATCTGCGGCCTGCGGGCACGGAGATCGAAACCGATATCATTCTCGACGGGATCCGGTGCGCATCCTGCGTCTGGCTGAATGAAAAGATCCTCACCAGAACGGACGGCATATCCTACGCCAGAGTGAATTACGCGACCCATCGCGCAAAGATCCGCTGGAACCCTGACAAAACCGACATCGGCGCGATCGTCCGGAGGATCGCTTCCATCGGATACACACCAAAACCCTTCCTCTCGAATCAGTTCGAACAGACACAGCAGCGCGAAGCACGTGACCTGCTGCTCCGCTTCGGCACTGCGGCGTTCTTTTCCATGCAGCTCATGCTGTTCTCCGTTGCCCTCTATGCCGGATATTTTCAGGGTATTGACGAAAATCTCAAAACCCTTTTTCACACGATTTCACTACTGCTCACGACCCCGGTCCTGTTCTATTCGGGTTGGCCGCTCATCAAGGGTGCCTTCCGGGGCATGATGAACCTCACGTTCAACATGGATGTCCTGATCGCGGCCGGCGCCCTTTCCGCATACGGATACAGCATTTACCAGATGGCTGCAGGCGGAGAGGTCTATTTTGACACGGCGGCCATGATCATTACGCTCATTCTGCTCGGCAGATACATCGAGGCAGGCGCCAAAGGGAAAGCCACGGAAACGATCCACAAACTGATGCAACTGACGCCCAAAACAGCCCGTAAACTGGATGCTCCGCAGGTTCTTCAGGAAGCGGGAACGTGGACGCACCTGGCCGCACGACAGATGGTTCCCCTTCCGTCGCTGCGGCCCGGAGATTTTATCGAAGTGATACCCGGTGAACGGATACCCATCGACGGCATTGTCGTAGCCGGAGGATCTGAAGCGGATGAGTCCATGCTCACCGGCGAGTCGAAGCCCTCCTCGAAGACCCCGGGAGCACAGGTCTTCGGGGGAACGCGGAACCTTTACGGAAGCTTCGTTTTCCAGATTACCTCCATGGGAAAAGATACGGTGCTCGCCAGGATCATCCAGGCTGTCGAAGACGCCCAGTCGCGTCGTGCGCCGATCCAGGCTGTGGCCGACCGGGTGGTGGGCTATTTTGTGCCCGCGGTCCTGGTTATAGCTCTGCTGACGTTTCTGGGCTGGCTTTACCTTGATGCCCCTGTTTCCCGGGCAGTCATGAACGCGGTTTCTGTCCTGGTGATCGCCTGCCCCTGCGCCCTGGGGCTCGCCACTCCCCTGGCCATCCTGATCGGCACGTCCCACGGAGCTTCGCGGGGCATCCTGATCAAAGGCGGAGACGTGATCGAAAAGGCGGCATCAATAGACTTCGTGGTTTTAGATAAGACCGGCACCATAACCGAAGGAAAACCGGTCCTGAGCGAGGCTCGCGGCATCGGCATGACGGACAGCGAAGCGCTTCGTCTTGCGCTTTCCCTGGAACGATACTCGGAGCACTCGCTGGCTAAAGCGATTGTCGAGGCAGGGAATGCGATGGAGCCCTACGAGATATCGGCTTTTTCAGCAGTGCCGGGCAAAGGGATACGCGGCATCATCCGGGGTAAAGCGGTGCTTCTCGGCAGCCGTCAGTTCATCGAAACCGAGGGCATGAACAGCAGCATCAATGCAATACTGGGAATAGAGCAACTCAAAAAGACAGCTGAGAACGAGAGAGCGGGATCCACGGTAGTCTATCTTTGTTGGGACCAGTCCTTGCACGGCGTGTTCATTATATCGGACAGGATACGAAAAGAAGCTATTGAAACAGTCAACATGCTTAAGAACGCAAGACTCGGGACCATGATGATCACTGGTGACAATCCGGCTACTGCCGAAGCTGTCGCGCAGAAGACGGGCATTGAACAAGTAAAGGCGCTGGCATCGCCGCTCGATAAAGCAGCCGAAATTATGAAGATGGAACGCGCGGGCAGGCACGTCCTGATGGCGGGAGACGGCATTAATGACGCGCCGGCGCTGGTGCAGGCAACGGTCGGTGTTGCCATGGGACGGGCCACGGATATAGCCCTTGAAAGCGCGGACATGGTCATTCTGCGTCCCGACCTCAGACTGATCGCTGACGCCATAGCGCTCTCGAAAAAAACTTTCACCATCATAAAGCAGAATATCTTCTGGGCCTTTTTTTACAACATTGTCGTGATTCCCCTTGCCGTCTTTGGCGTCATGCACCCGGTCATGGCCGCGGCGGCCATGGCGTTCAGTTCCCTGTCCGTGGTCGGCAATTCCCTGCGTGCGAGGTTGTCATCATGATGTGGAGTATGCTCCTCCTGATCTTTTTAACCCTTGCGGCGGGATTCGCCGGATGGATGCTCTTCCTCTGGGCGGTCAAGAGCGGTCAGTATGATGATATCGAAGGGCCGAAGTACCGGATGCTGGAGGACGAGGAGGAGCTTCACAAAAATATCGATAAAAAAAAGAACAAGCCGTAAAAGAAAAGAGCCCTCGCTTCAGGCGAGAGCTCTTTGCGCAAAACCGATATAAATGAGTCTTAGAGGACCTGCTTCATTTCCTTGCCGCAGGCGCACTTGCCGGGCTTGTCAGAGATCGTGTTGCACTTGCAATCTCCGCCGCAGGCGCAAACATACTTGCCCTTGAGGCTGATCTTCTTGACCGACTTGCCGCATCCGCACTTGTCCGGGTCGGTCTTGCTCCGTTCGCAGGAGCATTCGGCGCCGCATCTGCAGAGGATCGCCGTGTCCTTGTCGATCGCCAGAAGATGCATGGCAACGAGTTCCTTGCCGCAGGCGCACTTCCCAGGCTCCTTGGACAGGGAATTGCATTTGCAGTCATCCGCGCAGTTGCAGACATAATAGACCTGGCTTTTATCAGCTGCAAGCACGAGCCCCGCTGCCACTGCCATGAAAGCGACGATCATGAGCATGATAATACTTTTTTTCATAGTTTCACCTCCTTTCACTATAAATTGGCATCTACCGTTTCTGCATTGACAGGGCGGTCCTTTCTTCAAAGGTCTTTCCCATGGCCCGCACGATATCGGCGCGGGAGATGACGCCGATCAGTTTTCCCTCGGTATCCACGACCGGCAGTCTCTTGATCCGGTGAGAGTCCAGCACCCGCGCCGCGTCGCGCACATCAACCGTGCTTTTAATGGTGATTGCCGGTGTGCTCATCACCTGTCCTACCTGGTCGCCCTCCTTGCGCGTCGGCGACGGCTCTCCCATGATGCGGCGGAACAGGTCCTTGAAACCCCTGCTTTTCTTTCCGTTCAGCACAGACATAATATCCAGCTCGCCGATGACGCCGAGGACCTTATGCTGATCATCCACGACCGGCATGCCGCTGATCCTGAGACCCGTCAGGCGCCGCGCCGCTTCTTCCAGCGGAGTATCCTTCGTCACCGTAACCACGTCCTTCGTCATAAGATGAGCGACCGTCATGCCTGACTGCGACCGGTTCCTCGCATGTTTGAGCGCCGAGGAATAGATCTTCATCAGGTCCTCTTCGGTAATGTCCACAAAGCCCTTGAGGTCGGCAAGCCCCGCCCTGATATCTTCCTCTGAAATACCGCATTGTTTAAGATTGTTGTCCATCTGATGCCCTCCCTGCATCCTTTACCGGTTTTCACTCCAAAGGCAACTGTTTGTTCCAGGCTTTATCAGCTTTTATCCGGTGTCAATCCGCCTCTTCCGTGTCAATATGTTTTTAGCGCTTGCCGCTTACCGGGGCCTGTCCTCCGCCCTGGTCACGATCCAGTAGACAAAACCGATGACCAGGATGGCGGCGATGAGGTAATAGATCGACGCTGGATTTTCATGCTTCAGCGTCGCGATCATGGTCTCCCGGATCATGGTAACCAGCGCCACGCCCACGAACACGCTGATGTGGAACTTCCCTCCCTTGAGGTGGGCGATCTCGGTGTTCATCAGCTCGATCATGAGCCACAGCAGCAGCATGGAGCCCAGCGCCGCGATAATGCCCCCCTCCACATCGCCGGACAGGAGGTGCAGCACGTCCTGGACAAAAAGCCAGACCACGCCAAGCGTCAGGCCGATAAGCGCGAGCACCAGCATCAGGTTGGTGGTTTGCGAAAAACGTTCTGAAAAAGTGATCAAGGCGCTTTTTACTTTATAAACCGGGGAATAGGTCCTGATTTCCTCTTCAATATAGGAGGTGGTAATAACATCAAGGCTGATATCAAGTAGCTTGCCGAGCGAAACAATCATGTTCGTCGCCTCGGCCCTGTCTTCGTACTTGTTCTGCAAAAGACCGGTACAAGCGTTCCTGACGAGGTTAATGGACCGGTTCATATAGTGGGCGTCAACAGCATGCCGTACGTGGGTGGCGCCGATGCGAACGAGCTGTTCGTAGTAGCGGTTGTCGTAGGTCCCTGAAAAGAGCCCCAGAAACCATATTCGCTGGGCGTCAAAAACGTGTTTTTTTCTGGTTTCATCGTTGAAAAATTGCGATGCTCCTTTCGTTCCCATGATCCAGAGATTGAGAGTGCTCATGACTTCATCGGAATGCTCTTCCATGAACGGACGCAGCTGCGCAAGACGCCGCTCGTCCTCCTCCGTGAACCGGTAATCCTGTTTGATATCCTTGAATGATCTCACTCGACCTCAGTCTCCAGGAACAATTGTAGCACAGGAGAAACCAGAAGATAAAGAAGAAAATAGGCGCGCCATGCGTTGCCCGTCTTTACCAATCCCCGCAATATTCAAACGTCTGATTGGCCGTTATTCGCTGGATATTCCCTCCGGTGTCGGACATCTTATACAGGTTGGCCAGGGCCTCGGCTTTTTCCCAGTCGCAGTTGCTCGAGAACGCGATCTCATTGCCGGACCAGATTGGAGAGGAATCTTCGCCTGATGCGGGAGCATCGAACAGCACGACCTCCCGGGTCTCGATATTGATCTTGCGAAGGTGCGGCACATCCAGATCACAGCGATACACGATCCACGAACCGTCAGGCGACCAGGAGGGATTGCTATGGGTCGTTTCATCTGAGGTAAGCTGCACACGGTTATTGCCATGAGTGTCCATGGTGAAGATTTGCGATGTTTTCCCGCTGCGCATGAATTGCGTGAACACGATCAGATCGCCGCGGGGGGACCACAACGGGTTCGTGTTCTCCACGGGACCTTCCGTCAGTTGCGTCAGGCCGCTGCCGTCAATATTGACGATGTGTATCTGCTGAAGCCCCTTGTCGTCCCTGCCGGAGAAAACCAAACGGCTGTCATCCGGCGCCCAGTCAACACTGGCAATATCCAGATTTCCCGAGGTGATCTGCGCCGTTTTCCGCGTGGCAAGGTCCATGAAATAAATATTAAGCAGCTTGCGCTCATTGTTCTTCGTGCTGACGAACGCGAGCATCGTCCTGTCTTTGTTATACCGGGGCGCGGCATTGTCCGCATACACCCCGTTCGGTCCCGGATTGACGGTAAGCCGGACCTCATTTTTCCCGTCGGGATCGATGGCGTAGATGTCGTTGAACATCTCCACGTCGTCGCTCTGGAAGCGAGTAAATACGATGCGTTGCTGGATCATGGTCGGTCTCCTTGTTCCTTTCTCAGCTCTTCGTATCGTTTTGAAAAGGCGGCATCAGGTCCCCGGCCCGCCTGCATGCGGCTGCCTCGATAAGCGGATCTACGGCTCATGCGATCACTCTTTTGTTCACGACATAGACGCTGGTCGGGATCGTCTTTGCATAATCTTTAAGCTCTGCCGCGATCTCCGCAGCCTCCAGCGCGTCCTTGATAGTACGCTTCTCATTGGTCACCACGGCGATCGAAATGGTCATGAGCGGGAACCGCATATCCTGGCCCTGGCGTGTCTTGCCGAAGATATAGCCCTTGGCCCGGTCTATCTCGTTATAGAATGCGGGAATGCGCTGGTCAAAGAGCCGGATCGTTTCCTCGCAAACGTCGCGCATGCGCGCCGGGGTGGTGATCACGACAAAGTCATCTCCGCCGATATGTCCGACAAAATCCTCAGGTGTGCCTTTCTCCTTTGCCGCCGTCTCAATGATAGGGGCTGTTTCCTTCAACACGTCGTTGCCATGAGCATAGCCGTAGTAGTCGTTGAATGCTTTGAAATTGTCAAGATCGAGCAGACAAAAAGCGAGCTGTTGGCCGGAGTCAAGGCGTCGTTTCATGATATTCTCGATGGCGATCCCGCCGGGAAGCCTCGTAAGCGGGCTTGCATCCCGGTACATTTCTTCCAGCGACCCGAGCCGCTTCCCCATGGCGACAAAAGCAAGCGACAATGCCCCGATTTCATCCCTGCGGGTGATCCGCGGATCGTACGCATAATCACCCTCGGCGATATGCGTGGTCGCCACGTGCAGCGCTACCAGGGGCGAGGAAATATGGTGGGGCACGATCATGCCGAACAACACTCCGATCACGATGCTCAGAATGCACAGCATGGCAGTGGTATAGAGTGCGGCCCTCCCAAGCTTGCTTATGTTCATCATTTTCCGGCCCTGGGATTGCTTGGCCTCGTTCGACAGAGCTCGGAGCAATTCCGCAAGTTTTTCTGATCTTTTCTTAATACCGCCTTGCGAAAGAGATGCAGCCGCTGCATGGTCACCGGTCTTGATATATCTTGCCTCACGTTCAAAGAGCTTGCGGTACTGTTCGTTCAACTCGCTTATCTTTTTCAAGAGGGCTGGGTCCTGGCCAGGAATCTTTTGCAGCATTTCCAACAACTGATTGAACTCCCCGGCCCGCTTTCGAAACAAGGCGCGCATGTCGCCGTCCCCAAGGACCAGATAGCGTTTTTCGTACGAGTCCTGGGCAAGCAAGTCTTCCAGCATCGCGTCGGCCGTTTTTTGTATCGGGAGCTCAACTCTGACGATATCGCTGTTCAGCTTGTTCAAGCGTTGGATGCTCAGCAGCGCATAGGCTACGACGAACACCGTAAGCGCGGCAAGCGTTGTATACCCCATCAGCATTTTGCTGACAATGGTCAGTTTATCAAAAAGCCCGCGGGGTGTCAGATATTCCAATAGGGTCGGCAGTGAAGGAAGTCTCATAATCCTTGCAGGGAGCTCGCGTCCTGGGCAAAATGAAATATTCTGTTACTTCGATAATACTCTATAGCAACGGTTTAGGCAAGATTTTTGGCCGGAACGAACGGGGTATTTTAAGGGTAATGGAGAAAGCGTGAACATCTGAAAGGACCCGAGAAATAAGGAGTGACCAGCATCTTTTCGCGGAAAAATCAGCAGGGAAAACCTCTCCCTGACTTACGTCCACCCGGGGTCGATGCCTTTTATGACCTGCGCGTTGATATAGCTCCGGATGACCTCCTGGTCCTCGGCTGTTATTTCGACAAAGAATAATCCCATACCTGGAGTGCCATGGGGCCCCTGGCCGAAGGTATGGCTGTATATCACCTTTGCTTCGGCAGACACGGTCTTGCCTGGCAGCGTGACCTGGACCAGTATATTCATCTTTTCCGGATAGGGGTTTTGCGTCCTGATATACATGCCATGGGCGGACAACATTGACACACACTCGCCGTCGCCAAGGTCAAGCGGCCGCTTGTTAATGAACACCGGCAGCAGGGTGCTGATCCTGATGTGGGACCTCGGTTTCGGTTCGATGGCTGCCTGCACCTTGCGATAGAGGTCCTCGACCTGGACCGGCCGCTGAACGCAGGCTTCGGCCCCGGCCTGGCGGCACAGCTGATCGAGCTCACGCGTCAACTGACCGGTCTTCACAATGACCGGGACCCCTGCGGTAGCCGGTTCCTGTTTTAAGTACTGGATAAGCTCGAACCCGTTCATTCCCGACAGTGACACGTCGGTGATCACCAGAGAGGGCACCGCAACTTTCGCCATTTCAAGCGCCTCTTCGGCTGTGACGGCCGTGCAGACATGGTAGTCAAGCCGCTGAAGGATCCTGGACAGGGAAACGAGCCCCTGGGGATCACTGTCAACCACAAGCACATAACTCGAACCGCGGCTTGATGCGCCGGGACCGCCCCCGCTCATCTGGTCTTCCATGCTCTGCGCTCCTTGCCCGAGAACCGCTTCAGCGGTTACAGGTTTATGACCATTTCCGGCTGGGCGGCAAAGCAGGAAATATTTTTATTGCCGCTTTTGACAATGTTTGCGCAATCCGCCACCATCCGGTCCAGCTCTTCATCCGTGCGCTCCTGGTTGTGATGGAACAAACCGAATTGTCCCACCTGCGCATCCATGGCCAGGCGAAGCGCATCGGTATACACGGAATGCCCCCACCCTTTCGTCACCGTATACTGCTTTTCAGTATATTCCGCGTCATGGATCAGCAGGTCGGCGCCGGCGGAGAAACGGACATAGTCCTCGTAGGCTTCGCCCCCGTCATGGCTCAGCGTCAGTTCATTGTCCGTCAGAAAAACAAAGCTCTTCCCGTCCTCGGTGAACCGGTAGCCCATGCCGCGGTTCGGATGGTTCAACTGTATGGGCCGGATTTGAATGGAACCGACGGAAAAGGTCTCTTCGCACACACCGTGCGAAGTTATCTCTGCCTGCAACTGGCCAAAATCAACAGGAAAGTAGGGTGCTGCCATGGATTTAGAAAGGATATCTTTGACCGAATTCTGCGCATAGGGACATCCGTACATGCTGATCCGGGTCCCCTTCATGTAAATGGGCTTAAAAAAAGGAAAACCCATAAGGTGGTCCCAGTGTGCGTGAGTGAAGAGAAGGTGTATCGTTTGTTTGTTCGAAGCGAGCAGCTTGTTCCCGAGCTTTCTCATGCCAGTGCCCGCATCGATGATAATAAGATCGTCGTCTTTGGTCCGGATCTCGATGCAGGTTGTGTCGCCGCCATACTTGAGGTACTCTTTCCCGGAAATGGGAATGGAACCTCTTGCCCCCCAGCGCGTTATCCGCATTAACAACCTCCAAGCCCTGTACAGTACCGATCCCCTGTATCCGCTGTTCGATCCTTACAAAGGATATAATAAGTAACGACTAATTGCAAGGTTTTTGGGGGAAAATGGCAGGGTAATTTAAGGGTAGTCCGCGAGTTGAGAAGCAGGCAAGTGACCAGTACGGACATTTCCAGACAAATCAATTTTCACAATACGATAATAATACGATAATAATCCTTGACTTCCCTTCGCGGAAGTGGCATTATCCCGCATAGAAGTTCCGGATGTACTTGTAGGGTAACCGCAAAGACATTAGGCTTTGCGGATTTTTTTGGCCTTTTCCGTCAGCTTCAATTCACCAGAAGGAGGTAGCTCATCATGGAAAATGGTACAGTTAAGTGGTTCAATGATTCCAAGGGTTTTGGTTTCATTACCCGCGAAAATGGCGGCGATGTATTCGTACATTTCGGCGACATTCAGGACAGCGGATTCAAATCCCTGGCCGAAGGTCAGAATGTCACGTTCGACGTTGTCGATTCGCCCAAAGGCCCCAAGGCAGCCAACGTTGTAAAGCTCTAAGCCTGACCCATCCAGGCAGGTCCTGTTCATACAGGGCCTGCTTTTTTGTTTCCCCTTCCTTCTTGATCTTCCTTGCACACTCAGCAATAACTGAGTACATTCATTTTTTCCACTCACTGCGCCGTAACCGGTCCTCGTCAGCTTCGACCTCATCGAGCAGCTCCAGGTAAGCATTATATCGCTCCTGGGCTATCTCATTCGTGCGCGCCAGATCCAGAACAGCGCAGCCAGGCTCTGTGCGATGCCGACAGTCCCGGAAACGACAGGCGCCGTATCCGGCCCGTTCAAACCCCGGGAAATGCATTGCAAGGTCCTGCGCTGAAATATCCACCAAACCGAAATCCTGGAAACCGGGCGTATCGATCAGCGCCCCCCCCGTTGACAAGGTATGCAGCGTTGAAACCGTGGTGGTATGGCGGCCCCTGCCGCTGTCTTCATTGACCGGCCCTACCTTGAGCTCGAGCTCCGGACAGAGCGCATTCAGCAGGGAGCTCTTCCCTACGCCGGTCGCGCCCACAAAAGCTCCCCGGTGTCCCTTGCCCAGAAAATCCTTCAGCGGACCGAGGCCGGTCATGGCAGCGGCACTCAACGGGAAAACAGGGATCGTGTCTTCATACGTTCTTTGCAGCGCGTGGACAATTTCCGCTGAACCTTCAAGATCGCACTTATTGATGACGAGAAAAGGCTGGAGGTCTGCCACACGCGCCGAAACAATTGCCCGGTCGATGAATCCGGGCAGAGGTTTCGGCAGGTAGGCAACCACCACGCCGAGAACATCAAGATTGGCTCCTACCAGATGGACAATGCCTCGCGCGTCCCGGCGGCGCAGTTCCGTGCTCCTGTCCAACCGGACCAGGACCTCGCCGAGGACCTTCACGCGGTCGCCGACCACATGCCCGGAACGCCGTTTGACACGCACCCGGCTGCGGGCGCCATCGAGCGACAAAACCTCAACAGCCACGCCATGGTGGGCAATGATCAAGCCTTCCTGCATTGGGCCCGAGAAAAATGGGAGGGGCGCCCCATCGAGGTGGCCCGGGGGCGTCAGTTTCTTTTTCATGTCAGGATGGTTTTCCGAGAGCGTATCCGCGTCCGCATGTGCGAGGCTGACAATTAACGGCCGCCCTGGTTCAGGCGCGGTGAAGGGGGCTTCTGGAGCGTAAGCGGCAGCTGTTTTTCTCCGGACTTTTTAAAAACGAGCGTAACGATCAACGAAGAGCCTTCCCGCACAGATGGGGACAGGTCCTCCAGCATAATATGGGAACCGTTCAGTTTCAGGACCAGCGTCTCTCTGGCGGGAACCGGCATGGTATCCACCGTGATCATGCGCGCCCCCTGCATCATATGGAACGATGCCGTAGCGCCGTCCTGGTCTACCCTGACGCCGGTCAGCTCATCAGCGCCGCCCTGGTTCACGATGGTGAGAGACACCATGGCCTCGCCCACAAGGGCCGGCGACATTTCCGCTTTCGCGCCTGCGATGCTGACCTGCGGCGGCGCGCGGTGACACGCCGCGAGCAGCGTCAGAACAAGCAGCAGCATCCCTTTCGTATTCATCGTCTCCCAACCTCCTTCATGAGGCATCCTCCGACGGCGGCAAACCGGCTTTTGCCTCCCCGCTTCCAGAAAGCGGCAAAACCTTGAGGACCAAAAACGTGACCAGATAAACGGGCCCTCGTTTCTGTTCCTCCTCAGGAGACAACTGCCGCATACGAAACGGCGCAAGGGCCGCGAAGTCGGTCTCTTCCCGCAGTTTTTTTAAATGGAGCCGCAGCCCCTGGTGGCCCGGAGCGTTTTCTAAAAAAAGATAGGCGGCAAAGGGGTTCGACCGCAGGTTATGGTGCGTCAGGCGCTGCCGCATGACAAAGGCCACTGTCCTTTCGCCGAGCACATGCGGCTTGGAGTAGACCGCGGCATTGACCGCGCCCGCGCCGTCCGCCGTCGACAGGATGCCGGTTCCAGTGATATTCTGGAAGTATTCTTTCAGCGGCATCATACTTGGGAAGTCCCGGTCATGTCATTCCGCTTCCTCAACCCCGTTCCGTCCGGCCCGTTTCGCCCGGTCCCTGGCCCCGGCAACCCGGCCGGTAAAGCTCTCGGCGGTCTCGCCGCTGAGGTACTGCGCAACGCCGAAGCTGCAGGTGATCTGCGTATTGCCGGCGAACCGGTGCTGCGCGATCAGGTCCCGCAGTTTCAGCGCCAGCGGACGGGCATTTTCGAGTTTGTTGTGCAGGCACAGGATCATAAACTCCTCGCCGCCCCAGCGAGCAAAGATATCGATATCGCGGATATTCCTTCCCAGCAGGCCGGCAAACTCGCGCAGGACCTGGTCCCCACCGGCATGGCCCTGTTCGTCGTTTATCTTTTTGAAGTTATCAATATCAAACATGATGCATTCGTAAAAAGTCGCTTCACAGCGACTCAGTAAAAAATACTCAAAATAACCATGAAAAACTCGGATTTCCTTTGCAGTACAAGGCGT
>JAYTJE010000080.1:0-13372 GCA_043731355.1 Nitrospirota bacterium
GAAAAGTGGATAGACCTATCCATTGAGCACTCAAAAATAAAGGTGGATTTGTCTAACCGGTCTCAGCTAAAATAATCGAAGAACACCGCACTCTCAAGAATATTACACTGAGTTCATTGAAGGCTATCGATAGGGGTGAATATCCGCACTTCCCGACATTTCTTACGGGACTGAATCAGATGTTGTCATCGTTGCACTCCATGGCGGTATTTGCCAGCAAAGACGAAATTAGAGAGGTTTCGGTAAGCCTGGGCGGACAACTTGCCGAGGCTATCGCGCTTATGGATACTGCACAAAGAGAACTGAAGAACAAGCTTGAAGTGCTCAATGGGGCCAATGAGGTCGCCAAGGATACAGAGGCGCAAGTTGAGAAGGTCAACGCTTTTCATAATGCAGCGAAAGACGGTTCTGACGCAGTAGGGGAAATTCACACTGAAGCACAAACGACACTCGGGCAGATCAATAAACTGGCGACAACAATAACAGAGTCAGAAAAGGAAGTCAGTAAATTACTTGAGGCGAGTAATGACCTTCAAGATCGTATTGCAAATCAAGAAGTACTGCTTGGGAAGCTGCACGATAAGAACGCTGAACAGCAAAAATTAATCGATGACTTACTTCCGAAAGGGGCCAGTGCAGGCCTGGCAGCGGCATTTGGTCATCGCGCGGATAAGCTCGAAAAAACAAAATGGGTCTGGATGGGTCTATTTATCACAAGTATAATCGCCCTAGCATTGTGGGCATTCAAAATCGTTGATAAGCCTGTTCAGCCGGACTTAGAATTATGGAAGATCATTCTTCAGCGGCTTCCTCTGGCTGCGCCGTTTGTCTGGATTGGCTGGTTCAGCGCAGTTCAATATGGCAACACGATCCGCGTGCAAGAGGATTATGCTTTCAAAGAGGCGACTTCCAAGGCGTTCGCAGGATACAGAGATCACATGGAGCATATGGCGAACGTGAATTTAGAGGAAGCAAGAACAGCCATGACTCTGTTGGCTGAAAAAACTGTGGCGATATTGGCCAACGAACCATTGCGAATTTATAATAAGGCAGAAAGGGATGCATCGCCAGCGAATGGGTTTTTAAGCTCGTTGGGCATCGGCAAAAGTAAGCAGGCAGAATGAAGAATGAATACCGAATAATGGCCATGGAAAGGAGGTAAAAAAAATGTCAAAATCGACACAGAACGCAGGGAAAGCTTGGACGCCAAGTGAAGTAGCAACGGTGCAAAAACTGGCGAAGGCGAACACGCCGACAGGAGTTATTGGGCTCAAAATTGGACGTACAGAGGACGCCGTCCGGACAAAAGCGAGTGAGAATGGCATTTCTCTGAAACCAATCAATCAGTCTCCATACAATAGAAAGAAAAGTTGAAAAGTCGTCTGAATTAGATGTGGAAATCAATAACTTCGTAAAAGGAGATTCAAAATGGAAAAACATTCACATGATGACAAGCATGAACACGATGAAGTTTCGATCATAATTGACAAACAGCAAAAGCAGTCACCTAATCCGACATCTGGTGCCGCATTATATGTCCTTGCTGGAATTGACTCTGCAAAATATGACCTATTTCGTGAAACACGAGGGCAAGGCGATGACGAGTCAGTTCCGAATAATGGCACCGAAATTATTTTAAAGCCGGGAGATCATTTTTATTCCGCACAAAAATCCCTCAATCCAGGCGGCAGATAATGGAACTGATGGAACTTACTAAAAAAATTCCAGAGCCGGACCTGGAGTGTCTTGAATCAAAGGGATATATTTTCAACGTGCTGGAACTTAACAATGAAATACACATAATTATTGAAAATTATCCCTTCCCTAATTTTTATTCTCCACAGCAAGCTTCTTTACTCATTATGCTACCGGCTGGATACCCAAATGCAAATCCGGATATGTTTTGGACTTCCCCTGATGTGAAATTAGCTACAGGAGCGTCGCCCCTAGCTTCGGAGCACCATCAAATGTTTCACGGGCAAAATTGGCAGCGCTGGTCTAGGCATTTCCCTGGAAACTGGCGTCCCGGCATAGACGGTTTGCGCACCTACCTAGCATCTATTAAAACTGAGCTGTCGAAAGGGAAATGATGCGTTACAGTGTAACCTTTTTTGAAGATGACTATAAATTTCTTACTGATCATCTTTTTTCAAAAGGTGCAGTTGAGCAAGCTGCATATTTAAGGTGTCGATTAAGTGTAACCGACTCAGAAGTTCGGTTGCTTATACGACAAGTTATAACTGTGACATCAGAAGACATAGAAGCTCAAACAGATAGTCACATGAATATCAAAGCGTCCTCTTTTTTGCGCGTCATGAAGCAAGCGGACCAAAAAAAGGAAAATTTTGTTTTCGTCCATTCTCATCCAAATGGTTTAACGGAGCATTCTAAGCAGGATGATATGGAAGAGGCGATGCTTTTCAAGACCGCATATATTCGAATTCGCACTGGAGGGGTTCATGCCAGTATTGTCTTTTCAAATACTAACAGGCCCGCCGGACGAGTATGGCTTGAGGATGGAACAACTGCCCCAATTGACTTGATCCGCGTAATAGGAAAAACAATTAAATACTATTTTCGGAATTCATCTAAAGATTTAACGGATTTATTATTCTTTGACCGCCAAACTAGGGCTTTTGGACATGAAATACAGCCTCTTTTAAAATCACTTTCTATTGGGGTGGTCGGTGTCGGGGGAACAGGGTCAGCTGTTGTTGAACAGCTTATACGCTTAGGTGTTGGACGGTTACTATTATGTGACGATGACTTGTTCGATTCCTCAAACATCAACAGAGTGTACGGTTCAAGGGTATCAGATAAATCGATACTTAAAGTTAAGCTATTGGAACGTCTAGCTAAGGACATCGGGCTAGGGACAGTAGTAGAGATACTTCCTAAAAGGATCAGTTTTATTTCTTCTGTTAAGAAATTAATTAATTGCGATATGATTTTTGGTTGCACTGATGATGAGTGGGGCCGCTCCATTCTTACGAGACTAGCAATTTACTATTTCATTCCTGTGTTTGACGTTGGTGTTCGTATTGATTCTACGGAAGGCGTCATAAAATCCATCCAGGGTCGAGTTACGACCTTAATTCCTTCTAGTGCATGTCTCTTTTGTCGCGGGCGTATCACGGCAGACGGGATTCGCGCCGAATCACTCCATTTACTAAACCCAGAAGAAGCTGAAAAACTCAGAAAAGAGGGCTACATTCGCGGTCTCGAAGAGACGGCACCCGCTGTAATTCCTTTTACAACGGCAGTTGCCTCCTCAGCAATTTCCGAGTTCTTACACAGAATCACTGGTTATCTTGGCGGTGATAGGGAAACGTCTGAAGTTTTACATTTGTTTGATTTGTCACGAATTGGAACGAATAGTAGAAAACCTGAATCGGATTGTTTCTGCGGAGATAGATATTATTGGGGTCGTGGTGATGCGACGCCTTTATTAGATACTACATGGCCACAAGAATGACAATTAACTCAATTTTTAAAAAGATTTGGTCTAAGTTTAGACGACGAAATACATATGATGACGTCCATTACGTGGACTCAATGAATGAAATACCCGATCGTTTGAACGATGCAATATATATAGTTGGTTTAAAAAAACCTAAATGGGTAGTTATGTCTTGTCCGTGCGGGTGCGGGTTTAGGCTGGATGTTAATTTAATGAAATCACACAAACCTGTCTGGAAGCTTTACCTCGAGCATAATTTGATAACCCTCTTACCTTCTCTGTGGGTTTCAAAAGATCGCTGCGGTAGTCATTTTTTTATTGAAAAAAATCGCGTGCATTGGGTCCGCGGAAGATTTTAACGGAGGCTTGATTTTGTCCGATTTACCCCTTGTAATAGTTTATAAACCAATTGGACGGGATGTTGCTCCGTTACGTCAGGCCTGTGAAGGCGCTGATTTAAACTTAACTGTTCAGAGTGTGAATACTGAACAGGAATTCCGCGAGATCGTACATAAAGAAAACGTGTCCTGCATAGTAGTGCCCGTTACATCAGATGAGAAGGGGAAGGATAATCTTTATAAATTTTTCAATCTCGCATCCAGTGTTCTGCAACCCGAGGATGCTGATATCAAAATTTTATATACAATCGATGGGGACACACCTCCCTGGCCTTGGCCTACCTTTGACCCAAGACCGATAAAGAACTATGATGAAAAACCATACGACGTAAGATATCGTGATAGTGCCTGGACAAATACTATCGACCAGTTGAAATCCTGGAGGGACAGATTTTCATCTGAGCGAAGTCGTAGAAGTGCTAATTTGAATTATACAATAGATAACTCGGCTGAGGTCCCATTTCCTTCAGAAGCGATATCTCTGCTTAGAGCTGCGTTTAAAGACATGTCTGCCATTTCCGTAAAATTTCCGAAGCAAGGTCTGTCAGGCTCGATTGCATGTTTTGTCCAGCGACGTGACATTAATGGCCATAAATGTAACGAAGTATTTGTTAAAATATTTAGCAAGCACGATAAAGCTAACGAAGAGCGTAGAAAAGTGGAAACCATTGTTGCAAACCACTTTGATCCTCCCAAAATCCACGAAAACAGAAGATATCGGGGGATAGGCTATTCGCTTATAGTCGCGGACCTTACAAAAGGGCCTGATGGGCTGCCAACGACGTTTAGCAGCGTGATTTTGTCAAAAAAATATAACAAGAAATTCACCGAACGATTTATAGCGGAACTTATCAATTTTTGCCGAGAAAGATTGCCATACGATTGCAAACCAATGGATCTTATCGATGCTTATCTGAATGATTGTCTGAGTCGTGATGAAAGGAAACAAAAACTGGAATCCGACAATAGGTGCCATCAATGGTTTGGTATGATTACGGATGGGTTAAGCCTTAAAGATAATATTAGGCATACATACGAGAGTCTTGGCTTGAGTGGGACGGTTTTAGGCGTTTGTCATGGCGACTTGCATTCTGACAATATATTGTTAGAAAAACGTGGTGCAAACATGCATCATGCATTCATCGACTATTCACGGGCAGGGTGGACGCATGCAATCAAAGATATGATAACGATTGAAACGAATATTATAATTCGTGGTCTTAGCGGTATCCCCGTATTTGAAGGCGAGGATAAAGCTGTATTCTGGTCTTATCTTGACGCGCTTCATGTTCAAAAAAATCTTGCTGAGTTCAATGCAAAATCGATAACGAATAAGCCGGAGCTATTGCAAGCTGAAAAAATTAGAATTGTTGTTGAGGCGGTGCGGGAATTTTCATTTGCGAACTATAAAGTCAGTGAGCTGGAATATTTAGGTGCTGCTATTTTAAAAACGCTGGAAATGTTAAGCTATGGAAATCTTCCGCATGCTCAGAACACACGGGCAACAAGCTATGTCAGTTATCTAATTGATCGAATACACCTCCTTGCGACGCAGACCAATGCTGAAGTAGCCGCATGTGGTGCGAGATCCATCGTGCCGGAGTTGGTTTTATGATATGCCAGATCATTTATACCGGTTTTGCGCGTGACATACGCTACCAAAACCAGCTCTCTGCCAGTTCCGACACGAATATTAGGACCTATTCACTCCTTATAGCGCACGATACCCGCATTTAAAGCGATGTTTTAAAATTTCATTTTTCTGTATGTGCTTTTTGTCCTGATTTAATGCCCCTTTAGCGAGTCTCAATTGGTAAAATCCAACTATATATGGTATAAAAATCGCCTTGACAACACAATATGTTGTAGTTATACTCTTTCAGAGTTTGGGCTAGCTCGTAGAATAATTTCTATCGATTTTCTTCTTCCAGCGTCACATCAAATATCGTAATAGGCTGCACCCAGAAAAAACACATCACGGGCAGGGCCATATGAGCATCTCGCTAAAAAACTGTTTTACTTTGGCAAGTCAGTCGGACAAGTTGTAATATAATGCATACTGCCGGGGCGGTCATAAGGTCGCCCCGCATTGATTGGTACTTATAATTTTTTATTCCAGGGAGGGAATTTATGAAGAGCGCGGCATCTGTTTCAGCATCCGGCACGGGTCTGAATCTGTCCGAGAATTGCCTTAAGGTCCTTGAGAAACGGTATCTTAAGCGGAACGAGGACGGGACCGTGGTCGAAACGGCCGTGGACATGTTCACGCGCGTGGCCAGGACCATTGCCGCGGCTGATAAGGCCTATGGCAAGTCCGATGCCGAGGTCGAGCGGACCGCGGCCGAGTTCTACCGGCTCATGACCGCGCTTGAGTTCCTGCCGAACAGCCCGACGCTCATGAACGCGGGACGCGAACTGGGCCAGCTTTCGGCCTGTTTTGTGCTGCCCGTGGGCGACTCCATGGAAGAGATCTTCGATTCCGTGAAGCAGGCTGCCCTGATCCACAAGTCCGGCGGCGGCACGGGTTTCTCCTTCTCTCGCATCCGCCCCAAGAACGACGTGGTCAAGTCCACCAAGGGCGTTTCGTCCGGCCCCATCTCGTTCATGACCGTGTTCGATGCGGCCACGGAGACGGTAAAGCAGGGAGGCACGCGGCGCGGCGCCAACATGGGCATCCTGTCGGTGGACCACCCGGACGTGCTCGATTTCGTGACCTGCAAGCAGCAGAACGACCGGCTCAATAACTTCAATATCTCCGTTGCCATAACCGACACCTTCATGGACGCCGTGGAGAAGGACACGGACTACGATCTCGTGTCGCCCCGGAACCGCGACGTGGTGCGCACCCTGAGCGCCCGCCGCGTTTTCGAGACGATCGTGAACATGGCCTGGAAGAACGGCGACCCGGGCATCATCTTCATGGACCGCATCAACCAGTACAACCCCACGCCGCATATCGGCAAAATGGAGTCCACCAACCCCTGCGGCGAGCAGCCGCTTTTGCCCTACGAGTCCTGCAACCTGGCGTCGGTCAATCTGGCGAAGATGCTGGCGCCGCATGGCAAGGCCGTGGATTTCGACAAACTGCGCCACACGGTGCGGCAGGGCGTCCACTTTCTCGACAACGTCATCGACGTGAACCGCTATCCCATCGACAAGATCGACAAGATGACCCGCTCCAACCGCAAGATCGGTCTGGGCATCATGGGCTTCGCCGACATGCTGCTCGAGATGGGCATTCCCTACAACTCCGAGGAGGCCGTGAAGCTCGGCGAGCAGATCATGCGGTTCGTTACCGACGAAGGCCGGAAAATGAGCCAGGAGCTTGCCAAGGACCGCGGCTCATTTCCGAACTTCAAAGGAAGCATTTATGATGACAAATCCCGACCCGGGGCCGGGATGCGGAACGCCACGGTCACGACCATCGCGCCCACGGGTACGCTGTCCATCATTGCCGGCTGCTCCAGCGGCATAGAGCCGATCTTCGCGCTTTCCTACATCCGCCGGGTCATGGACGGGGCGGAGCTGGCCGAAGTGAACCCCATCTTCGAGCGGGTCGCCAAGGCGCGGGGCTTCCATTCGGATGCCCTGATGAAGGAGATCGCCGAGCACGGCGGTTGCACCGGCATCAAGAGTGTGCCCGAGGACGTGCGGCGCGTGTTCGTCACGTCCCACGACATCACGCCCGAGTGGCATATCCGCATGCAGGGCGCGTTCCAGAAATACACGGACAACGCCGTGTCCAAGACCGTGAACTTCCCGCACAGCGCGACCCAGGACGATGTGAAGAATGTGTACCTGATGGCCTACAAACTGGGCTGCAAGGGCGTGACCATCTACCGCGACGGTTCGCGCGACGAACAGGTGCTCAGTACCGGCGCCACGGACAAGGCCCGCAAAGCGGCAGCGGCTGCAGCGGCCCATCCGGTCACGGTCGCTTCCGCCTCGCCGGAACTTGCCGAAGAAAAGAAGCCGCGCCACCGGCCGGCCCTTACCACGGGTGTCACGCAGAAGCTTCCCACGGGCTGCGGCAACCTTTATATCACGATCAACGAGGACGAGGAGGGCATCTGCGAGGTCTTCTCGACCATGGGCAAGTCCGGCGGGTGCGCCGCCAGCCAGTCCGAGGCGGTCTCCCGCCTGGTATCGCTGGCCCTCCGGTCCGGCGTGTCCATCGATTCGATCATCAAGCAGGTGAAGGGCATCCGTTGCCCGTCGCCGGCCTGGGTCGAGGGCGGTTCCATCCTGTCCTGCCCCGATGCCATCGGCAGGGCACTGGACCGCTACACCAAGGACGCCAGCCATAAGCATATGCCGAAGCCCAAGTCCGCATCCCCGCAGACCGTGGGATATGTGTCCACGGATTGCGGCGCAGGCGCGGGCGACGGCAAGAACCACCTCGGTATCTGCCCGGAGTGCCCGGACTGCGGCGGACTTCTGGAATTCGGCGAAGGCTGCGCTTTCTGCCGCGGCTGCGGATTTTCCAAATGCGGGTAGCCGTTCTTCTTGAGAACGATTTGCCGGTGAAGCAACGGTTCCCAATGAAAAGCGCCATAGTCATGGCAAACAAAAAGCAGCAGAGGTTGTGGTCGTAAGCGCGGAAAGAGCGCTCGAAACGTTAAATTTCTTGACATTGTCTCAAGATGCTTCTACAGTAATATCAAGCGCGCCCTGCATGAACGCGCGGTTCTCGTAAGTATTCTCACATTGCGATCGCTATTAAGCAGAGACCAATCCCCGCGCGACGCGCGGGGCCATCAGCTTACCAAGGAGGAGAATGCGTATGGGTATCGAGAAAATTGTGCAGTATGAGTGCAAGATCTGCGGCAGAAGGATCGATGTTTCGAGCGTGGGCGGCGTGATTGAGGGGCCGGTTTACTGTTGCGGGATGGAAGCTCCCGTCGTAAAGGCGCCTGAACAGCAGCGCTTTGCGGTGGCGGCGCCGAAGAAGCCTGTGGCGAAGAAACCAGCGAAGAAGAAAGTAAAAAAAGCCGCGAAAAAGGCTGCAAAGAAGCCGGTCAAAAAGAAAGCAGCAAAAAAAGCGGTGAAAAAGTCGGCGAAGAAAAAGGCTACGAAGAAAGCCGTGAAAAAAACCTCGAAAAAGGCGAAGAAAAGAAGATAACACCGTAGTTCGATCTTTCTAAAAGGCCCTGGAGATGACTCCGGGGCTTTTTTTGGTGAGCAGTCCATAAAACTGTTGACTTCTGTTTTCTCACTCCGTAGGATTTGACCATGGGGAATACTGATTACCGCGAACGCCGTATCCGGAAGCTTGTGGGAAAGGCTATCGGCGACTTCAGCCTGATACAGAACCACGACCGGATCCTCGTTGCTCTCTCTGGCGGCAAGGACAGCTGGACCTTGCTGCGCGTCCTTACGCGGCTCCAGGCGCGCGCCCCGATCAGTTTTTCACTGGTTGCGGTAACGGTCCATCCCGGATTCCCGGGATTCCAGACCGGTCTCATGGAAGCATATCTTCAGGAGCAGGGGTACGACTATCGGATCGTCCCGGCGCCGGTCCACGAGCTGATGCTCGAAAAACTGGGACCCGACGATACCCCCTGTTCGCTCTGTGCCCGTATCAAACGCGGGGTGCTCTACACCCAGGCCCGCGAGCTCGGCTGCACCAGGATAGCTCTGGGGCACCACCGTGAGGACTTTATCGAGACGCTGCTGCTGAACCAGTTTTACAACGGAAAAATAAAAGCCATGACACCGCGGCTCACCGCGGACGATGGCCGGAACATCGTGGTCCGGCCGCTGGTATATGTGCCCGAGGATGATATTATCCGCTACGCCTCAGGGGCGGGTTTTCCCATTACCTGCTGCGCCTGCCCCGCCTGCGGCGACCCGGGCCTGAAGCGTTCCCGGATCAAACATCTTCTCGCCACTCTGGAGCGAGAGCAACCCGGGATCAAGGCCAGCCTGCTGGCAGCGCTTGGCAACGTCGACAGCAGACATCTGCTTACCAGGGAGGCGCCACAGCAAGCAACGCCGCGTGATTTTCTCCCATGGGATGGTATAAGAGATTGACATCCTGAGTGCGCATGGCATATAATGAGTAATTATTTTATTGTTAAATACACGAAATATTGTGCACTGGAGGGGCCATGGCTGAAAAGAAAAAGCTTGGTGACTTTCTGAAGGACGCCGGACTGATCGATGATTTTCAGCTTCAGACAGCACTGTCGCACCAGCGAAACTGGGGCGGCAAGCTGGGATCCATCCTGGTTGAGCTGGAATTTGTCCGCGAAGAGGAACTTGCCCGGGTGATAGCGGAAAAATTGGGCATCCCCTATGTAAACCTGTTCGATCCGGAGCTGCCCGCGGAGTCGGTCGCACTGGTCAAGGCCGAGGTGGCGAGGAAATACGGGGTCATACCGGTCAGGAAAGAGGGGAACACGATCGTGATCGCCATGTCCGACCCGCTCGACATGGAGGCCATAGACGATATCAGGTTCAGCACCGGTTTTACGGTCAAGCCGGCGTTGGCGCTGGAGTCGGAGATCAAGGACGCCATCAAAAAATATTACGATGGCGAAAAGGTGGTCCGTAAAACGAAGGAGGTCCCGTTCGGCAAGCCGGGGAAGATGGAGATCATCTTCGGGAGCGACCTGATGACGAACAGCAATGAAGTGCAGGTCGCCGCGGCCGCCGAGGACAAGGTCTCCCGCCAGGGCTCGCAGGAGGACCGTCTCCGCCTCGATGCGCTCATCACCCTGTTGATCGAAAAAAATATCATTAACCGCGAGGACCTGGTCAAGATGATCTATCAAAAAAAGATCGGGTTGTAAGGCATTGGAATGCGGGAAAAAGAAATTCTGGTCAAGGTCCTGGGTGAGTAATGCCTCACCGTCTGGGAAAAGGAGTCGTATAGTGAAACAGCGGATAGTGTTGGTCATGTTCGTGGCAGTGGTAGCGGTGGCGGTGGCGGTGGCGGGTTTTTTCAGTAAGCCGCTCCAGGCCCAGGAGCGGAAGGGGCCCCGGCTCGAGCTCAAAGAGACTACCTACGATTTCGGCAAGGTCGTCGAGGGGGCCAGGCTGCAGCACGTGTTCCAGGTGGGAAACACCGGAGATGCAGCGCTTGACATCCAGCGAATCCAGCCTACGTGAGGCTGCACCGCCGCGGTGATTAGTTCTAATCACCTTGAACCGGGAGGCCTTGGCCGCATTCAGGCAACGGTGGATACCACCGGAAGGAGCGGACTCCTGGTAAAGAAAATATCCATCTATTCGAACGACCTCTCGAACCCGGTACGGACTATCGTCATGACCATGGACATCATCCAGAAACCGCTCCCGTAGGAGTCGGCATAGCGGAGTTGCATGGCGAGGAGTGCTCCTTTCTCCAGCGGGGGCACTGGTGGTTCGTTTCTCTTGCAGGAAAAAAGGCATAAATCCCTGTTTTCTCGCAGGATATACCCTTCCCAACCTCCCCGGAAGCAGGTTCTGCCCGTATTATTTTCTTGACAATTTTCAGCCCCTTGTGCTAATTTCATAAGGCTTTTTGACCAGAGCCATCAAGGAAAGGCAGCTCTATTTGAAACAGCACATACATCCGCACTATCCCAGCGACACGCCAACCCCGGGCAGGGGTCCTGTCCCGGCGGGCCAGTGACTTCTTCGTTGTGACAGAAACCTTTCGTGTTTCAGCGCTTGTGTACGATACTATAAAAATTAACGTATAATCGCCATTTACCCGTAAGAATTTGGAGGAATTCCCATGCAGAAAAAATATCTCCTTGCTCCTGGACCGACGCCGGTGCCGCCTGAGGCGCTTTTGGCCATGGCCATGCCGATCATCCATCACCGGGCGCCTGATTTTCTTCCCGTGCTCGAGTCCGCGAAAAAAGGTCTTCAGTGGCTCTACCAGACGAAGAACGAGGTGCTGATTCTCTGTTCCACCGGGACCGGCGGCATGGACGGCGCAGTGTCCAATTTTCTGAGCCCCGGCGACGACGTGCTGGTGGTCAATGGAGGAAAGTTCGGCGAACGCTGGACCAAGATCTGCCAGGCCTACGGCATGAAGGTTGAGGAGCTTATCGTCGAATGGGGCTATGCGGTGAAGGCCGAGCAGGTCGAGGCCAGCCTCAAGAAGAACCCGAAGATCAAGGCCGTATTCATCCAGGCGAACGAGACATCTACCGGCGTGTACCACGACGTCAAGTCCGTTGGCGCGGTGGTAAAAAAGACAGACGCGCTCTTTGTAGTTGATGCGATCTCGGCACTGGTAGCGCATGACATCAAGGCTGACGAGTGGGGCATTGACGTGATGATCGGCGGCTCCCAGAAGGGTGTCATGCTGCCCCCCGGGCTCGCTTTCATCTCCGTGTCCGACAAGGCCTGGAAGATGGCTGATACGGCCAAGACTCCGAAATTTTATTTCAACTTCAAAAAGGAGCGAGAGAACCTGGCCAAGAACCAGACGCTCTTTACGTCTCCCGTGACGCTCATTATCGGGCTGAACGCCGCTATTAAAATGCTTCAGGACGAAGGTCTTGAGAACGTGTTCAAACGGCACGATAAGCTCGCCCGGGCGACCCGCGCGGGAGCTTTAGCGCTGGGCCTCAAACTGTTCCCCAAGGAAAGCCCGAGCAACGCGCTTACTGCCATCGAAGCTCCGGCAGGAGTGGACGGCCAGGCGATCTACAAGGACCTGCGCGTGAAGTACGGCATTACCGGCGCGGGCGGCCAGGACAAGCTCAAGGGCAAGATCTTCCGCATCGCGCACCTGGGCTATGCAGACACGTTCGATGTGATCACGGCGATCGCCGGCATCGAGATGGTGCTGAAGGGCCTGGGCCATCCCGTGAAGCTCGGGACGGGCGTGGGAGCGGCGCAGGAGATTCTGATGAAGTAAAGAACATGAAGGTAGGAAGGTAGGAAGGTAGGAAGGTAGGCAAGAAAAAATCTTACCCTCATTCCTTCTTAACCTCTTACCTTCGTATTTTGATCTATATACGGAGGTTCCATGAAGGTTCTGATCAGCGACAACCTCTCGCCCATCGGGGTGGAGATACTAAAAAAAGCCGGGCTTGAAGTCGACGCCCGGAGCAAGACCTCGGCCGAGGAGATCGAGAAGATCATCGGCGATTACGATGCCCTGGTCATCCGTTCAGCCACCAAGGTGAACGCAGGCCTGCTTGAGAAAGCTACGAAGCTGAAGGTCGTGGGCCGCGCAGGCAGCGGACTCGACAATGTGGATATCCCGGCCGCCACCAAAAAGGGCGTGGTCGTGATGAACACGCCTGGCGGCAACACGGTCACCACGGCGGAGCACACCATCGGCATGATCTTCGCCTGCGCCCGCATGATCCCCCAGGCTTACTCTTCGCTCAAGGCAGGCAAATGGGAAAAGAAGAAGTTCGAGGGCATCGAGCTGTACGCCAAGACCCTGGGCATCATCGGCATGGGCGCCATCGGCGGTGTGGTCGCGAACCGCGCCATCGGCCTCGGCATGAAGGTCCTGGCCTACGATCCGTTCATTTCCGCGGAGAAGGCGAAATCACTGGGC
>JAYTJE010000081.1:0-2282 GCA_043731355.1 Nitrospirota bacterium
TGATCATCACCGGTTCGCTCGGCGAGGTGATGCGGGAATCCGTGCAGGCCGCGCTGAGCTATATCAGGAGCTGCGCCGCTTCCTTCGGCATCGACGAGAACTTCTTCGAGCGCCAGGACATCCATATCCATGTGCCGGGCGGCGCCATCCAGAAGGACGGCCCGTCGGCGGGCCTCACGATCGCCGTGGCGCTCCTGTCGCTGCTCACCAAACGGCCTGCCCGGCGCGACGTGGCCATGACCGGCGAGATTACGCTGACCGGAAGGATTCTGCCCGTTGGCGGGATACGGGAAAAAGTGCTTGCGGCAAAGCGAGCGAAGGTGGCCGTCATCATCCTGCCCGCGAAGAACCGCGTTGATGTGGAAGAGCTGTCAGAAGAGATCACGCGCGATATTTCGATCAAGCTGGTCGATACCGTGGCCGAGGCGGCGGAGACAGTACTGAGATAAATCATGTTCACCTACAAACCCAGCTTACGACAGAAGATACAGTTCGGCTATTACGCGGTCGTCGCGATGATCGTGGGACTGTCCATATTCACCTATATGGAGCTCAATTTTGTCGAAAAAAAGATCATGTTCGGCGAGGCTATTTCCGAGTTCTTTGATACGACCCTTGAGATCAGGCGGTTCGAGAAGAACTATTTTCTCTATGAGAAGCGGTCTGACTTCAACGAGAACCTCTTGTATGTGACTAAGGCACGGGAGCTGCTTGCCGCAAACAGCAGCGCGTTTTCCGCGGTCACCTCCGAAGGGCAGCTCCCGGAACTTGCCGCCAATCTTGAAAAATACAAAGACCTCATGGAACGCTACGAGAAACTGAAACAGCAGCGGACCTTTCAGGGGACCGAAGTAAACGCATCCACAATCGCCATTGAACAAACCATTAGAAAGTACGGCAAGGACATCATCACCAGCGCCGAGAACATTGCAAAAATGGAGAGGACCAGCCTTCAGGCGGCGCTCCGCGGCTCCCGACGGGTGCTCGTTTTTTCCATTGCCATCCTGGTCGTCATGGTGCTCGTCATCGGCCGGCTCATGGCCCAGGTCGTCGTAAAGCCGCTGAAACTCATGGAGCAGGCCATGAAAAAGATCGCCGACGGCAGGTTCGAGACCATCCGCATCGACTCCCGGGACCGGGAGGTGCTGTCCCTGACCAATGCCTTTAACAAGATGCTGCGGGAGCTGGAGCTGCGCCAGCGCCATCTCGTGCAGTCGGAAAAGCTCGCGTCCCTCGGCACCCTGCTCTCGGGCGTGGCGCACGAACTGAACAATCCCCTCTCCAATATTTCCTCGTCAAGCCAGATTCTGTCCGAGGAATTCGACGCCGGAACAACTGAGTTTAAAAAAGAACTGATCGCCCAGATCAACGACCAGACCGACCGCGCCCGGAACATCGTGCGCTCGCTCCTTGAGTTCTCGCGCGACAAGGAGTTCAAGAAACAGCCGCTTCCCCTGAACGAACTTCTCAAAGAGACTATCCTGTTCATTAAAGGCCAGATGACCGGAAACGTCTCGGTGCGGATCAACGTCCCGGGCGACCTCACGATCATCGCCGACAAACAACGCATCCAACAGGTCCTTTTGAACCTCATGAAGAATGCCGTCGAGGCCGTGGAGGGAAGAGGCGCGGTCACGGTCACGGCGGCGAAACACAGCGCGCTTGACAAGGCCGCCGATGATGAAAACAGCATCTATAACTATCTTAAGTATCGCGGCAAATGCACGCTTGAGGAAGACACCATGGACATTCAGATCCACGATACCGGGCCGGGCATACCGCCGGAGCTCCTTTCAAAGATTTTTGATCCTTTCTTCACGACCAAGGACGTGGGAAAGGGCTCGGGCCTCGGCCTCTTCATCGTCCATGAGATCATTGAAGAGCACGACGGCTGCATCGGCGTGGACAGCGCGCCGGGCAAAGGAACGACGTTTTTGATACGGCTGCCGATGAAATGACGGTAATATCTTTTGACAGGATAACAGGATTAACAGGATTTACAGGACAAAAGCTTTTTCCTTTGCTGATTTTATCCTGTTATCCTGTCGAAGACTTTGATTCCGGTTTGTCCGGGTCAGGGTCCAGAGATAACAAAATAGATAAAGGAAGTGAATATGCCGAACACCGTAAAGCTTTTGATCGTCGATGATGAACGCATCGCGCTCCGCAACCTGGAGCACATCATGAAGAAGGAAGGCTACGACGTGACCAGCACGCAGAGCGGCATGAACGCGCTCAAACTGCTTGACGAACAGCTTTTCGACGTGGTGCTTACCGACCTC
>JAYTJE010000082.1:0-29168 GCA_043731355.1 Nitrospirota bacterium
ACGAAATGAGGGGTCTCTCATCGTATTGATAAAGCGAGATTCTTCGCTTCGCTCAGAATGACAAATTGAGAGGTTCTCGACTTTTTACGAGTTCATCAAGATTCTTTTTCATATTTCTCCTTTAATAGATGCCATAGAGGGAGGCGCTGCATGGGGCTTTAAGATGCAGCCATGCACAACTCCAAACAACTGAGTTGCCGTTTTTGAAAGGGATAATTAATCTCTCGACAGTTGCTGGGTCTGTCAAAGTTCTTGGGGTACAAGAACGCGAATATTATCCCGGCAGCTAAGCATAGTCGTCTCCAACAAGCGCCACCCCATCATTAAGTAAGCAGTAAGCTTACTCATGTTGCACCTCCTGTAGAGATATGATGGGGAGGTTGGACGCCTCCCTCTATGGCATCTATCTCCTTTTTTTTGACTTTGTGGCCCGCTCAGCGGCTTGGCCGACTGGAGCGTGTGGTTGGAAATTTCCAACCAGTCATTGACTATGGGGGATAGTAAACACCTAAAAACCAGACCCCATAGTAAAACACGGATTCCCGTTGTTTACTCGTTTAGCAAGGAATATGCCAGTATTAGCTAAACGGAACCAAGCATCACATATTAGATGCCAGCATATAGTACTTCATACTTTCACTTATACGTAGGCACGATAATATGCCTTATCAGCAACGTTGTCAAAGATTCCGATGAGGTATTTTAAGGGTATAGTGCTGAAGAGTACGGTTTGCAACTTTATGTATTGCGAAGGATGGAAACGTCAATGACTTCAGGAAGTAGTCTTTGTCTGAACGGCAACAACACCTGATCTCCGGCTTTACTAAATCTGCGAAAAGAAAAAGCCGGTCAAAGAGGAATTCCTTCACTTTCAACCGGCTTCGTGCATGGCTATGGGGCGCTCTGCGTTGGAGTTACGCCCGACAAATTTGACCAGTCAGCGGTCGTTTGTACTGCCTCTCGGCTGCTGCGAGCTTGAAAAGAGAGTTGGCGGCCTCTACTACTTTTTCTGAACCGCCCGGTTGAAAATATATTTCTCCGCATTTTGAACAAACAAGGGCGGCGACTCCGGTTAGTTTTACGGTAATTCCGCCGCGCTCGAACGCCTGGGAAATATATTTCTTCTTCACCTGACCGCCGCACTCCGAACACGGCTCTTTTGCAACATCCATTTTTTTCATCATTTAAGCCCTCTTCGTGTCGGCGTAAGCCACCATGGTTTCTGCGGGATATACGCCGTTACCACATCAATCAGTTTTTTATTCGAGTAATCGCAAATTACATGAAGTGGCAGCCGCACATCGTCATTCATGGTAAAATGTCCGTAAATCAGGCACCTGCCGTCTTCTTGATACGACTCCAATATTTTGCCATCCTCTGCAAGAACGCTCACAACATCTTTCTCGGTGAAACCTTCTTCTATCATGTGCCGCACAGCATGTATTTTCATCCGATAGCTGCCGGCATGCACGAGCGTTCGTATTCTTTCTCTCAATTCCTTCAGATTAATATTTCTCCTTTTCGCATTGAGAAAAATGTGTACCCACGACCGCTCACATCATGATCATACAATAGTATAGTTCTCACTGAAAATCAATGCAGAAAACTCAATTTTTTAAGACAACTGCACTTCGGATCCAAGGCGAGGCATTGTTTCACCCGCCAAGCTCCACCAGTGCTTTTCCCATATCCTTTGGCAGGGGAGATTCGAAGCTCATCCATTCGTTTCTCGCCGGGTGGGTAAATCCAAGCGAGACCGCGTGAAGCATCTGGCGAGGAAACGAGATCCGTTTGTTATTGTAGACGATCGAGGTCTTTTCTCCGTAGGTCCGGTCACCGAGCACCGGGTGGCCAAGAGAAAGAAAATGGACGCGTATCTGGTGCGTCCTTCCCGTGCCGAGCTTTGCGCTGATGAAGGCCGCTCCGTTCAATTTTTTAAGGAGCTTCCAGGAGGTCCTTGCCTCCTTGCCCCGACTGCTGTGAACGGACATTTTCTTCCGGTCTGCGGTCGAGCGTCCGATCTGCGCGTCGATCTGACCTTCCTCCGTGCGCGGGCAGCCTAATACCAGGGCGCGGTATTCCCGCTGGATAGTCCGCGCCCGGAACTGCTCCACCAGCGAATAATAGGAAGCGTCATCCAGCGCGACCACCATGACGCCCGAGGTGTCCTTGTCCAGACGATGGACCACTCCTGGTCTCAAGGGGCCGCCTGGTGCGGACAGCGGACCCACGAGATGACGGAGCGCGTTCATGAGCGTTCCGCTTCGATGACCGGCAGCGGGGTAGACAACAAGGCCCGCCGGTTTGTCGATGACGATCAGGTGTTCGTCCTGAAAGAGTATCTTGAGCGGAATGTCCTCGGGGATGAGCGTGTCGTCCTGGGAAGGCTCGGGGAGCGTTATGGAGACCGCATCTCCCGGCCGCACTTTTGCCGAAGGTTTTACGTTCTTGTTGTTGACCAGAACAAGCCCTTCCTCCACAAGACCGGCCGCACGTGTGCGGGACATGCCGGTGCTGTTCGCCGCGAAAGCGTCTATCCGAAGTCCTGTCTCCGCTGTACTAACGACGAGGTCCACTGTCTTTGTTGTTGCCATGTAATTCTTAGGGTCTCCTGAGAGAGGGGGATTAGTTGTCTATATCCATGAGCCAAGCTTCCTTTCCCAAATTCACCTGTGCGCATTATTACATAGTGTGCTGTTTTTATCAAGCCACTCATATCCTGCTTCTGCACTTCTCATGTCCGCACCTGCACTGCATCCCGTCATCGTGCGGCGTTTCTCCGTAGTCCAGGGTCAATTCTTCCCCGGGCTTAATGGCGCGCAAGGCATAGATCTCCACCCGAAGCCGAAAGATTCGCAGAAACACATTGGGACCGCAACTGTGGTTCAGATGGCGGAGCGCGTTTCCCCCGGTGCAATCCAGCGCATGTGCGTGGTCCAGGTCAATGAGGCACATGCGGCACTTGCCTTTGGCACGCTTTCGCGCCGTGCGGATGGAGATGATCTCGCCGGTAACCTCCCCGATCTTTGCACGGCGCGGGATCCGCGCGGCTGCAAACACTCCCGTCCCTTCGATGGCGCTGCGACCGGATTTTACGGCATAGTTGAGCATTTCGGGTGATCTTCTTTTGGAAGGCTTTTGTTTTGCGTACGGGGGCAATCTTTTCGGAGAGGAGCTCACAGCTTCACATCCCTCAGATACTTTGCAGCGGCTTCGGGCGGCGTACGATTGATATAGAAACCGGAGCCGCGCTCGAATCCCTCAACGCGGGTCAGCCGCGGCATGATCTCCAGGTGCCAGTGAAAATCGTCGTTCAGCGTGTGCCAGTGTCCCTGGCGCGACACCCGGTTCGGAGCGGTATACAGCATATAGTTATAGGGGGGATTGTTCAGGACCAGGCCAAGACGCTTGAGCGTGTGCTTCAGGGTCCGCGCGAAATCCATGGTCTCTTCCTTGGTCACGTCCGTGTACGAGCACAGATGTTTCTTGGGATAGATCCAGGTCTCAAACGGATAGCGCGGCGCAAAGGGCGTCATTACCAGAAAATGGCGGGTCTCTTCGATGACCCGTTCGGGCGCTGCCAGCTCCTGCCGGATAATGTCGCAGAAGATGCAGCGCTCCTTGTAATCATAGTATGATTTGGCGCCGTCCAGCTTTTCCTTGACGGCTTTGGGTATGACCGGCGTGGCAATGATCTGGGAATGGGTGTGGTTTACCTGGGAACCGGCTGTCCAGCCCTGGTTCTTGAAGATAAGCACGTACCGGAGGCGACTGTCCCGTTCGAGGTCTAAGATGCGATCGCGGTAGGCCCAAAGGACTTTTTCCACCTGGCTCTCGGGGAGGTCTTCGAGCCTCAAGGCATGCTCAGGGCTTTCAATGATGAGCTCGTGAGCGCCGATGCCGTTCATGGTGTCGTAGATGCCGGCGCCTTCGCGCTCAAGGCCCCCTTCGACATGCAGGACGGGAAACTTGCTCGGAATGACCCGCACCCACCAGCCGACGGTGTTGGGCTGCGTTTTTTCCGCGCGAAACGAGGCGATCTCCGGCGGGGTTTTGGCTTCATTGCCCGCGCAAAAGGGGCATTCAGTGGGAGTCACATCATCGGCGGGCTCTTCGAAGAGATATTCTTCAGGCTTCTTCGGACGGTCGTCCGCAACAATGATCCACCGGCCTACAATAGGGTCTTTCCGCAGCCGGGACATCAGCTTCCCGCCCGCGCCTGTTTCTCGGTAAGGACCTTGTGAACGATCCGCTTCAGTTCCTTGATGCGAATGGGCTTGTTGATATATTCCGCAACGCCAAGGCTCATTGCCTTCAGATAGGTTTCAACCTCGCCGTAAGCCGTGACCATGATCACATCGGTCTTCGCGCCTGCCTTCCGGAGCTCCTGCACTAACTGCAGACCGTCCATCACCGGCATCTTAATGTCGGTGATCACGAGGTCAAAACCATTGCCGGTGAACAACGCAAGCGCCTCGGCCCCGTCATTGGCAAGCGTGACTGAATACCCTTCGTCCGAAAGAATGGTATAAAAAAGTTCGCGCGCTCCTTCTTCATCATCCGCAACAAGAATCTTCATCTATTCTCCAGCCGCCTGTTTTTCTTAATCTCTGTTAGTAGATGAAAAATACCACAAAACCGGTGAATCGTCAAGGCGCGGGCACAAAGGGCGCGTGTGGAATTTTACACCAATGACGCCATAGCTGGTTGAAATATCAGCGGTTTATATCATACAACAGCTGGAGTCCTTCCAGCGTCAGCTGCGGTTTTATTTCCTGAACGCACTTCGTCTCGGGTGAAACGAGTTCGGCAAGCCCTCCGGTCGCCACAACACGGGCGTCGGAAGAAAGCTCCTTCTTCATGCGCTCCACGATCCCGTCCACCAGCCCGGCATAGCCATAGATGATGCCGGCCTGCATGGCGCTCACGGTATCGCGGCCGATGACCTTCAGAGGCTTGGATAACTCTACCCGGGGCAGTTTCGATGCGCGCTGAAACAGCGCTTCGGCCGAGATCCTGATGCCGGGAGCGATGGCGCCGCCGAGGTATTCGCCTTCCCTGGTCACTGCGCAGAACGTGGTTGCGGTGCCGAAGTCTACGATGATAAGCGGCCCGCCGAAAAGTTTGAATGCTGCCGCTGCGTTCACGATGCGGTCCGCTCCCACTTCTTTCGGATTATCGTAACGAATCGTGATGCCGGTCTTGAGCTCGTGGGTCACGACCATTGGTTCGAGCCTAAAATATTTTCGGGACATCTCGACCATGACCGGCAAAAGCGGCGGCACCACGGTTGAAATGATAACACCGGTGATCTGCTTGAACTCGAGCCCTGCGAAGCTGAAGAGGTCCTTGAAGCTCATGGCATACTCATCGGGCGTTCTCTGCGCGTTCGTGCCTACGCGCCAGTTCTCAACGAGCCGCTCCTGGTCGAAAACGCCGAGAACAACGTTTGTGTTGCCAATATCTATGGCAAGAAGCATGGTTCCCTCCGGAAACGAGTAGGGTCAAGTAGCAAGTTGCATGGGTCAAGGATTAGCGAAAATTATCCGGCTTGTCTAAGCTCCTTGCTACTTGCTACTTGACCCTTGCCCCTGTTTTTTTACGATCGTCACATCCCCAGCCGCAACGATCCGTATCGTGCCATTATCGAGCGCGACCATGAGCCTGCCTTCCTGATCGATCCCCTGCGCCAGGCCTTCAAAGACCTCGCCCATGCCGCTTACGGTTACGCGGCAGCCAATGGTCATGTTCAGCTGTTCCCATTCCTTCAGCACGTCAGCTTCATTCGCCAGAAAGATCCGATACCAGTGTTCAAGGTCGCGAAGGATCTGCTGGAGAAGCTGCGTGCGGTCTATCGTCCTGCCCGCTTCAACTGCCAGGGTCGTTGTGTGCATCCTGACATCGAGTGGCAGCTCTTGAAGCGCCATATTCACATCGATCCCGATGCCCAGAGCAATGTGCCGTATCCGGTCCGGCTCGGCGCTCATCTCCGTAAGCAACCCCGCGGCTTTTTTCCCGGAGATAAGGATGTCGTTAGGCCATTTGATCGCTGCCTGGACAGAACAGTGCTTCCTGATCGCCGAAGCAACGGCCACGGCCCCCATCAGCGTGATAAGCGGCGCCTTGTGTGTCGGTATGTTCGGCCGCAGAATAACGCTGAGATACAGGTTTCCTTTGGGCGATATCCAAGTCCTGCCGAGCCGTCCCTTGCCGCCCGTCTGTGTCTCGGCGATGATGACCGTACCCTCGGGCGCGCCCTGCGACGCTGCCTCCATGGCCAGCGTGTTCGTGGAAACGGCCTCGGGGAGAAGGCGAATGTCCTTGCCGATGAACTTTGTCCCGAGCCCCTGGCTGATGTCGCTCTGACGAAGCGCGTCCGGCGCCTGGGTGAGCCGGTATCCCTGGGACGGCACTGCTTCGATCCCAAACCCTTCGCGCTCAAGCGCCTTGATATGCTTCCACACCATGGTGCGGGAGATGCCGAGCCGTAGTGCCAGGTCCGCGCCGGAAAGGAAACCGGCCTTCGAAGACCGAAGGAGCTGAAGGATTTTTTCTTTAGCCATGATGTATCAGGGTGGTCCGGATAAGCGCGTGGCGCATTGTTTCCCTGGACCCTGGCGACTGGACCCTGGACCCCGTCACTTGATCTTCATGCTGATGTCCGCGGCAGGCGCCGAATGAGTCAGGCTTCCCGAAGAGATATAGTCCACGCCGGTTTCCGCGATCGCGCGGATAGTATCGAGCGTTACATTTCCCGAGGCTTCCACCAGGGCCTGCCCCTTGATGATCAGAACGGCTTCGCGCATCAGGTCAGGCGGCATATTGTCGAGCATGATGATGTCGGCCTTTGCTGACAGCGCTTCGCGCACTTCGTCGAGATTCTTGGTCTCCACCTCGGTCTTGAGGAGGTGGTGGGCTTTCTTTCGTGCAAGCTCGACTGCAAGCGTGATGCTGCCCACTGCTTTGATATGATTGTCCTTGATCAGGATCATATCGTACAACCCCATGCGATGGTTCTTTCCACCGCCCATGCGGACGGCGTATTTTTCGAGCAACCTCAGGCCCGGCAGGGTCTTCCGCGTATCCAGCACTTCGGTCTGCAAGCCCTTGATCTTTTCCACATACGCCGCCGTCAATGTGGCGATCCCCGACAGATGCTGCAGCAGGTTCAGCGCCACGCGCTCGCCAGCAAGCAGTGCCCGCGTGTTCCCGGACAAGCGGGCCAATTCGGACCCCGCGTGAATGATCTCCCCGTCCTTTGCAAACGAAGAGAACTGAATGCCCGGATCGAGGGAACGAAACACTTCCCGTGCCGCATCGATCCCGGCAAGCACGAGATGCTGCTTGGCCAGGATCACGGCTTCTGACAGGGATTCTGCCGGGATCGTTACCTCGGAAGTAATGTCGCCATGCCCAAGGTCTTCGGCGAGTGCGCCTTCAATAATTTTTTTGAGCTGTTGATCCATAGCTATCTGCTTCAACGTTATCAGAGATTCGCGAACCACTCTTCGCTGATCTCAACATCTTCTCTCAATCCCACCCTCGTAATTTTACTCAAGAAAAAATTTAAGGTCGACAACCTTTCGCATTTTAACGAAATCGGCGTCGTTGTGAAGCAAGAATAAATTGTTTTCGATCGCCGTCTGCGCTATCAGGCAGTCAACCGTGCTGTTGATCGTGACGCCTTTTTTTCTACACTTGAAGTAAATTGACGCTGCCGCGGCATATGATTCTTTCTCACCAAGCAAACCGAAGAACCGTTGCGTATCAAGATAGTCTTTGACCTCCGCAAAGTCCCTTTCTGTTCGCACACCCTGGAGAATTTCCAGATAAATCAGAGAATTGATGCCGTAGGGGATATTGCGGTCGAGAAGATGCTGAAACTTCTTTGCAGCGTCGCTCTCCCGGCCGCGAAAGTAGTCGATCAGCACGGATGTATCAACAAGTACCATGGCTCAGGCGCCCTTGCGAAGTTTTTTGTAATCATAGCCTTCAGAAAAACTGATCTTGCCCTGGAGCTCTCGAAGGTCCCGTTTTTGCCGGGCGGCTACCAATTCCTCAAGAGCCTCGTGAATAAGGTCTTTCTTGGTTCTGGCGTTTGAATGCTTGAATGCCTTTTTTACCAGATTATCGTCAAGAACAACGTTGGTTCGCATTTTATACACCTCTCCATACACATAATATAGCACGTTGCCGTATCGAGGTAAAGCGCGAATCCTGCGGTGTCTACCCCAGCAGCCTCAGGCTTTCTTCGAGCTTCTCGCGTTTCACCTTGAATTCCTCGAGCTTTGCCGTGTCCTTTTCCACTACGTCCTTCGGGGCCTTGTCCACGAAATTTTTATTCGAAAGCTTCTTTGAGAACACCTCGATGTCCTTGGACAGCTTGGCGATCTCTTTCTGAAGCCGGTCGCGCTCCTGCGTCAGGTCGAGAATGCCTTCGAGCGGCACATAGATCTCCGCTCCTTTGATCACCGCCGTGGCGACATTCTTCGGTTTTTCCTCGGCAACGCCGATGCGCAGCTCTTTGATCCGCGCCAGGGTTTTCGCATACCCGGCGCTCTTTTCCAGATGCTCGCCCTGCTCCCCGGTGTCCACCTTAACGATCACCGTGATCCGCATGGACGGCGCAATGTTCATTTCACCGCGGATGTTCCTGATCGCCAGGATCAGGTCCATCACCATCCGCATGTCCCGCTCGATCCCCGCGTTCATCAGCCCATCATCCACAACCGGGAATGGCGCCACCATGATCGACTCGGCTTTGTTGTTCTGATTTTTACTCCGAACTCCGAACTCCGCACTCCGAACTTCTGCCGGCAGGTTCTGCCAGAGCTCTTCCGTAATGAAGGGCATGATCGGATGCAGCAGCCGGAGCGCGGTCTCGAGCACGTGGGCAAGCACCGTCTGGGCCGCCTTCCGCTGCGCAGCACCGAGCTCGCCCATCAGCGCCGGCTTGGAAAGCTCCAGATACCAATCGCAGTACTCGTGCCAGGTGAAATGATAAAGTGCCGAGGCCACATCATTGAACCGGTAATCAGCAAGGGCTGAGTCAACCTCTTTGACCACCGAGTTCAGACGGGAGAGGATCCAGCGGTCCGCGAGGGAAGCGTCCTTTGTCACGAGTTCGGAGTTTGGAGCAAAGCCTTCTTCCAGGTTCATCATGACGAACCGGCTGGCGTTCCAGAGTTTGTTCGCGAAGTTCCGGTAGCCTTCGATCCGCTCCGGCGCGAGCTTGATGTCCCTGCCCTGGGCCGCAAAGGCCGTGAGCGTGAACCGGAAGGCGTCAGTGCCGTACTGCTCGATCATCACGAGCGGGTCGATGACATTGCCCTTGGACTTGCTCATTTTCTGGCCTTCGGCGTCGCGCACCAGCGCGTGAATGTACACGTGCCGGAACGGCACCTCCTGCTTGAAGTGGAGCCCCATCATGATCATGCGGGCCACCCAGAAGAAGATGATGTCAAAGCTCGTGATCAACACCGAGGTGGGATAGTAGGCGGACAGTTCTTTGGTCTGGTCCGGCCAGCCGAGCGTCGAGAACGGCCAGAGGGCTGATGAGAACCAGGTGTCGAGCACATCCGTTTCTTGCCGAAGATTCGTGCTGTTGCATTTTCCACAGGAGATCACATCCGTGCGGCTGACGGAGATATGACCACAGTCATCGCAGAACCATGCGGGAATGCGATGGCCCCACCAGATCTGGCGCGAAATGCACCAGTCCTTGATGTTGCGCATCCATTCGAAGTAGGTGTTCTCCCAGCCCTTGGGATAGAACTGGACGCGTCCGTCCTCGACGACCTTGATGGCCGGCTCGGCAAGCGGTCCGGTTTTGACGAACCACTGGGGCGAGAGATAGGGCTCCACCACGGTCCTGCAGCGATAGCATTTGCCGATGGAATGAGCGTGGTCCTCGGTCTTGACGAGCTTGCCCTGTTCGGAAAGCAATTCGACCACGATCCCGCGCGCTTTTTTTGCCGGCTTGCCGGAGACGAGCTTCAACACCTCAGGCAGCACATCGGGAATGTCGGAAAGAATCCGGGCCTGGTCGTCAAGCATCTTGATGCGCGCAAGCTCCGGCTTCTGACGCTGGCCGGCCTCATAGTCGTTAAAATCGTGCGCCGGCGTCACCTTGACCGCTCCGGTGCCGAATTCCAGGTCCACGAGGATCGCGTCCCCGATGATCGGGACCTTCCGGTTCGTGAGCGGAAGATCGACGGTCTTGCCGATGAGGTCCTTATAGCGCGGGTCGAGCGGGTGCACGGCAACTGCCGTGTCGCCGAGCATGGTCTCCGGCCGCGTGGTGGCAACGGTAAGTCTGATGTTGTGGTCGTGGCTCAAGGGATAGGCGAGGTGGTACAGCTTTCCCTTCTCATCCTCATGCTCCACTTCAATATCGGAGAGCGCCGTATGGCAGCGCGGGCACCAGTTGATGAGCCGCTCGCCCCGGTAAATGAGGCCTTCTTCGTAGAGCGTCACAAAAACCTCGCGCACGGCGCGCGACAGTCCCTCGTCCATGGTGAAGCGTTCTCGATCCCAGTCGCAGGACGCGCCCATTCGCTTCAGCTGGTTAATGATCCTGCCGCCGTATTCCTTTTTCCATTCCCAGACCTTTTCAACGAACTTTTCCCGGCCCAGGGCATGGCGGTCGACATTTTCCTTTACAAGCTGGCGTTCGACCACGTTCTGGGTCGCAATGCCCGCGTGGTCCGTGCCCGGCACCCAGAGCGTGTTCCTGCCGGACATCCGCATCCAGCGCACCAGAATATCCTGCAGGGTTGAATTAAGCGCGTGGCCGATATGGAGCGAACCGGTCACGTTCGGTGGAGGGATCACGATCGAAAAGTGCTCGCTTTGCCCGTCCTCATCCGCATGAAAATATCTTTTCTCCAGCCAGAAAGCATACCACCGCTCTTCCACCGATTTCGGTTCATATGCCTTGGGCAATTCTTTCGTTGACATGAAAACGCTCTCCTTTGCCGATCACACCGTTACCAAAATAAAAGAGGGGAGCAGGTCCCCTCGTAGTTATACGACACTCCAAACTCCGAACTCCAGGCTCCGAACTGCTACGTTTCCGTTTTCAACCGCTCGATCTCGGCCTTGATCAGCATCTCAGCCAGGTCCGGAATAACTTCCCACGCAACTTTCTCTATCACCTGACGCGCTGTTTCCCGTACGATCTTTGCCACGCTCTCTTCGAGGACTTTCTGGAGCATTTCCTCGGAGGGAGCAGGGGGCTGGACCGGCTGCATCTTCGCAAAGACTTCCCGAGCCATCCTCGTGACCGTCTCCTGGGCCATGCCGCGAAGCATGTCTTCCGACACCGCAACTGACGGAACCTGAACCGCGGACTCGGAGCTGGCCGGGGGTACATATTCGCGCGCCTCCGGCAGCTGGGGCTTGGTCGTTTCCGGGCGCCGCTGCACCGGCTTCTCAAAGGTATCGAGGGCGGAGACAGCAGCCAGACCGAGCGATTCGATACCGCCGGACTCCGGCCCCGCCTGTTCCGCGGCGCCAGCCAGTCCAAGACCGGCGCGCATCTCCTCAACCGCCTTCTTTCCGACCGGCAGCGCTTCTTCCACTTCAATAACCTGCTGCTCTTCCGCCTCGAACTCGGGTTCGACCTCGAACACCGCCTCTTCTTCCGTAACCGGCGCCGCTGCGTTCGAACTGAAATTTACGGGACTCGGCGCTTCCGCGATAATATCGAAGATATCCGTCGGGGCCTTCTGTTTCGGCTTCTGGACCGGCGGCGCCGCCGCGGGTGCTGGTTTGGCAGGTGCTGGTTTGGCTGCTGCCGGTTTCTGCGCCACACCCGCAGGCTCGCCAGCCCTGGGCGGCGCTGCTGCGATCGCCTTCCTGACCTTGCCGATCAGGTCCTGCGATTCGAAGGGTTTGGCGATATTATCCACGATCCCGGACTGCTTTGCCTTTGCCTCGTCGAACACATCGTCCCGGCTCAGCATAAGGATCACCGGCGTCTGAGCAAGCGCGGGAACCTGTTTCAACCGCGCGGAAAAGCTGTAGCCGTCGATCCGCGGCAAATCGACATCAGCGAGAACCACATCGGGCAGCGTTCTCCCTGCCTCATTGAGCGCTGTTTCTCCGTCACTGGCGCAGCTGACCTCATACTCCCTGCCCGAGAACAGCATTTCCACAACCTTCTGAATGGTGATGCTCTTGTCTGCTAAGAGAATTTTAACCGGCATGTAGCAACCTTTCACCATCGAGTATCATGATTTCGCGATCGCCCTCAAACACAAGGCCCTGAATGAACTTCGGATCCACTCCCCGCGGCTTGGCCGTACCTGCCACCGGGCCGGTCAGCGGGGTCATCTTCACCACGGAATCGACGACAATGCCGAAGGGGTTATTCTTCACTTCGAGAAGGATAATGCTTTGTCCGCTTCTCGCGCCCGCCGGCTCCCCGGCAGTGGAGCCGGCCTGCCCCGGCTTTACCATGCCGAGCTGCTGAGCAATATTAAAGACGGGATACACAACCCCCCGGTAATCGAGCAGCCCTTCCACATACAAGTAGGAGAGCGGCACGCGGCGGGACGGGCGCCAGGGCAGGATCTCAATAGCGCCGTCGAGCTTAACACCGAAGAGCCGTCCTGACAGCAAAAACAGCAGATAATTGATCGTCATGGCAGCAGGCCGTCCTCGTTCAGAAGAAGCACGAGGCTGTCGCGGTGCCGCAGGATCCCGCTATAATGCCGCATGCCGGGGTCCAGGACGCCAGCGGGCACGGGAGACGGTGTCTGCGCCGTATCAAGGATTTCCGTAACCCCATCAACGAGGAGTCCCATCGTACCCCTGGCACCCTGCACCATGAGCAGTGCCGAACCCTTGTTCCCCGGAAGGTTAAAGATCTTTTTCAGGTTGAGCACCGGGACGAACTTGCCGCGGAATTCGCATTTTCCCTCGAAGAGCTCGGACAGGCCTTTATCCTTCTGGATATCGCGCGGCGCCGTGATCCCCAGCAGGCGGGATATGGGAATGGCGTAGTCCTCGCCCTGCAGCGAGAGTATCAGATACCGTGTTCCTTCAGCCATATACTCTCATGGAGATCAGCCGCGGCCGGCGAGAACCGCGCCGCTCAGCACTTTTTTAAGCACCGCAAGCATCTCCTGCTCCTCAAATGGTTTTACCAGATAGTCCTGGGCGCCCATTTCGATCGCCTTTTGCCGGTGCTTGTCGCCCGCGCGCGACGTCAGCACGATCACCGGAATGGCGGCGAGAGCCGGGTTTCTCTTCATCTCGGCCATAAGATCGTATCCGTGCATCACCGGCATTTCCAGATCGGAAATGACCGCGTCAAATTTTGACTTGCCCATGATATTAAGCGCCTCCATGCCATCGGGCGCCACTTCCACATCATACCCCACACGGTCCAGGAAACGCTGCACGTATTTCCGGATACTGATGGAGTCGTCAACGACCAGGACCCGCGGTTTCCGCCTGGAGAGCTCCGGCACGGCTTCTTTGGCGGCGACGATGCTGGCCGTCATCGTTACCGCGGCTTCGTCGCCAAAGAGCGTGGCAACATTGATGATCAGCCGCACATTGCCCTCTCCGGATATGGTCGCTCCGGAGAACAGCCTGACGCTTTTGAGGTAATCACCGAGGGACTTCACGACGATCTCTTCACGGCCGGTGATATCTTCCACCATCAGCGCCAGTCGCTTTTCCGCCATGCCCAGGATCAGCGTGGGATGCCGGAAGGTCTCCCCTTTTTTCGGGAACTTGCCGACGCCCAGCACTTCATTGAGCTTGTGGAGCCGCACCAGTGTGCCGCGCAGGTTCACCATCTCTTCGCCCGCCGCGCGCTGAATATCTTTTTCCGAGAACCGGGTGGTCTCTTCCACCAGGGTCATGGGAACGGCGAGCTCCTGGTCCTTGAACTTGATGATCAGTGCCTGTGCAATAGCCAGCGTGAGCGGCAGCCTGATCACAAACTTGGTGCCTACGCCCTTTTCGGTCTTGATCTCGATCCGGCCGTTGATCTTGGCCAGATGTGTCGAAACCACGTCCATGCCCACGCCCCGTCCGGAGATCTTTCCCACGGTTTCCGCAGTCGAGAACCCGGGGCGGAAAATAAGGTTCAGGACCTCGGTGTCGGACAACGCCTGCGCTTCGGCGGCGCTCATGAAGCCCTTGTCCACCGCCGCCTTGCGAAGAACGATCGGGTCCATTCCCCTGCCGTCGTCTTCTATCTCGATCACGATGTTGTTCCCTTCGTGCCGTGCGTTCAGAAGGATCGTGCCGATCGGGTCCTTGCTCGTTTTTTTGCGATTTTCAACGGTCTCGATCCCGTGGGAAATGGAATTCCGGATCATATGCATCAGCGGGTCCGAGATGAGCTCGAAGATCGTCTTGTCGATCTTCGTTTCTCCGCCCTTCACCACCATGTTCACTTTTTTATTCTCGGCCTGCGCAAGGTCGCGGACGGGCCGCTGGAACAGCTGGTAGAGCTTGTCCATCTCGACCATGCGGGCCATGGTGATCTCGTCCTGCAGGTTGGTTGTGATCGTCGAGATCCGCGCCGTATCAAGTTCGAAGGAATCAAAGAATCCGGCGAGGTCCGTCATGATCTCGTTGGTATCGTTCGTGATCTCCGTCAATTTTCGCGACAGCAGGTTGAAGTCATCGTACCGATCGAACTCGAGCTCGAAAAAGTCCTGGTTCTGCGCGCCCTCGGCTTGTTGCGGACCCGGCGTCTCGACGTTCATTGTGTACTCGTACTTTTCCTCGAATTTCTTGATCTCATGAAGCAGCCGCCCCTGGCTGAACGCAAGCTCTTCGCGAAGCGACTTGATGAAATCCACCTGCCGTGCCAGCCGGTTTCGATTAACAATCATCTCGCCCACGAGGTTCATAAGATTGTCAAGCCGCTCTACGTTAACGCGGATGAACTGCTTCTCGACCTCGATCGCGTCTACTGCCCGCCGGCCGATGCCGCGCCGTTCCGCAGTCCCCTCTTTTTTGGCCGCTTCGAGCTCATCTCTGAGCGATGCCGCTTCCGCGGCAGCAGCGGCAACCTCGGAACCTCCCAGCTTGGTAGCCGGACTCACGGGGAAGGTATCGCCACCTGATGGCCGCAACGGTGCGCCAATTCCGATATCAAAGGTGCGCTCCCACGCTTCGTCAGCATCATCTTTTTGTTTCTTGAGCGGAGCTGGAGAGGTTGTTTTTGCGGCAGGGGCGGGCGCGGCGGCTTTGCCGCCCGGAGGCGAGGGAGCAAAGCTCTTTTCCCAGGCTTCGTCAAGCTCGTCACGCGGCTTTTGAGGCGTAGGCGCGGCAACAGGAGCGGCGGAAGAGGGGCCGACGGACGCGGGCGCCGCGGCTTTTTGCAGCGTTTCTAAGACTTCCCTATAAGACTGCGAGATGCTTTCAACAAGAAGGGGATCTTCGGCTTTGTTCGACTGTACACCGTCGACCAGAATGTTGATGGCGTCGACGCTGTCGAAGAGGAAATTAAGCGTATCTTTCTGGATCGGGGCCGAACCGGCGCGGAACTGGCCAAGCATATCCTCGGCCTTATGCGCCACATCGCTGATCCCCGGGAAGCCCATCATGGCGGCAGAACCCTTGAGCGTATGCGCAGCCCGGAAGAGTTCGTCGATCATGCCGCTGTTCTTCGGGTCCTTCTCAAGAGACAACAGTCCCTTATTAAGGTCCTGGATATGTTCCCTGGCCTCTATCAGGAAGAACTCTATGATCCCGGACTTGTCAAAGGGTGCGGCCATAGGTCTCTACTCAATAAATCCGAGCTTGATTTCTTCGTCGCTCGTCGTGATGTCCGTCGTGATCGCCGGGAAACCCTCAAGCGAGGGGAGCCCTGTTTCCGCCGTCTGGTGGGGAGCTTCCTTGCCGATTTTGAACCTGCCGATCGCGCCGGTCAGCCGGGTCGAGAGGTCGGCCAGCTTGCCGATGGTCGACACGGTATCCTGCACCCCGTGGGTGGTTTCCTGCGTCAACTTGGAGATGGTATCCATGGAGTGCACCACCTGGGCAGTAACCTCCACCTGGTCGTCAGCCGCCTTGGTGATGTCCGTCATAAGCACGGCGGTCTGCTTAACGATCTGCTCGATCTCGCGAAGTGCGGCGCCCGCCTGGTCGGCAAGCTTGGTTCCTTCCTCCACCTCGCGCGTTCCTTCTTCCATGACCGTCACGGCTTCGCTCGTTTCCACCTGAATACCCTTGATCAGGCCGGTGATGTCCTTCGTAGCGCGGGCGGCGCGCTCCGCCAGCTTCCGCACTTCGTCGGCGACGACGGCGAAGCCCCTGCCCTGCTCGCCGGCCCGCGCGGCTTCGATGGCGGCATTCAGCGCCAGCAGGTTCGTCTGGGTCGCGATCTCGTTGATCACTTCGATGATGGCGCCGATCTCGAGCGAGCGTTCGCCAAGGCCCTTGATCTTTTTCCCGGTGGTCTGCACCGAGGCCCGGATGCGCTGCATGCCCTTGATCGTCTCAGCCACCGACGATCCGCCCTTGATGGCCGCCTGCGTGGCCTTAAGCGATGTCTGCGTTGCGGCATCGGCGTTCTGGGCCATGCGCTGGGTGGTATTGGACATGGTGTTCACGGCGTCCGCTGCGTTCTTGATCTGGTTGGTCTGCTGCTCGGCGCCCTGCTTCATCCGGTCGGACGACTGAAGGATGTCGGTCGTGGAGCGCTGGATCTCGAGGGCCACATCGTGCGCCTGGGTGACCAGCGACATAAGGCCGGTGATCATCAGGTTGAATGCGTCGGCCACGGAACCCAGGGCGTCGGCGGTCACTTCCGCCTTCACGGTAAGGTCGCCTTCCGCGGCGCCGCTCACGACGGAAAGCAGATCCATGACCTGGTGCTGCATCTTGTCCCGGTCAGTCTCGGTCTGGACCAGACCCTGCAAGCGATCGATGGTCTGGTTGAGCGTGTCTCCCAGCTGCCCGAGTTCGTCGCCGGTTTTCACATTCGCTTTTTTTGTCAGATCGCCGCGCCCGAGGGCCTCGGCCACGACCATCAGGTCCTTGACCGGGCGAATGATGCGGTAGGTGACGAAGACGGTGAAGAAAACGATCATCGCCAGCGCCCCGATGCCCCAGTACATGATCACGGTGAGGAGGTTCCTGATGTTCAGTTTGATCAGCGTCATGTTCAGACCGACGTGCACCGTACCGAGTGTCCCGTTCGCGATGGGTGATGCGATGTCGATGATCTCGATAACGCGGTCCCTCATGGAAACGGTTGCGGCCACCGTTCCAAAAGGAGCGCCGGCCGTCAGCATGTTGATGTTCTGCAGCTCCGTGGGGACCACGTTCCCTTCGAAGGAGGACGAGAGCACCCGGCCCCTGCCGTCACGGATAAAACAATAGGCCACGTCAGGCTGGCTGATCGCTTCACCCTGGATGAACTGCAGCGCATTGAGGTCTTCGACCTGCACCGGCTCGGCGGCCTTCACGCTCAGACCGTCGGCCAGAATGAGCGTCTTATTGATCGCCTCGTCCTTGATGGTGGTCTGGATCTGGGCATAAATGAAGACAAGAAGGCCGGCGCCGAAAACAGCCGACATGCTCAGGATCATGAACACGATCTTGGTCTGGATGCTTATGCGTCTGAAGGGGTTCTTGAATTTCATGGTTTGCTCCTTACGTGTGGATATTTCACGCATGTAGCGGCGGAGGTCCCGCCGCCGGACGATTCAGTGAACAAAAATCCGGTTACGACAATTTAATTTCCTCGATTATCTTTTCAACGTTCAACAACGCCGCAACGGAGTGCGCCCGGGGGATCAGGGCCAGGGCAAAACGGCTCCGGCTCTTGCCGGAGGACTGGGCATTTTCCGCCGGTATCGCCATGAGACTGCTTTCCGGCACGGCCACCACTTCGGAAACGTCGTCAACAACGATGCCCAGGGTGATCGCGCCGTGCTTTAAAATTGCGACCTGGCCTGGCTCGGACTGTCGTGGCAGGGAAAGCGCCGGGCGGATATCAACGATCGGAACGATGTTGCCTCGCAAGTTAATAATCCCAAGGACATGCTTCGGTGTGGTAGGGACCGGGAACAACTTTTGGGGGGTTATGATTTCCGTAACCATGCCGACCGGAAGGGCATAGGAATCCTCGCCGATACGGAAGAGGCACACGCGTATTTCTTCTCCGGGCGTGACCTCGTTTGAGTTCGCGGCTGCCTCACTGCGCTTGTCGGCCAAACGGGCTCCCTCCAGGGCTAGATGTACTTCTTAACGGCCTTCAGCAGGTCTTCCGGCTTGAACGGTTTTATCAGGTACTCATCCGCTCCCTGTTTCATCCCCCAGAACTTGTCGCTTTCCTGGTCCTTGGAAGTGACCATGATGACCGGGATTTTTTTGTACAGGTCATTGCTCTTGATATCCCGGCAGACCTGGAAACCATTTTTCTTCGGCATAACGACGTCCAATATGATGAGGTCAATCTTTTCCGACTTTACTTTCGCTTCGGCGGCCTCACCATCCATAACGGTCACAATGGTATGGCCGGTCGACTGCAGTGCCGCCTGAAAGATCTGAAGTTCCGCCAGGCTATCGTCGGCAATAAGGATTTTCGCCATTTTTCCTCTCCTTTTTCAATGCAACAATGAATGTTAAAAATTAACACAATTCTTTGGTAGTGTCAAGTTTTCGTTTTATTTTCCAAGGTATCCGGCCCTTACCGCTTCCGCCGGATCAGATTAACGGAGAGCAAAATAAAGATGCTCTTCGCCACATCAAACTCACCCAGGTAGTCCGCACCGATGATGTCCTGCACCGTTCTCCTGCCGTCAATGAGTGAGAACACCTTGAGGTCGGTATCGCTCATCCCCCGGGTCGTCAACTCCTCGGCATTGCCGATCATGGGCTCGAACACGATGTTCAGATTCGGGATCTTCTGCTGAATGAGCGTCCACTCATCGGACCGGCGTGCGCCTTCCAGCAGCAGGTCATCCACTTTGATCTGGAGCGGCACGGCGAAGACCGGCGGTGTGCCATTCTCAAAGGAAAAGTCCCCTGTTTTCCAGGCCATCACCTTGTGCACGAGCGATTCAGTATGCCGGCGCAGGCACTCCGCATAGGCCTTGCTGTCGAGCAGTTTCTCCCTGATGAGCACCTTGTCGACCTGCTCTCCGGTCATTTTCGCGATGCTCATTGCATGCTGCAGGCTGTCGTTATCGACACGACAGGACTTTCTGAGAAGCGTGTCCATGCCCGCTTGTATATCGTTGCAGTTTCCCGAGGAGAAGACGACCGCTCCTTCACGAAAGTGGATTTCCGCCTCTTCGGACGAAGAGTGAATGATCAGCCTGCCGGTCTGGCGCTGCATACTGAGCATCTGCATCACCTCGACGATCCTGAAACTGGCGAGGTTACCCTTGATCCCGCTTGTCGCTTGCGGCGCCCTGGCAAGCTCCTTGCGGATCAGTTCCGGCAGGGCCGTCGCAATAAACTCGCCGAGCACCTGGGTGATGATCTCCCGGATCGTGGCCTCTATTCCGGTAGCGGCCGCGTGAGGGGGCGAGGCGGGAGAAAGAACCTGCGGTCGAGGAACCTCCCTTGGCGGCGGCTCAAAAGCCCGGGGCGCCTCGCGCGGCAGGGGCGGGACGTACGGCCGGGGAACTTCGCGGGATGGTGGAGACGGAGCAAAAGACCTGAGTGCTCGTGCCGGGGGGGGAGGCGCTGCGGTTGCCTGCTTGCGATCGAGCACTTCCCGGATCTTGGCAAGGAGCTCTTCCGGCTGAAAGGGTTTGGTGAAGTATTCGCTGATACCGAGAACATCCACAAACTTGCTGCCGACCTTGTCTCCCTTGGAGGTTACCAGGATGATCGGCGTGTCCTTAAACTCGGGGTCTTCTTTGAGCGTCTTGCAGACCTGGAACCCGTTCATTTTAGGCATCACAAAATCGACGAGGATCAGGGCCGGCCGCTCGGACCGCGCCATGGCAATGCCCTCTTCCCCGTCGGACGCAAGAACGACCTTATAACCCTGCGAGGCGAGGATCATCTCGATAAGCCGCTGAACGGTCGGACTATCGTCAATATCGAGTATTTTTTCGCCTGCCATTCAGCTCCCCGCTTGAAAACACACTGATATTAGCACGGCGTAAAAGATAATGTCAACGTTTATCTCGCTTTTTTCGCGCACTTACAAGCGTGCAGCTACGGTGCTGATGAACTCCTCTGTCTGCGCATAGGAGGAGACCTTAGGCTCGGCAATGACAGCCAGGTCCTTGGTCATCACACCGCTTTCGATCAGTCCGATCACGACAGCTTCGAGCTTTCGCGCAAAGTCCGCGACCTCGGGTGTGCCATCGAGCTCGCCGCGGCGCGCGATCGCGCCGGTCCAGGCAAAGATGGATGCCACCGAATTGGTCGACGTGGGATTTCCCTTCAGGTGCTCATAGTAGTGGCGCATCACCGTGCCGTGGGCGGCCTCGAAGACATACTTGCCCTCAGGCGACACCAGCACCGAGGTCATGAGCCCCAGGCTGCCGAAACCCGACGCGACCATGTCGCTCATCACGTCGCCGTCGTAGTTCATGCAGGCCCAGAGCATGCCGCCCTCGGCCTTCATGATCTGCGCCACGGCGTCGTCGATCAGCATATAGCGGTATTTGATGCCCGCCTTTTCCAGGTCGGCCTTTTTCGCTTCGGCCTCATGGTCGAACACTTCCTTGAAGAACCCGTGATAGGTCTTCGAGATCGTGTCCTTGGCGCCGAACCAGATATCGATCTTTTCGGCCAGCGCATAGCTGATGCAGGCCCGGGCAAAGCTCCTGATCGATTTTTCCGTGTTGTGCTGGCCCATGATCACGCCGGGCCCTGTGAATTCATGCACGAGGAATGTCTTTTTTTCTCCGCCCGTGCTTGGCGTGAACACCAGCTCCGCAATCCCTGCGCCGGGGACCTTGTACTCCACCGACTTGTAGATGTCGCCATAGGCATGTCTGCCGATGCTGATCGGCTTCTTCCAGCTCCGCACCGCTGGCTGAATGTTCTTCACGATGATGGGCTTGCGAAAAACCGTGCCGTCGAGAATAGACCGGATCGTGCCGTTCGGGCTTTTCCAGGCCTGTTTGAGGTTGTATTCCTTGACGCGCGCCGCGTTCGGCGTGATCGTGGCGCACTTGACGCCCACGCCGAACTCGCTCACCGCATTGGCCGCGTCGATCGTGACCTGGTCCCCGGTCTCGTCGCGGTGCTTGACGCCCAGATCGAAGTATTTGAGGTCCATCGCAAGGTGGGGCAGGAGCAGTTTGTCCTTGATCATCTTCCAGATGATCCTCGTCATTTCGTCTCCGTCCATTTCGACGATGGGGTTCTTTACAGTGATTGCCACGGGTCGTTCTCCTTGACTCCTCTGCGGGATTTTCTGCATCGGTTCGGAGGGGATTGTAAGGTGCGGGGACCGGATTGTCAACAAAACATTGTGATTCACGCCATACCGTCAGCGGTTTTCTTTTTTTCCGCATGAATGCTATGTCCCGGGCCGTTCGGCCCTGTTCGTCCTTAAAAATACGACGACAGCGCCGCTTCCACCCTTGTCCCGCGGCGCCTGCGCCGTTTCGACAACCATGTCCCTGCCCTGCTCCCGGAGCCATGCGTCCACGCTGCCTTGCAGCACGGGCCCGTCCGGCGAATTAAGCCCCTTGCCCGTGATCACCAGCACAGCCTTGCTGCCTCGGTGATGCGCTCCGGAGATGAACTGTGCCAGCCGCTGCAGTGCCTCGTCCCTCACGTAACCGTGAAGGTCCAGTTCCTCGGAGATCCTGATCGTGCCTTTCTTCAGCTGACGCATGCGGCTGCTCGCCGAACTGCGCGTGCCGGCATCCTCCTCGGGCTCGTCGTCGCGGATCGTGGCGCCGATCTTCTGCATCGCCAGAAGAAAAAGCTGCTGGTCACCCGACACCGGCGCCTCTGCACCGGGAGAACTCGCTGCCGCAGCAGCAAGTGCATCCGGTACCGGGGGACCCGGGTCGATGCGTTTTGCGCCGTCAACAGCGCGCAGAAAGAGCGCTGCATCGTCCTCTTCCTGTTCCTGATGCGCTTTTGCGGGACGCGGCGCGAGGGCGGCAGGCTTTTTTTGCTGGGACACCTGCTTTGGGGCAAATCCCTTAAGCGATTTGAAAGGACTGGTTTTGAAATCAGGAGCGGGTTTTTCTTCGGTTTTTTTTGATTTTTTCATACATGCTTGGTGGCGCTCGTCTGACTGGTAAGGGCAGGTTTTAAACAGGCTCCCGGAAGAACGAGAGGCATCGCAGTTAATGGTCGGGATAGCGCTCGGTGAGGCTGCGGATCGTATCGAGGCAGGAAAAGAACGTTTCGACCATTTCCGGGTCGAAGTGCGTCCCCGAACAGGCCTTCAGTTCATCAAGCACCTGTGCTTCGTCCCACCGTTCCTTGTAAGCTCTCTTTGATCCCAGCGCGTCGTACACATCGGCAAGCGCCACGAGCCTGCCGAATACCGGGATTTCCTCCCCCTTTTTGGGGAGCGGCGTTCCATCGCTCTTCTCGTAGCCGGGGACCACCTTTCCGTCACTGGCGTTGACGTTCCCGGGGTAGCCGGTGCCGTCCCACTTCTCGTGGTGATTGAGGGCGACGACCGCGGCAGCTTCATCGAACTCGGAATATTTTTCGGAAAACAGGCGCGCGCCCATGATGGTATGCTGCTTCATGATTTCGCGCTCCGCATCATCGAGCCGTGCCGGCTTCTTTAAAATGGCGTCCGGGATCGCCACCTTGCCCACGTCATGGAGCATGGCTGCCATGCGCAGAATGTCGCGGTTCTTATCGATCGCGTCCCGGGGCACACCCCGCTTGTTTGCCCACACCTCATAGATCGCGACCGCATAGGCGGCCACGCGGTTTACATGCGCGCCGGTCTCCTTGGGGTCCCGCAGCTCGGCCATTTTGATGGTCCGGAGAATCATGGCGCGGGTCATCTGTGCCCGCTCGATGGCCACGGCCGCCATGTTGGCAAAATGCATGACCAGGGGTTCGTCCTTTTTCAAGAACGCCGCGGCCTTGCCGTTGGCCTTCGTCGCATTGATCAGCTGAAGCACACCGATGCTGTCGCCCCGGTTGGTCTTGAGCGGAAAGGTCAGCATGGACTGGGTCCGATACCCCGAGAGCTCGTCGTAGTGGCGGTTGAAGGAATAGGGCAGGCCGGGCTTGATCTTGTAAGCGTCGGGGATATTGAGCGCCTCGCCGGTGTTCGCCACATACCCCGAGATCGTCTGGTTGTTGATCGGAATGGAGAAGGTGGAGTAGATCAGTTTTTTGCCGGGCGGCAGTTTTTTCCGCTGCGTCTCGTTCTGCGTATAGCTGAACTTCAGTTTGTCGTTCTCTTTAATATAGATCGAACCCGCATCGGCATTCACCAGCCCCCGCGCCTCATGCAGGATCCGCTCAAGCAGCACATCGACGTCCTTGATCTCGGTAAGCTCGACCCCCAGCCGCATCACCAGGGTGAGTTTTTGTTTCTCGGTCAGCATGGCGTATAGTACCCATTCGTACCGCGTTTGTCAATTACCCGGCACTGCGGCGGAAACCAGTTTGCGATTGACTCGTATGCGCTTTTTTGATATAGTACGCCATTCCGGCCTTGGCGCCGCAAGTTTCCCCGCAATCGCTGCCTTCAGGGCAGCACAATTGAGGTTGTGACGATGGACAATAAGCTTCTGGCAATCAAGAAAAAACTCGTTAAACAGCGGACCGAACTTCTTTCGGAAGCCGAGGAGACGCTGAGCAGCAAGATCAGCACGGAAAAGGAGAGCTTCCCCGATCCGACCGATCAGGCTGTTGCGGAACTCGACAATAGTTTTGTCCTCCGGCTTCGCGGGCGGGAAACCAAGCTGATCAAAAAGATCGACGAAGCCATTGCGCGCATAGACGACGGCTCGTACGGAGTATGTGAATCCTGCGGTGAAAAGATCAGCACCAAGCGGCTCGATGCACGGCCGGTGACCACGCTCTGCATCGAGTGCAAGACACGGCAGGAAGAGGAAGAGAAGCAGCAGGCGGGATAGCTCTTTTCAGATCCCACTACAAATATAACAACAAAAGCCAACCGTTTATGGTGGGCGATGCAGGATTTGAATTTGCGACTATCACTTCATTCACCCGATATAAATCGACCTCAGTCCCTCTCCCAGGGCGGCCTCATGCTGTTTTTTGTCCGCGGTGATGAACGTGATAACGATGCCGGTGCCATCCTGGAACAATCTGGCTGAAGCAATATGAACAGCGTCCATTGTCCGCGCCATGGAGCGCAGCGTGATCGCTCCGGCCAAGCCAAGCACTTCCTCAGTCATGCGGATCGTTTCAACTGCGAGAATGCCGCCCTTTAGACGCTTAAGAACATTGTCGAAAGCCGTCTCCTCGATATCGCCTGCCTGACGTCTCCGCGCCAGGGCCGAAAAACTTTCCAGCATAAGCATGGATGAAGAAAGAATATGGTTCTCTCGCGCGATCTTCCGCACCCGTTCCGAACCTTTTTCCTTGATATAGAGCTTCAAGAAAACACTGGTGTCGAGATACACCCATGGTTTGTCCATTTACACCCGATCCTCCCGCTCTTCGGACAGGGTATCGGCGATGGAACGTCCCTTGATGGCAAGCGGCACACCGGAAGGAAACACGCCCTTGACCGCGCGCTTCAGGAAGCCCTGTTCTTCCAGCAGCTTGATGCGCTTCTCCGGTGAGGCCTCGCGCCCCAGTGGTTTGATCACGGCAATGGGAGCGCCGCGCTCGGTCACGATGATTTCCTGCCCCTGCCGTACCATCTTGACATATTTGGAAAAGTGCATATTGGCTTCACGCAATCCGACCTTGATCATTCCTGCCTCCATGTAGTATTGTTACTACATTATAGGGAAGGTCTCCCGCCCTGTCAAGGCGAAAGAGTAAAAACCGATGCCGGACCCACTAATACTTATAGCCGAAATATTTAGGGTCGCATCTTGAAGAAGCGGTTTTTTATAATTCAAGACCTGTCCCCCGCCCCCACCATCGTTATGGACCTGGGACACGTCAGCGGAGTAATTCAGATGCTCGTGAATCTGAATCAGGGCCGGCTCGGTAAGGATGGCGCCGGGGGCAATGCCCTTGAAGACGTTGCAGCACTGGAGACTGAAGGCCTGGATTGGGTTCTGAACGATGCGCTGGACAAGGTGAGACGGGCAAAGAGCCTCGCAACGGATATTGCAATAGAGGGGGCCAAAGGCCCGAGAGTAAATACTGCTCAAGTATAATGATTGAAAGTAAAAAGGCTCCGGGGGAAACCCTGGGACCTTTTCTTTTGGCTTGCAATATATCGGCATATGATATATATTGATATTCGATGATACGGAACATGACGAGCAAGACGGCGCAGGACATCTATGACGGGGTAAACAGCCGTCATGCCCGGAAGATCCCCACGGAGTTGCACGGAAAAACGCAGCGGCTTTTTGATCAGATCAACGCCGCTGTGCTCGTGGAGACCTTGAAGGCGCCGCCGGGGAACAGGCTGGAAAAGCTCAAGGGCGAGCTTGAAGGGTTCTGGAGTATCCGGATAAATAACCAGTGGCGGATCGTCTTCCGATGGGAAGACGCCGACGCCCTGGATGTGGACATTGTGGATTACCATTAAGGAGGTAGAGCATATGTTACCGAAGAAGAGACCGCCGACGCATCCGGGCGAGATGCTGCTCAAAGAGTTTCTGGAGCCGATGGGCATGACTCAGGTCGAGCTCGCAAAGCACATAGGCTGGACCTGGGCACGGCTGAACGAGATCGTCAACGGCCGGCGCGGAGTAAGTGCGTCTTCCGCCCTTGCGCTCGGGGAGGCGTTCGGGACCGGCCCGGAGTTCTGGTTGAACCTGCAGAGGGATTGGGACCTGTGGCACACCTGGCGCAAGCATGGGCCTGTGCGGGCGCTAAAGAAGGCGAGCTGACCTTCCAGCCGTAAGCGGAATTCCCATTGAACTTGAAAACCTGAACGGACGCGTCATCTTCATTGCTCCACCCTCAGACGAACTCTACCGCCTTACCTCCGCCTACAATACAAATGACCCTGTTCCGATAGCCGACTACGTCGGATCTCTTAAAGCCCTAAAAGCACGCATGTTTTCGGCCAGGGGACGAACGCCGTCCAATCACGGGGTGGGGGAACGAGATGTCCGAATCTAAAAAAAGAGAATCGTTTCAGGGGGCACCGCGATGAATTCCGACATCCGCATCTCGGTTACATTCCCAACTCACCCGAAGACGATCATGCTCATAGACCGCATCGGTCTGGAGGGTGCCTGGGCGTTGGTCCGCCTTTGGGTCTTCGCGGCGCAGCATCGGCCTGATGGAATACTCCGGGGGATGAGCCCGGAAGCGATACGCATTGCGTGTGGCTATGCGGGCCGCATTGAAGAACTGATTGCCGTGCTGAAGGAGCCTGCAACACGGTTTCTGGATACCGACGATCCAGCGACCGGAGCGCTCGTTCTTCACGACTGGAAAACACACAATCCTTGGGCCGCAGGCTCAGAGGAACGGAGCGAAAAGGCCCGTAAATTAGCCCGGTTACGTTGGGATACGCGGCGCAATGCGGACTGCAATACGAAGGGCAAAGCGTCACGCATTTACAGTACGGATGCTCCATCTCCTTACCTTTCCCTTCCTCTCAGAAGACATCAGCTGACGCGCTTCGCTTGTCAGGCCTTCTCGTGGAAATGATCCTGAAGAATAATCCAGAGCATCGGGAGCTTTCAAACAGCAAGCGTGAAAAATGTCTCAACCGATGGGCGGACGACATTGACAAGCTGATTCGCGTTGACAAAAAGCCGCCTGATGAAATTGATCGGGTTATCCGGTTCCCGCAGTCCGATACATTCTGGATCCCTAACATCATGAGCGGGAAGAAGCTTCGAGAGAAGTATGAAACCCTGAAGATGCAAGTGATCAAATCCGGAGGAAAAGGAATAAATTTCCTCGCCGCAAGCAGCGAGGTATTGTGAACCGTATCAAAACCCATTACACCGCAAGCGGCGGGGAATTCAACCCGGAGAACCGATTCAAGGTTCGCGTACCCAACAAAAACCTACGGCCCAACTGTTTCCCGAAAGAGAGGCACTTGAACATCCGGAGGGCAATATTGCCGCTGGCGGCCTTGCCTTCGGGCAGGAACTCCCCAAATACGCGGCAGGGAATACGAGCATCAACCTTGAAAGGTTAGACGCTGACTATCCGGTAAAGTATCTTATCAACCGGGTGGCGGAGCAGTTTAAGGGGAAGATCGATAAGGCGCGGCGGGGCGAGATCGCCCACGAAGAAACCCGGAAGCTTGCGGATGATCTCGGTATGACCGAGGCGGAACTACTGTCCCGGCGCAAGGGGCAGGCATTCAATGCGGAAGAGGCCACGGCAGCCCGTGACATTCTCAACACATCCGCGAAGAGGCTTGTTGAACAGCAGAAGAAAGCCGTTGAATCTGGATCAGATGCGGACCTGGTGAATTTCCGGCTTGCCTTAAGCCGTCATGCCACGATACAGGCGGAAGTGTCGGGCGTTGCATCCGAGGCAGGCCGTGCGCTCTCCGCTCACCGTATTTTGTCTAAGTCCATTTCACAGACTGCGAAAAATCAGAAGGCAATGTTCGACGCTCTGGGAGACCGGGAGATAACTGCGGAGATAGCCCGGTCTATGTCAGGCGTGGACTTGAGCAATGTGGCGGAGGTCAATCGGTTCATCCGCGCATTCTCCAAGGTCAAGATATCGGACATGATCTTTGAGGCGTGGATAAACTTCCTGCTTTCCGGTCCCAAGACCCACATCGTCAACACTGTTTCGAATACCCTCACATATCTTACGAAAGCTCCCGAGACCGCCGTTGCTTCAGCTGTGGACATCATACGGGCCAAGATGGGCGGCACGCCTCGGGAACGGTTCTTGTGAGGTCCTAAAGATAAGAATGAGCGGGCCGCGCTGAACCGTTTCGGCTGGCAACCATACTCGCTGAAGATCGGCGACAAATACTACAGCTACGGCAGGCTTGAGCCTTTAGGCTCTATCTTCGGCATGGCTGCAGATTACGCGGATATGATGAAGGACACCGAAGACAAGGAGCTTACAGACTATGCTGAGAACATAGCCTTGTCTGTTTCAAAAAACCTGACATCCAAGACCTTCATGCAGGGAGTTTCTTCTGCCCTGGACGCTGTAAGTGATCCGAGAAGGTACGGCGAAAACTGGATTGAAGGTTTTTCAGGTAGTGTCGTCCCTTCGGTCGTAAACACGGCCACAAAGATGACAGACGATACTGTCTATGATGTGCACGGACCGGTTGAAGCAATCGAGGCGCGGATACCGTATCTTTCAAAGGATCTATCCCCAAAGCGCGATTTGTGGGGGAGGGAAATCAAGGACAAGGGGAATGCACTGGAGCGGGGCTTTTCACCTGTCTCGATCAGCGAAGAGTCAAAGGACCCCGTCGATAGGGAAGTGCAGCGGCTCGGTCTCACCCTAGGCATACCAAGCCGAAAGATCAAGGATATCATTCTGACGCCAATTCAATACGACATGTACGTTCAGCTTGCCGGTCAGGAGGCTTATGATAAAGTCTCCAAGTTTCTCAACGACGACGGTAACGGAAATTGGTACTGGAAGCGGAATGATGAGAATAGGGTGAAGTTTATCAGGAATGTCATTTCTGACGTCCGTCGGGACATTGGAGAGGAATTGTATCAGGCTATCAATAAAGGCGAAACGTCGGCGCAGATGATCGCAGACATAAAGGCTGGCGAAAAGCATCGGGAGGGAAAAAGTGACTTTCGAAATCTTCACCGAATCCGAAGCGCTTTTTCTGTTCGTCAGATCATCGCAGACATAAAGGCGGGCCGAGATAAATTCAGCAGTGACGCGGAGTAATTCCAAAGCTAAACCCCCGGCTACGCCGGGGAGAATAACTCCTTAAGGGGTGCAAGTAACACTGCCCCATCCGAGGCAATACTCCGACAAGCCGGGGCCAGGTAAGAAAGCGTTAACGTTTGAGGCTTGGGCTGGAGTTACAAAAAGCTACGGTTATAGGCATTGGTAAGCGTTGACCGTGATTCACCATCAAATAAATATTCAAACCTCGTTGGCCCTGCAATTGCATTGAATTAGGATAATTCTGCGAAGAATAATCCAACACCGGCGAGGTG
>JAYTJE010000083.1:0-8393 GCA_043731355.1 Nitrospirota bacterium
TGCTTTGATCTTTGCAGCTATCATAATGATTTCTCCTCCCCACCCTCTACTCTAATTTACCATAGGGGAGGTGTCCCAGCTATATTGACACAGAGGGAATCGCAAGTCCTCCGGGCAGAATTTATGATAGTCACAAACTGACTATCACGCCAGCAGATGAGTTCACGGATGCCGCCAAAGCTGCGGCAAATTTCGCAAGTGCAGGAAAGTTCCCCCTATCATAAATAACAAGCTAAGACCTTATTTTATAATGTAAGGCACTCCTCCCATTGCCCTGATTCATTCTCATTGAGGAGCCGTCAAAGACTCGAAGCCGGTAGGTTGGACAAAACGCCTCACCTTGCCCAACAGAATTCAAAAGATGTTGGGCTGTGATGCGTAGCCCAACCTACAAATTTAACACTTGGAGGTGTCAAGAATCATGAAAGTTTTTGTAAGTTGGTCAGGACAAAAGAGCAGATTAATAGCATCAGCTTTCAAGGAATGGCTGCCTGATTTGGTCCAAAGTGTTGATGTATTTATGTCACAACATGATATTGAAGCTGGCTCCCGATGGGGCAACGAATTAGGAATGCAGCTACAAGAAGCGAATTTTGGGGTAATTTGTATTACACCTGAGAATATCTCTGCACCGTGGTTACTTTATGAGGCCGGATGCCTTGGGAAAAGCATTGATCAATCCCGCGTAATCCCATATCGCATTGGAATTGCAGCTACTGATGTTCCATTCCCATTGGCCCAATTTCAAAGCGTAAACGCTGACAAAGAGGGAACATTTAAACTACTTGAATCTATTAATTCTGTAAACTCAAGCAAGCTTGAATCTGAAAGATTGCAGAGACTCTTTGCAAAATTGTGGCAAGATTTTGAAAAGAAGATTCTTGAGGTTGGACAAATTACAGAAAGTACTTCACCAAGAAGAACTGATCGGGATCTCCTTGAAGAAATGCTTCAAATAACGAGAGGGATTGATCGCGATTTAAAACGCCTACCTGAGGTCGGTAAATACCTACCTGAACCCGCCCCAGTTGACACCCCAACCGAACCTAATCAAGACAAGACAACAGGAAAAGCTTCCAACACCAAGGCAGCCCCAAGTCAAAAACTTTCCGAACCTGACCCGGACGATGAAAAATAGGGGGAATAAATTATTAAGAGATTCGGGAGGAAAAATATCATGGCAGTAAAAATCAGAACAAGTAATCCCGCAGATCTTCTTTCAAAAATTAAGAAAGAGATTAATGAGGGCAAAGTAAAAACTTGGGCTTATGAAACCCATCACGAGAAGCAGTATTTTAGTCATGTTACTAGTGACAATCAATGGAAGGGAAAAGCCTGGTTGCTCCCCAATATTGAAAAAGACCTACTAGTTTTCTACATAATTAAGCCCAAAAGCACAACTGTTTCAACAGTTGCCTATTCAGTTTACCATGGACGTTTTATAGAAATGCTTCTTGCACATTTTGATAAGCAATTCTCAATTGCCTGGGCAACAGCTATGCCAGAATCGGGCGATGCTGTAAGTTAAATTCATTTCTGTTTGAAAAGTCTCTCCTTTTGTGAAAGCCATCAATGGCCCAACAGAGCCTTCGCGCGAAATTTTGCGGGCAGTCGCTGGTTTTGCTTTCGCAAATCGCACCATCCCACAAATCCGCTCAAGGCCGACGTTAATCGCGTCATTAACCGCTGTCCTTGAGTTCTATAGTCCAAGGATTATATATCAAATGGATTTGTAAGGGAAGGGAATACCTGTTTTACTGGGCGAACAGGGGGAGGAACCAAAGCTACACGGAATTGCACGTTAAAATAAATACGTTATCCCGCTCACGACCTTGTAGGTCTCGCCAAGCTGCATGCCCTTGAGGTTGTGATAGATGGCGTACTGACAGGACAGGTCCGCCACCCAGTGTGCGGCGATCACGAGCTGCAGCCCCGGCGAAAGATAAACCGTATTTCCACCGGAATCGGGTACGGCCACGCCATCCTCTTTTTCCTGCTGCCTCACTTCACCGTTGATCCCAAGAGCTGCGAACACCTGCGTTCTCGCGGGATCGAATGCCTCGGGAACAACGCGGTATTTACCGGTCACATCATAGTTCAGCGCATTACCGAACTCGTGTTTGGTAGGGCCGAATTTTCCCTCCGTCGCAATCGTCCCGAGCATATTAGCGGAGACGGAAAACCGGCTGAGCGAGTGGCTGTAGGACAGGCCGAGAAGATAGTCGGTCGAGCCCGTACCCGGTTGCATGTGACTGTCAAGGTAACCCATGCCGTCGGAAGTTTTCGCATTGGTGCTTCCCGTTGCAAACTTCACTCCGGCCAACCCCGCCATTACCGTTGTCGCATCCGCTGTTTCGCTCTTCACGAACGTGTAACGTCCCAGAAGCGCAATGTCCCCCAACCCTGAGGCGCCGCCCGATCCCATGGCCTCGTTTGTCCTGCCGTCCTTGTAGGGCAAAACCATCAGGACCATGAACTCCGGTGTGATGCCGTAGAAACCGGTGAGCTCCGTGGTCCAGTGCACTTCCTGGGTGCCGTCATTCGCTATTTTGCTGCTCCCCTGATACAGCTGGTCGAGCAGCGTATACCGCTCGCTTATTTTAATGCCTGTCCCCTTCATGGTGTCGAGCGGCGATATACCCTGGGACAACAAACAAAAATCACAGGCAACGCCCGGAACGGAAAACATAAGTGTCAATGCGGCCACCGTGAGCATCGGTACTGTTCTTCTCTTCATAGAACCCTCCCTTCGTATCATCTTCTTATTGCCAGCAGCAGCCAGATAAACAGGACCCCCGCGCCGGCAGCGGTCCAGGCGCTTTCCGCCGGATAATGGTTGATGCGCAGCAGGAGAGCGCCGACGCCGAGCCCGGTCGTCAGCATGGCAAGAATGAACCCCTTGCCGATGCGGTAAATGTTCCGCAGCTCGCGGACCACATCCTCTGAAGAGATCTCCACGCGCGTCTCTCCCCGGCTTGTCGTCACCAGAAAATCGGCAAACAGCTTCGGCAGTTTGCCAAGCGCGCGAACGGACGCGCCTGCCTGCATCAGGACCCCGGCTGCGGTGAATTTATCCGCCGTAATGAAGCGTTTTGCAAAAGGCGCCGCGATCTCGATGATGTTCGTTTCCGGATCAAGCCGCGAGCCCAGGCCGTTCAGCATGCCCACCACCCTGCCGAACAGGATAAAGTCGTTCGGGATCTGGATCGAAGGGGAGAGCTGAAGCGCATCCATAATGTCGTTGCCGATCTCCTCGATGTCCATGGACTTGAACTCCGACGGGGAGATGTCGCGGTATTTCTGGAGGATGCGGTCGACAAAGTGGACCAGCGGCTGAATATCATGGGTCAGCGGAATGAATCCCATGTCCACCAGCGCGCGGACCAGTCCCAGGCTGTCGCGGTCGACCACCGCGCTGAAGGCCAGCCGCAGGCCGTCGCGCTTCGGCCCCGAGATCCGGTCCACCATGCCGAAGTCCACGAGGATGATCTCCGGCCCGGGTGTAACGAAAATATTGCCGGGATGGGGGTCGCCGTGGAACAGGCCGTCGCTGAAGAACATCTGGGCATAGGCCTCGGCAAGCGTGCGCGCGATCTCTTTCCGGTCTATCCCCTGCTGGTCGATCTCGTCGAAATCGGTGATCTTGGTGCCGGCGAGATATTCCAGCGTCAGGACCTTGGACGTGGTGAACGGCCAGTACACGAGCGGGATCCTGATCTTCGGGTTGTCCGCGAAGTTCCGGGCAAAGCTCTCGGCGTTCTTGCCCTCCTGGAGATAGTTCAGCTCCTCCAGGATGATGCGCGAGAACTCGGAGTAGATAACGTCGATGTTGATGTGGCGATAGATGACGCGGAGAATGCGGATCACGAACTTGAGGGTGCGCATGTCCGCGGCGATCACCTCATCGATGCCCGGGTATTGGACCTTGACGACAATACAATCTTCATCCCCGTTTCGCAGGCAGGCCTTATGCACCTGGCCGAGCGAGGCGGACGCGATGGGCGTCTCCTCAAAGGACGAGAAGACCTCGTCCATGGGCCCCAGTTCCTCGGTGACGCGCTTTACAATATCGCGGAACGGAGCAGGCGGCACCTGGTCCTGGAGCTTCGAAAGCTCGCTCGTATATTCCTCGGGCAAAAGGTCGACGCGCGAAGAAAGGAACTGGCCGATCTTTATCAGTACGCCGCGCATTTCGATCATGCGCTCCCGGAGAAGGATGGCGTTTTTCACGTGGAGCCGCTTGAGCCGCTCCCTCCTGAGGTGCGGATCGGCAACAACGTTCCTGAGCCCCAGCAGCTTGTAGCTCAAGAGCACTCGCAGGAAAAGGACAACGCCCTGGATGAATCTGCCTCGTAAGTTTGTTGAATGCATGGTTTGATTATACCAGAAGAGACAGGTGAGAGTAAATCATACTGTGATTCGCCAAACCCCTCAAATCTCCCTTGCGTTTTGTCAAAATGTATACTATTCTTTGTTCATAAGGGCGCAGGGGTCTCCATGACGAATAAGGATTTAGAAATAGCGCGGAAACTGAAGCTGTCGAACATAGTCCCTCTGGTCGACTTCAAGGTCTTCGGATCGCGCGCGCGGAGACGCGGACGAATACTCGGACATGGATGTGTTTATAGAAGTTGAGGTCGTTAACCGGGATATCGTGGACCGGATACGGGATATTGCATGGGAGATCGGCTTTGAGCATCTTATTCTTGTTTCCCCGATGATTTTCACCAGGCATGACGTTGAAGAGACGCCGCTCCGCAGTTCGCCCATCGTCAGGAACATCGCTGAAGAAGGCGTCGCGATATGACCGATAGCGAAACACTCTACACGTTCCGTTTGAAACCAAGCTGAAGAAACGCTTGTCGAGGCAGAACGAATGGCAGTTGAAGGATTCAGCCCGAGAACAATCACCAATTCGCCCCCAAGACTCAGTATGGCCGCCGGCCGCCCTTTCGATTATAAGACCGCTCCAAATATTTGTCCGGATTTCCCGTCGAGGATTTGCCAGTGTTAGGATTATAATTCCCCGGATAACTATAATTATTGTGGCTCAAGTCCCTATCGAGTGGGTACTTTTGAGCGATTTTCATAAATCAGATTTCAGGAAGCATGCAGGTCAAGACTTTGAGGCGAAGATATTCTTCATCTCGTAAACCATATGCTCGGCGCTGTATGACTCTGATTTTATTGTTCAGCCCTTCAACAAAACCGAGGGGCACCTTATTCTCTGGTTTACAGAAAGAAGCGATACCATCCCAATGACGTTCGACCATCTTGGCAAATTTTTCATAGGGCTTGAGGCGTTGCCATTTTAACGAAGCCTTCCAGTTATGGGCGGTTGAGGAGGTAGCGACATGAAAGACAATTCCCTTGCTGTATTCGAAAACTACAATATCCGCCGGATCTATGACGATAAATCCGAAACCTGGTATTTCTCTGTCGTGGATATTATTCAGGCTCTGATTCAACAGCCCGACTATCAAACTTCCCGGAAATACTGGAACAAGCTGAAAGAACGGCTGAAAAAGGAAGGCAGTCAGTCGGTGACAAATTGTCACCGACTGAAATTGGAAGCTGCAGACGGTAAACAGTACTTAACCGACGTTGCCGATCCTGAAACACTTCTCCGCCTCATCCAGTCCGTTCCCAGCCCCAAGGCCGAGCCGATCAAGCTTTGGCTGGCCAAGGTCGGCTACGAACGCATGCAGGACATGGCGGATCCTGCGCGGTCTTTGGACCGGGCGCGTGTGTTCTGGCAGCAGCACGGCAGAAGCGATAAATGGATCCAGCAGCGGATGATGGGGCAGGAAACCAGAAATAAGCTGACGGACTACTGGAAAGACCATGACATCAAGAAGGAAGAGGAATACGCCATTCTGACCAACATCATCCATCGGGAATGGGCTGATGTGTCCGTGAAAAAGCACAAAGCAATGAAGGGGCTGAAAACGCAGAACCTCAGAGACCACATGAGCGAAGCCGAACTGATTTTTACCGCTCTTGCGGAGCTTTCTACACGGCAGATAGCGGACACCATGAAGGCCGTCGGCATGAAAGAAAACAAGGCTGCCGGTAAAACAGGCGGCGGGATCGCAAAAAAGGCGAGACGTGAACTGGAAGCGAAAACAGGTAAGAAGGTTGTGACCGGAGAGAACTTCCTGCCGCCCGATACAAAGAAGTCATTGCCTCCAATAGCCGGGGGCAAGTCGTAGGTCGGGTAGAGTAAAACCCGACAACTGCCGTTGTGTTGCGCCTCGCTAACCGCTGTCTACGAACCTACCTTAATCTCCTACGTAAATATCCCGATCACCGCTCCGGTCATGCAGGTCGCGAGTGTGCCTGCGACGAGCGCTTTCATGCCGAGTCCCACGATCTCGTCGCGCCGCTCCGGAGCCAAGCTGCCGAGCCCGCCAAGCAGGATGCCGAGGCTGCCGAAATTGGCAAAACTGGAAAGCGCATAGGTCATGATGAGCCGGCTCCGGTCGTCCAGCGCGCCCGCGGGCAGCCTGGCCATGTCGAGGAAGGCAAGCAGTTCGTTCAGAATGGTCTTGGTGCCCATGAGGTAGCCGGCAGTCTGCGCCTGCGGCCAGGGGATGCCGAAGAGCCAGACCACCGGGGCCATGACGAAACCAAGAATGCGCTGGAGCGTCAGCGGTTTTCCGCCAGCGTCCGGCAGCAGCCCGACGATCAGGTTCGCCAGGTACACCAGCGCTACCATCACCACGAGCATGGCGATGATGTTCAGCAGCAGGTGCAGTCCGTCCATGGTCCCCTTCACCACGGCGTCCATGGAACTGGTAGCGGTCTGCGCCGGCGCCAGACGCCCCGAGGTTTCCTCTCCCGTCTCCGGCACCATGATGCGCGCAATGGTGATCGCAGCGGCTACATGAATAAAGGACGCGGTAAGAATATGACCGAGGGGGTCGGGGATCACGTTGGTCAAGAATGTGGCATACAGGACCATCACCGTGCCGGCGATACAGGCCATACCCACGGTCATGAGCGAAAAGAGCTCGCTCCGGGTCATGTTCCTGAGGTAGGGCTTGATCAGGAGCGGCGCTTCGACCATGCCGAGAAAGATCGTGGTGGATGCGCCGAGGCCGAGCGCGCCGCCGATGTTCATGGTCTTCTGGAGCAGGAACGAGAAGGTGCGGACCACCGCCGGAAGGATCCTCCAGTAAAAAAGAAGGCCCGATAATGCGCCGATCACGAGCACGAGCGGCAGCGCCTGGAACGCAAGGATGAAGTTCGAGCCCGGGTCGGTCAAAAGGAACGGGGGAGTGCCGCCGCCGATGTACCCGAACACGAAGGACGTGCCCGCCCTGGTCGCTGATTCGAGCGCCAGCACGACCTTGTTCAGAAAGAGAAAAAATCTCCGGAAGAAGGGGATATACAGCAGGATGGCCGCGATGCCGAGTTGCACCGCAACGCCATTGAGCACCATGCCATATTTGACGCTTTTTCTGTTCTCGCTGATGAACCAGGCGATCCCGGTGAACACCGCGAGGCCGAGCAAAGGTTGAAAGAACATGATGAGCTCCTCTTCTGGTAATTACCCGCCGGGTGGCCGCTATTATGGCATGTGAAATAGTTATTTTCAATTCAAAAGAACAGGCTGTAGCCTCGCCCGGCGCGGGCGGCACAATAACGTTAAAAATAATAAAAATAATACTTCTGAAATAATACTTCTTGACTTCCTCACGGCAAAGTGAGATTATGTCTTTTAGAAGTTCCGGATGTACTTGTAGGGAAACCACAAAGACAAAACGGCTTTGTGGTTATTTTTTTGTCCTTGTCCGTCGCTTCAATTCACGAGAAGGAGGTAGCTCATCATGGAAAATGGTACAGTAAAGTGGTTCAATGATGCCAAAGGTTTTGGCTTCATTACCCGCGAAAATGGCGGCGATGTGTTCGTTCATTTCGGCGACATTCAGGACAGCGGCTTTAAGTCGTTGGCCGAAGGCCAGGCAGTGCAGTTCGACGTTGTCGACTCGCCCAAAGGCCCCAAAGCAGCCAACGTTGTAAAGCTTTAAGCTTATCGCTTGAACTTTTTAAGCAGACCCTGCTTGTCAGGGTCTGCTTTTTTTGCCTGCACTGCATCAGCCTTCGCTCCCGTCCAGCCTGGCAGCTTCTCTCTCCCTGGCGTCTTCTATCCCCGAACGACCATAACTTCTTGCTTTCTTGAGAGTGCGGTCTTCTCCATCTTATCCAGTCACGCAGCTTTGCCCAATGCATTGTTTATCTTAAAATCTAATCTTTCAATCACGAATTTCGTGAAGGTTGCATCTGGGGACGTACCTAACAGATATTCAGAAAGGGTATTATTCAATGCCAGAGACGTAACCTGCTCGGAAGGAAGAACTCCTGGACGAATAGTGCGGAGCCAGGAACCA
>JAYTJE010000084.1:0-26646 GCA_043731355.1 Nitrospirota bacterium
TTCGTATTCGATGCGTGGTTTGCGAGGCATGAACTGAGGATAGCAAAACTTGGAATCGTTGTCAACAACTCATGTTTTAAGTCTGACCCCATACGGCCCTATATAGCGGAACAACTTTACAACTCGTTCTCAGACGTTTGTTATTCCGATATACAGTCCAACCGCGGTCAGCGTTGCAATCCCCTCGTAAATATTCCGTTCAGATATTCTCTTTCAATAGAGTTTCTTACTATTCTCTCCAACAGTTGTTCAGCTCATGACATAGAACTGTGTGACAAACGTCACATAGCGTCGTGACTGATGTCATTGAATATACTTTATCCTTTCGTTATATATAACATAGTGATCTTAATCCATCTTAAACAGGGGGGAGCATGTCATGAGGAAGATAACAGTATTTGCAATATGCGTTTTATGCGGTTTGGCCGGTCTCTTTTATGTCCCGTCCATCCACGCCGGACCGCGCATCGAATTCGGTGAAGACGGCGGCTATATCCAGTTGGACCTGAAAACTCAAGTGTATATCGAAAACACGGATATTGGTTCGGGGCCGACTGGGGACTCGGACAGAACCGACATCCACTTCCAGCGAAACCGGCTCAGCCTGACAGGAATGATTGATGAAGTCTGGGGCATGAAATTCCAGACCTGCGGCAATCCCAGCACTACCAAAACCCCGGTTGGTTATACCTTCTCACAGGTGAATGATTCGAATGACCGCGATATACGCATCATTGACGCTTATGTTATCGGTAATTTCAGCGAAGCTGTAAACATGAAGCTCGGCTTGACCAAGATCCCCCTCACCCGGGCGAACCTGGACGACTGTTTTGCCCCGCTCAGCCTGGACCGGTCCAACTTCGTTTATACGCCATTCGGGGGCTCAGCTATTAAATTCACCCGCGATACTGGCCTGGTATTCTGGGGGTCGTTTGGCGACGAAAAACTGAAATACTGGATCGGCGCCCTGGAGGGAAGGGAAGGTGTGTTCAAATGGAGCGCTCCGGGACAGACTGTCCTTCCCGTTCCCGCGACCTCTACGTCATCTCCGGAACCAAAGAGCAACCTGGAGTACGTTGCCCGCGTACATTATGCTTTTCTTGATTCTGAGCCGGGTTCCGGTTATGTCGGCACTTATTTCGGAGAAAAAAAGATCCTCACGATCGGCGCCGGAGCAGCATTTGAGAAGTCTGCAGTGTACAGTCATGTCACCTATACGACAAATGATCGCTCCATTCTGAACACCCAGGACACAGCAGACTATACAGCATATGCGGCGGATCTCTTGTTCGAATATCCCTTCGATATCGGCGTCGTTACGCTGAACAGCCAGTATCTGAAAATAGATTTAAAAGATGCCTACTTGACCAACTCAAACCCGGCAGACCGGAACACGATTATCGCGGGACTGAACGGGCAGAAGGAAGGCGGCTACGGCAAGCTCGCATATATGCTGCCCCTCACGATCGGCAAGGAAGGTAAAATTCAACCGTACCTGTTCTATGAGAAATGGAAATTCGCGCATCTTCTGGGCGTGAACGGCCAGAAGATCGAGCAGCAGGGTGCGGGGGTCAACTATTACATCCGGAAGCAAAATGTCCGCGCCACGCTGGAATATACTAACACGAAATTCGACAAGGAAACTACGCTGTTCGGCTTCACCGATCCGACGACCAAGGTGAAGGACTTCAGGACCGTGCGGCTCATGTTCCAGGTGCTGATCTAAACAGAACGAGAGTGCAGGTCTATGATATCTGCGAAAATAAACTTCCTCGCCGCAAGCAGCGAGGTATTGAGAACCGTATCACAACCTATTACGCCGCAAGCGGCGGGGAATTTAACCCGGAGTTTCGATTAAAGGCGCTCATGACTGTTCCGGTCTTTACCGGTTGTCTTCTCTGGAGCACCTTTTCAAATGCGGACTCGCTGATCATCTGGTTCGGCTCCGGCAAAACACAGCAGGTAACGCTGAAAGAACCGGTGGATGCCGTGGTAAACATCCAGGCGCAGTCGACCGGGACAGAAAGTGGTGAAACGGCACATAACGTTCGTTTTCGTGAACTATATAACAATCAGAGCACGCGGAAAGAGTCTGACGCGGCACAAAACAAGAAAGCTGCACAGGATAAAAAGAGCTCGTATCATCTAAAATGGGGATCTCCGAAAAGCGGCGAATAACCGTTCCCCATTATCCTCCTCACTTGCGGAGAGGGTTTTCATCGCCCTCTTCCCTTTTTTGTTCAGAATCCTGGAAGGCCCTCCTCTTCAGCCCTTTGATATCAAGGATCAGGATCTTGCGGCGCTCGATCTTTAGGACATTTTCTTTCTTAAATTTGTTCAGCATTCTGGAAACGGTTTCCCGACAGGTTCCTGCCAACGACGTGATCTCATTCTGAGAAAGCTGGCACACGGTGTTCCCCTTATCGTCAATTGTTCGATATCGCAAAAGGATGTCCGCTACACGGCCTGATGTGCCGGTAAAAGCGAATGCTTCGACGGAGTTGGAGTAGCTCTGTATCCTGCTCGAAAGACAGCGAAGCAAGCCGGCGGAAAACTCGGGAAATCGGCTGATAAGGTCGTCGAAAGCGCTTTTATCCAGACAGTACATCACCGTGTCCTTGACCGCTTCGGCACTGGCAATGGCGGTGCCATACAGTAGCGTAGGTACGCAGAAGAGTTCACCCGGGCTGATATACCACATCGTCAGCCTCCTGCCTTCATCGTCGGTCTTGTATATCTCGATCTTTCCCGCCTCAACGATATAAAGCGTCGAGATGGGGTCTCCCTTCTCGAAAACTTTTTTCCCCTTTGCATACTGCTTCTTGTAGAGGTGTTTTCTCACTTCTCTCAGTGCCGCATCGCTGAGATGAAGGAATACGGGTATCGATTTGATAAAATCTTCGACGCAGTCTTTCTTAATCGTTCTCTTGTTAACCACGTTAGTTTCCGCTCTTTTCATGAATCTCCTTTTGTCTGACGACAATAGCCGGTCCATTGCATCATACGCTGAACTTTCCCGCCATTATTTCGCCGGCACGTTCTTGTAATCGTTGTCCTTCCTTTTTCCGAGGTCCTTGCAAGATGCTTCCGGCCATTTATAGTCCTTCACCTCTTCAACAATGAACGATTCTCTGAGCGGCCTGTTGACCATGCGCTTTGCGTAAGCCCACTGGAGTTCCTGGAAGAGGTCGATGTCCTTAGGCTCGAACTTCCCGGACTCTATCTTTTTCATCTGGGTCTTGACTTCTTTGGGATAGACGGCGGGGTTGAGCTTCACATGGGCCGTCTTCCCTGTTGATACCTGCTGCACGTAAAATTCACTTTCGGTCAGGGTGTTGTCGATGATATGGGAATTGAGCCGCGCCCGCGCCCCGGTCAGATAAGCGGCCACGTCCCCGCCGCAGGCCGAGTTGTTCGACACGATCCGCAGGTCCGTACGGTCTATGATCCTGTCGGGAAAGAGAAGGTCGAATGCGACCCGGAGCGACGCCGCGCTCTCCACGAGGCCGCCGCAGAAATGGCCGTGGAACTTGATGAGGTCCTTGATCGTGATGGTTTTCGTCTGCTTCGCGTACCGGCCGTACTTGTTCTCCGTGTCCCTGACCTCGAAGACCGGCGCATGGGGAGCTGTTCCGAGCCAGTCAGGGAAGTACCATTCGGCCTTAACATCTTTATCGGTCACGGCGGCATTCTTTCCCCCTTCCCCGGCAAAAGCCGTGGATACAAGAAGAATGGCGAGCGCTGCAATCAGCGTCAGTCCTCTATTCCGTTCTCTCTCCATCATCGTCCTCTCCTCCTATTGTCCCGACCTGTCGTCATACCCTTTCCCCGTCGCCGGCTTGATGTCCAGGACCGGCGTCCCGTCCCGCATGTCCAGGCCCTTGATGCGGATGGCGCGGCCTTCCACGCCGAGGACCTCCACGACCGACATGCCGACGGGGTTCGGCCTGACCGGAGAGCAGGTGCTGAATACGCCCAGCAGCTCGTTGCGATGCCGGGGCTTCTGAATGAGCAGGTCAGGCGTGAACCGCGGGCTTTCGCTGAAATAAAAGATCACCACGATGCGCTGACCGGCTTTGATGTCCTTAATCCCTCCGGCATACTCTTCGTTGATGACTATCGCCCCTTCCGCTTCGGAAACGGTCCAGTGCCTCGGGACTCTCTGCACCGGGGTTTTCACGTATCCGATCGGCTCAAATGTGATCGTCATGGTTTCCTCCGTCCGGCGCGTGTTCACGATGACCGGCGAGCGTGCTTTCAGCCGTGACATTGCAGAAAAGGTCTTCACAATGACAGTTCGCGCACTCCATTTGTATCACCGAATGTTTAAGGCCTTCACGCAGGAGCTGGTGTTCGATATCCTTCCGAATGTCGTCGGCTTCGCTTATCTTCCGGTCATTGACCCGTACATGACAGGATATGGCAGGAAGGCCGTGTCCTATGGACCATACGTGCACATCATGCACATCGCGCACTTCCGGAATTGCGGCTATTTTTTTCGCCAGATCCTCCGCATGAAATCCCACGGGGCTGAGTTCGAGAAGTATCCGGAGCGTATCCTTGATGACACGGGACCCGCCGATAATGATCATGACACCGACAATGCCGCTGGCTATGGTGTCGGCAAGGACCCATCCGGTATATTGAATCACCAGCCCGGCAACGATGACACCGACCGAGGATATGGCGTCTCCGAGCACGTGGAGCCAGGCGCTTTTCATGTTGAGGTCGTCATGCTTGTGGCCGAGGACCCACGCCGTGATAAGATTGCCGATGAGGCCTGCCACGGCAATGAGAAGCATGACCGACGTGTTGATCACTGGCGGAGCGCTGAAACGCTTGTACGCTTCAAGAAATATGAACACGGCTATGACCACGAGGCTCACGCCGTTGATCAGGGCCGCGACCAGACCTATCCTCTGGTAGCCGAAGGTTGCCCGGTGGTCGGACGGCCGTTTCATGATCATGAGCGCGATGAGGCTCAAACCGAGCGCAAAGGCATCGGTGAGCACGTGCCCCGCGTCGCTCAGGAGCGCGAGACTATTGCTCATGATGCCGCCGATCACTTCGGCCACAAGAATTCCGGCTGTAACGAGAAGACTCAGAAAAAGTCTTTTTTGCGATTTATCGTCCATGGTTTCCTTTCGGAATTCTGTTTTTTTAATCACCGGAGCCTGCTTTTCTTTTCATTGTTCCCCTTTCCTGGTAATTAAACCCGGCAAGATACTCGTCCAGGGAATCTCCCCCAAGCATGCGCGCACGGCCCCGGGACAACCATCGCCATTGCCGGGAAACGGCATATCGTCTGGTAACGTTCATGAGCGCCCCTGTTGTATTTTCAGGGATTTTCCCGGTCATCGGATTTATTCGTCGACAACACATCGTCCTTCTTTGCATTTTATCTCGGCCATCAGGAAACGGGATTTGATCCGGGCTTTTTCCAATGCCTGATGGACCATTTCCGCCCGGCTGCCTGAAGCGCAGTAAATGAAGATTTCCTTGCCGGATTGCAACGCATCCAGGTGATCACCCAACTGTTCAAGGGGAATATGGATGGCGTGCGGGAACATGCCTGCCGCGACCTCGTCATCGGAGCGGACATCTAAGAGGACCTTGTCGTTCGCCCCGGGAAGCAGGGCCTGCTTGAATTCGGCGGTTCCTACCTCGCCGGCGCCGAGCTTCCGCACCCAGTGGATTACCGTGGCCGGCGGCCCCGTGACGAGTTTGTTGCCCGCTGCCGTCCAGCCGGCCAAGCCGCCATCAACGAGGGCAACCTTGTGATAGCCCCACTCCTTGATGGTCCGGGCGGCGCTGGCCGCCTCGTTGCCGTTGCCGTACAGGACTATGGGCGCGGCTTTGCCGGCGGGAAAAATTTCCTTGGTCCCCGGTAAGGCTGCCAGGGGAATATTCACCGCCCCGTCGATATGGCCCTTGCTGGATTCGGCGAGTGACCTGAGGTCAATGAGTACGACATTGCCGTTTGTTATGAAAGAATGGCCGGCCACCAGGAAGTTCCCGGTATTCTCCCAGCCGGGAATTCCCTGGAGCATGACCTTTACGCTGGTGTAGCCTGCTTTAACCGCCAGACCGGCGGCTTTTGTGCTAAGGCCTCAGGTGGGGCCGCCGCAGTAGAAGATGAGCAGGCCATTTTTCTCTTTTGGCAACAGGGCGGCGTCGGCCTGCTCAAGTTTCGGAACCGGCAGGGAAATCGCAGCTGGAATATGTCCCGCTTCATACTGACTTGCCGGGCGGGCATCGGCCAGGAAATAGGAGGCTTTTCCCTGGCCCGCGGCCATCAGGGCGGCCAGTTCAACCGGCTCGATGGTTGATGCGCCCGCAGGGGCCTGCGCCAGCTTGGGGGTGATGCGAACAACGACCTTTTCCTTGCCGCGCATTTCATAATCTACAGTAACCGCCTGATCCGGCACGGCATTCTCAATGCCCGTGGTCTGATCCGTGTACCGGAGCATTTCGATGGCTTCGCCCACCTGAAGTGATATGGTTTTTGCGATCTTCGATACCACAAGGATCTTGCCGTTAATGACCTTAACTCCAGCGGCGGTTGAGTCCCTCTGGACCGCTGGTTTCCCGGGCGCCGCCGGTTCGGCCCGCGCAGGCAGGGAAGCTCCGCAGGTCATGAACAGAATTGTCCCGATCAACAGGGAAGCAAACGGCAGTGCTCTTATTCGCAGAACGTGCTCCATAGTCGAGGTCTTCAGGTTTGCGCCATAAAACAGTTCAAGCTGCCTTGGTACTTTTCCATTCTCTTTTTTGATGTTTTCCATCAGTTCTTTGAAATACATGATCTATTCTCCTTTTAGTTATTATTCTGGAGCGTTTCTTTGATGTTGTCCATTTTTTTGCCTGCATCCGCACGCACACGAAACATCCTCTGCACCCACTGGGTCAAATCCTCAAAAATCGTGTAGAAGATCGGCACGTACAACAGCGTCAGGAAGGTAGAGAGCATCAGCCCGCCGATGGCAACCACTGCCAGTGGGGAGAGCCGCTCAAGGCCGATGGCCCGCTCCAGCGCAATGGGAACCATGCCGACTGCCGTGCCAAAGGCGGTCATGATGATAGGCCGGGTCCGCACTCGCACACTGTCGGTCAGCGCTTGCAACGTTGATGCGCCCTGTTCCTTGGCCACCTCGATGAAATCGATCAAGAGGATCGAGTTCTTAACCACGATCCCGGCCAGCAGGATCACTCCCATAAAGGCGGCTGTGGACTGCTGGCGGCCGGCCAGAAGCAGCGACCAGATAGCGCCGATCAGCGCAAGCGGAATGGCGCTCATGATAGTGAGCGGGTGAATGAACGATTTGAACGCCGGGACCAGGGAGAAGTAGAGCAGCACCATGCCGATCCCCAGCGCCATGGTCAGTTGTGCAAAGTTGCTTGCACCCTGCTTGGCATCCCCCTCCTGGCTGATCTTGTAGCCGGGCGGCAGCTCGATCCCTTTCAGTTCCTTCATGACATTGTTCATAACATGTGACAGGGCCGCGCCGCCTTTGTAGCCGTAGACGTCGATGCTGCTCTGCAGGTCCTGGCGGGTCAGGAAGGCCGGAACATAGCTTTGGGTCATGACCCCCAGCGAAGCCAGCGGTACCGGCCCCAGCGGGGTAGACACCTTGATCCCCGCCAGTTTGTCGGGACGGTCCCGGTACCGCTCCGCCATCTGGATCCGCACCGGAAAACCGTCTTCGTTTGCCACCCGAAAGGTCGAGGCGACCCCGCCGGAAAGCGCCGCCTGCGCCTGGGCCGCCACATCACGCGGAGAAATGCCGAACGCGGCGCAGCGCTCCTTGTCCGCCTTGAAGATCACCTCTTTCTTGTCCAGGTCCCAGGTCATCGAAACGGACAGCAGTCCGCCGGTCTTCCGCAGCCGGGCCCGCACTTCATTGCCGATCTGCGCCAGCACTTTTGGATCAGGACCGGTGACCATCACATCCACCGGCGCCTTGATGCTCGACATGGCGGTGGCGCCGAACTCGAAAATGTCCACGGACTTGAGGCCGGGGATAGCTCCAAACTCCGCGCGCAGATTATCTTCGATCCGCCAGATAGACTGTTTGCGATGAAAGCGGTCCACCAGATTGATGGTAATATTGCCGATCTGCGGGTTCTTGCCGCTGCCGAAGGAGACGACCGCGGGCTCTGACCCGATCGCGGAACTGATTGCCACCAGACCTTCCTGTTTTTTAATCGACTCTTCCATCCTGCTCAGAATAGCGTTGGTCTGCTGGAGGGATGAGTTGGCATCGGCCTCAAAGTTTATTTTAATAATCCCGGTATCCATCGGCGGCTGGACGCTCTGGCCCACCAGCGGCTTTACGAAGTTCATGGTCAGTAGTAATAGGATGAAGGCAATTGCCACGAACCAGAAGCGATGTTTGAGGGCCGTTCCCAGCATTCCGGCGAACAGGTCGCGGATGCCGTTCACAAAACGGTCACTCCCTCTTTTTATGAACCGCTCAAATCTGTTTTCCGTGGCGCTCTTCTTCAGGATGAAAGGGGCCAGGATCGGGATGATGGTGACCGAAACGATATAGGAGGCAACCAGGGCTATGGTCAACGACAACGCCATGGGCCGCAGCACGGTCTGCACATAGCCGCCGATGAAGACGATCGGGATGATCACCACGATGGTGGCATAGGTGCCGGAGAAGATCGCCAGCATGACCTCTTCCACGCCGCCCGCCACCAGCTCGGTCAGATCACGCTGCGACTCGTGGTAGTGGCGTTCTATGTTCTCGATCACCACGATGGCGTCATCCAGCAGCATCCCCACCGCCAGGATCACGCCGGTGAGGGTCACCATATGAAACTCGAAGCCGAAGAGCCACATGAAGGCGAAGGTGATCAGATACGTGAACGGAATAGCGATGGCGCAAAGCAGCATGGTGCGGATATTCGCCAGAAAGAGGAACAGCACGATCACGGTGATGATGACCGCATCCCGCAGCGCCTCCAGCATGTTGTCCACGCTGCGCTGGATCAGGTCCTTCTGGGTGTAGCTGACCTCGAAGTCGACGAACGGAAAACGGGCGGTCAGTTTAGGGAGAATTTCGTCAACCGCATGGATCGTATCCAGGGCATGACCGTTCTGCCCCCGCAGAATATTGATGCCGATCGCTTCCTTGCCGTTGCCATGGTAGGCGGATTGCGGCTCCTGCACCCCCGCTTCCACTTTTGCCACATCTTTCAGGTGGACGATGCCGGTGTCACGGCGCGCGATTACCAGGTCCGCAAGCTCTCCCGTCTTTTTTACCGCCCCTTCGGTCTTGAAGAGGTACTGACCGCTTCGATTAATGATCATCCCCTGGGGGATATTCTGGTTCTGGGCGGCAATAGCGCCCATGATGTCCTGCAACGAAACGCCAAAGCGGTTCAGTCTGTCCTGATCAACGGTCACCCTGATCTCCGGCTGATAACCGCCGAATACCTCGGCATTGGCTATCTCCCCGTTGCGCAGCAGCTCCTCCTTGATCTGGTTATCAGCCAATTCCCGCAGCTTGCGCAGGTCCGCCGGAGAACCCTCTTTGGGAGACAGGGCAATTGTCATCACCGGTTGGGTGGCCTGGCTGATCTTAAAGATCTGGGGCGGACGCACCCCCAGGGGGAGACGGGCCGCGATCTTGCTCAGCGCATTTGCCACGTCGGTGGCGGCGGCATCCAGACTTTTATCATACTCGAACTCGGCGGTGACCACCGAGGCTTCATCCTTGGAAGTGGAGGTCACCTTGCGCACCATGTCGATGGTGGAGACCTCCTTCTCGATCAGGCGGGTGATGTCGCTTTCCACGTCACCGGCTGCCGCGCCGGGCATGACGGTGATCACGCTGATCTGAGGCCGGTCCACGTCGGGGAAAAGGTTGAACGGCATCTTCATATAGCCCATGACGCCGATCACCGAAAGCAGCAGGACCACGGAGAGCACGAGATGCGGTTTGCGGATATAACGCTCGACGAATTTCATTACTTGCCTCCCGCGTGAACCGGCTTGTTCTCCGCGCCGCTCAGTGATGCTCCAGGTTTCCCCTGTTCCGCCAGGGTGACGCTGTCGCCTTCCGCCAGAGTGAGGAGCTTGTTTTCCTGGGCCACGGCCACCTGATCGCCGGGCGCAAGTCCGCCGCTGATCGCCGCCCTTCCGTTCCCCGTGCCGAGCAGCGCGACCGGCAGAATGTGGACCACGCCGTTTTTCACCTGATACACAAAGGTCCCCTTCTCGGTCTTCACCACAGCCTGGTCCGGGACGATCAGCCCCGTGACCCGCTTCGTGACTAAGTCAAAACCGACGGTGGATGCCGATGGCAAATTGAAGGGCGCTGCCCTGGTCAACACCTCCACCATTGCCAGCATGTTCTTGCCCAGCGCCGGGTAGACCCGGTTGATCGTTGCTTCGAGGCGCCGCTCACCGCTCGTCAGGTAAACGCGTGTGCCCTGGTGTATCTCGGCCAGGTCCTCCTGCGGCACCTGGGCCAGGACCTTATAGGTCGAGGTCTTTTCGATGGTAAGGATCGGTTTCCCCGGCGCCGCTTGGTCGCCGGGCTCGCTCCAGCGTTTGGAAACAACCCCACTAAAAGGCGCGGCAATATGGGCGTAACCGGCCTGGGTCCTGGCCACGGCGCTGTTCATGGAAAGCCCCTTGATGCTCTCCGCATATGCATCCACGGTCGCCTTGACGCCGTCCAATGTCGCTCGGGACCGCTCCAGCGCTTCCTGGGAAATCGCACCGATCTTCAGCAGGGCCACGTCCCGCTCATACACGGACTTCTGGGTTTCGTAGGCGCTTTTTGCCCCGGCCAGTTTCTGCTGAGTTGCCAGCACCTCGGACTGCACTGCCGTGGAGCGGTCCGTCAGTTCCCGGTCGTCAATAACGATGAGTTCCTCGCCCTGCCGGACGAGGTCCCCTTCCCGCTTTGAGATGCTCACGATGTTCCCCGATATGCGCGCGGAAAGATCACTTTTCGTGAAGGGCTCTATGCTGCCCAGGTAGTGAGCGGTTACCTCTAAGGAGCCTTTTGCCGCCGGAGCGACCTGTACGGTCGGGGGCATTGCCTGCGGTTTGGGCAACACGGCGATCTTCCGCGCCTTGAGTATGACCACGGCGACGGCAACGATCACCACAATGCAAATAACAGCTATGAGAATGTTCCTTTTCATTTGAGATACTCCTCCAAAGTGCCGGTCGCCTTTCTATAGGCGACAACGGCCGCGTTATAATCGTAAAGTGCCTGGGTGTAATTCGCAACGGCCGTCACGTCGGCCGCCTGAGCAAGGAGCAGGTCCACCATCGCGCCCGCGCCGAGTCTGTACTTCTCCTGCTCGATGCGGAATGACTCGTCGGCCTGCTCCACGACCCGTTCTACCGTTGTCACACGGCTCCTGCTGTCCGCGAGGGAAGAAGAGGCCGTTTCAATATCGAGCCGCAGTTGGTTGTCGACTATCTTGAGCCGCTGCTCGGCGCGAAGTTGCAGGATCCGTTCGCGGGCGCGGTCGGCGTAAAGCGACCTGTCGAAAAGAGGGACGCTCAGAGTGGCCCCTACAAACCAGCTGCCCTGACCGAACCTCGGGTTGAAGCCATACTGGTCGAGATAGTTCGCGGACGCGCTTACCGTCGGCAGCATTTTCCCCGTAGCGATCTTTTTGCTTAACTCGGCCTCCGCCACACCGGCGCGGGCGATCATGTATTCCGGCCTGCCGGAGCGTGCCGCTTCCAGCCCGTCGCTGAACTCGGCAACCACGGCAGGCGCCGCGAGCGGACCGGCAAGCGTTGGGACCTCGGGCGAAGCCTCCGGCTTTTCTCCCATCAGGAACCGCAGCGTAGCTGCCAATGTTCTGAGTGACTCGTCCAGAGTGAGAAGCCTCTGTTGTTCGTTGGACAGTTGCACGTCAACCTTCAGAAGATCGACCCGGGCGGTCCTCCCCACGTTAAAAAGGAGTTGCGCGTTCTTGTGCTGCTCCTCGAGGGCTGTCACCGACGTCTGGGATGCTTCCCGGAGCTTTTGCAATTGAAGGACCTTGTTGTAGGTATTCACCGTGTTGGCGATGAGCTCGTTGCGGGTGAGCGAAAATCCCTGCTCCTGAATGTCCTTTCTGACCTTCGCCAGGTCAACTCCGTTCACGATCTGCCCTCCCTGATAGAGAGGCAAAGTCATCTGGACCGCCCACGAGGCATAGTAGTCGCTGAAGTGGGCCGGTATCGTCGTTGATTTCGCCGGGATATAGGGAACGGAATATTCAAGCTCGGTGATGTTCGCGTTGAGTGAAAGACGTGGATAGTGTTTTCCCGAGGCGCTCGCGATGCCCTGTTCTCCCGCGGCCACATTCAGACGTGCTTCGGCCACGGCCGGGTTGTTTGCCAGGGCAGCCGTGAGACAATCCTTTAGAGTAAGGGGCTCGCCATAAGCAACGAGGGGAAGATGGATCAGCAAAGCAAGATGGAGAATAATACGATATGAACGCATTTATTACCTCGTTAGTTTTTCGTTCTGCGTGACAGTTCTGCGGCTAAAACAACCCCCATGCCATCTTCGCGGCGATCACATAGAGCACGACTCCGATGATCTTCTTCACCTGGTTCGCATCGAGCTTCTTATGCATGAGCCATGAGCCCAGGATCGCCCCCGTGATTGATCCAACGGCAGCGAATGTCAGTAGATTCCAATTTACGGACCCCATGGCAGCATGACCGAAGAAGCCCGAGAGTGAGGAAAAGACGACGATGAAAGCCGTGGTAGCAGATGCCTTCTTGGGGTCAACACCGAGCCACACGAGCGCAGGAACGATGAAATTCCCGCCGCCCACGCCCAGCAGTCCGCCGAGATACCCCGCGCCGATTCCCAGGCCGATGCCGGTCTTGAGTTCCTTCCCGCCGTCTCCCGTGCCGTCTTCCCGCTTCTTCGGCTTGTAAAACATCATCATTGATGCGGCGAATACGAGAAAGAGCACAAAGAGGAGGATAAGCGCGTTCTTTGGGAAATACCGTGTAGAGTACGCTCCCAGCGGGGAAAAGAACACGGCAAGCAGGATAATCGGAGCCGCCGTTTTGAACAGAACGAGGTTGTAGCGGATATAATTGGCCGACGCAAAGGTCATGCTGATGGCGTTCAACAGCAGGCCGATGGCCATGGCCTCGGTGAGCGGCACGCCGAGCCAGTAGAACGTTGGAATAACGATGAACGCCGAGCCCACGCCCGCTATGGTCAGGACCGTAGTGAAAACAAAGACGAGGACGGCCGCTGCTGCATTAACGGTAAGCATGACAAGTCTCCTTTTTTGCCGGACCGTACCCGCGCGGAACCGCTTACTCTAAGTAAGGCGAAGGGCGCAGAAAAAAAAGACCCCTCGAATGAACGGGAACACTCTTCGTTTTCTGCGACCTCTTCAGTAAGCTTGGCTTTCTGTGCGACGGTTACGACAGCCTTCTCTAATTTCCGTGCTCAGCGCAGGGAATGCAAAGAAGCCGTCCGTCAGGAGCCTTTGTCAGTTTATCGGTGAACACCGTCTCTCCGCATTTCGCGCAGCGTTTTACCTCGAAATTCGGAGATCCCTTCTTCATGTTCTTTTGAAACACATCGCTGATATTCAGGAAGTCGGTTTCAGAAAGCCCCAATATTCGGTCGACAAGAGGGTCAGTAATCGATGCGGGAATATCCTGAGGCGCCACGCCCTTTTTACGCTCCTGTACAAAGGGCGAATTGAGGGCCTTTTCAAAAAATTCGGGCTTCAAAGAGACCCGAACAGCTTTCCCGGTCTTCGCTTCAATAAGCGTGAAGGCCATTTTGCTGTAATAGAGCTTCTGAATATTCGCCTTGCCATAGGTGCATCCTGTGGCGGTCATGATCCCGTCCAGGAAACATCCAGCAGCATGTCCTTTGCCTGTCTCCGATTCAACGAAAAGCGCCTTATCTTGAGACCGTTCAACGCCGAGCGCCTTCATGGCCGCGAGGCCGGCCCGAAGTCCCATGGGCATAGCCGGGCACTTGTGGCCGTGGAACTTCATTGCAGTATCGAAATACTCATTTAATTCTTTCATGGTAGACCTCCGTTAGTGTTTGAATGACATGGTTCTTCTATCGCGGATTCACCTGCATTCCCGGAGCTTACCAGCCATTCCACCAGCAGTGGCAAATGACGGAAAAGCGTTTCTTGATTCTTATTTTTCGCTGCCGCATGATCCACCTCGACAATGTTTCACCTGCTAAAAGTTTGTTATGCCGATATAAAGTCCGGCCACCACGAGCAGCGCCCCGCTGAAGCGTTTCGAATACAGGGAAAAATTCTTAATACCCTTCGAACTCACAATGCTTTCTGTCAAACCGATTGATAGACCGGCAATGAAGATCAAGGCACAGTGTCCGACGGCGTAGGCAAAAAGAAGGGAGCCGCCATACAGGATATCACCCTGTGTCGAGACATAGGCAAGGATCACGGCCAGCACCGGCGTTGCGCAGGGAGACGAGACCGTGCCGGTAAGAAGACCAAGGAGGAACGCGCCCCAGAGACCGCGGGATTTGACCTGCCTCGTTTTCTGAAACGGAAGCGGGATGTTGATGAAGCCCATGAGCTGAAGCCCCATGATAACGGCGATTAGGGCGAGGCCGATGTACAGCCATCTGCCCATGAAGTCGAGAAAACCGCCCATGGCCGACGCAGCCGCGCCGAGCAAGGTAAAGGTAAGGGAAAGTCCGAGGACAAAGACCAGTGAGTAAACAGCGGCCTTCTTATTATTTCCTTCTGAATAGCCGCCCACGTATCCGATGATTAGCGGGATGGCCGCGAGCACACAGGGACTTGCCGCGGAGACAAGGCCGCCGATAAACACGGCCAGATACGCAAGGCCGTGATTGTTCTGAATAATCACCTGCATGTTGTTCAACATTGCTTCCATAACCATTCACCCATTCACCGCTTCACTTATTCACCGCTTCACCCATTCACCGACTCACCGATTCACCAATTCTTATATCCCTGCCTTCTTCAACACTGGCGTTATCTCCTCGTAAGCATAGAATCCGACATGCCGGTGAAATTCTTTCCCGGTTTTGTCGAGGAAAACCTGTGTTGGGATCATATGAACGCCGAACTGCCTGCCGGCCCTATTGTCCCTGCGCACATCAACGAAGATGACCTCAAGCTTTCCTTTATAGGTATCGGTTAATTTAGCCATCACCGGCCTCATCTGTTCGCAGGGGATGCATCCGACCGAGCCCAGTTCAAGCATAACGATCTTACCTTCTGCTTTTGCCTTGTTCAGGGAATCGTCAATACTGCCTGCGCTGCTGCAACTCGATAGCCCAAACATGAACAACACAACCAGAAACGAAATCCTCGCCTTCATGCTTCCTCCTCTTATTCAACTATTTTCGATCCATTTCTTTAACTCATTCCCTGATGGCGCCCTGCCGACGGACTTTGTCTCGCCGTCGATCACCAGCACGGGAGACGACAGCACGCCCCGTTTCACGAGCTCAGCTATGTCCTCGATCTTGATGATCTCGGCGGGAACGCCGGTTTCCTTTACCACGCGTTCAACCAGAACGGCCAAGCTCCTGCATTTAGGACATCCCGAACCGAGGATCTCGATCTTCATCAGGCTATCGCCTTTCTGAGCGTTTTCGATATTCCCGCCGTCCGCACCTTACCGGTCCTGCAGGAAGCGAGTTTATTCACATATTCGGAAGGAAGTTGCGTCTCTTTTTTCAGGGCCCTGAGAAAGGGGCTGTTCACGGCCTCGGAATTCTCAAAATAGACGATCCATTTGCCTTCCCTGCGGCTTTCTATCAGACCGGCCTCTTTCAGGATCCGCAGGCAGTGGGATATCCGCGATTGCTCCATATGCAGGATCATCATCAGCTCGCATACGCACAATTCATTTTTGGAAAGAAGCAGATACATCCTGAACCTGGTTTCGTCCGCCAGAGCGGCAAGCATTTTGACTTGATTTCTCATATGAATAAATTATCATATGTTCATATGTTTGTCAAGAGGGTTTTCTGCGCCGTCATGATCACATACTTCACGATCACGAAGGTTATCAGCAAGAATGTTGTCATTTTGCCTCCTTCAAGCGCTCAACAAAATACGGCGGCAAGCCGCTCTCCACGATCGCCTGTGCCGCCTTCTCCACATCGTAAGGGACCCGCAGGAACTCAGCCTTCACGTCGTCTGCTGTTATATCAACAAGAGTCACGCAGGCCCGCGGATCGCCGTCCTTCGGCTTGCCCACGCTCCCGGCGTTGATGAATACTTTGCCTTCGAAATCCTTCCGGTAAGGCTTGTGCGTATGGCCATAGATCAGGATATCGGCATCCGTCTTTCCCGCCATCTCGCGAAAGAACTTTTCGGGCCGGTCCTCGTGCCAGTAGAGATTGTTCTTCGAGGGTGTTGCGTGGAACAGCAGCACCTTGTCCCCGTATGCGGTGAATGACAGGCTGACCGGAAGCTTTCGCATGAACTCCTTCGCTTCCCGGGAAGCGTGCTCCTTTGTCCAGGCGAAGGACCGGTGCGCCATCTCTTCCTGCACCGGGTCCTCGGACTTGCACCCGCAATGCTCCCGATCGTGGGCCACGGTCTCGTCGTAGTTCCCCTGCACGCCCTCGATCCCGTGTTCGATGACGAATTCGACAACTTCGTTCACAAACGGCGAATACCCGCCCAGATCTCCGAGATGGAATATCTTCCCGGCCCCCGCCAGCAGTGCCGCGTCATAGGCCGCCCGCAAAGCCTCGATGTTCCCGTGTATGTCTCCGAATACCGCAATCTTCATTTAAGCGCCTCAATCTCCCTGATTCGACAACCCTCGTTACTGCGCATCAGTTCCTTTGACCCTGCAATACTCAACGCTGAAATAGGTGCGCTGAAAATACTTCGCCACATTGACCAGGCCGATCAACACCGGCACCTCCACCAGCGGACCGATGACCGCAGCGAAAGCAGCCCCCGAATTGATGCCGAATACGGCAACGGCCACCGCGATCGCCAGTTCAAAGTTATTGCTCGCGGCGGTAAAGGAGAGCGTCGCGGTCTTCGAATAGTCAGCCCCGATCTTTTTTCCCATATAAAATGACACGAAGAACATGACAACGAAATAGATCAGCAGCGGCACAGCGATGCGCAGAACATCAAGAGGAAGTTTGACGATGTAGGTGCCCTTGAGCGAGAACATGACGATAATGGTGAACAAAAGGGATATGAGCGTGATCGGGCTGATCTTCGGGATAAAGACCGTCTCATACCACTGGCGGTCTTTCAACTTGATAAGAGTAAAGCGGGTAAGCATACCCGCGATGAAGGGAATGCCGAGGTAGATGAACACGCTCTCCGCGATCTGGCCGATGGTGACGTTTACCACGACCCCTTTTAGTCCGAACCACACAGGTAGAACCGTTATGAAGACATAGGCATAGACGGAAAAAAACAGGACTTGAAAGATCGAGTTGAACGCAACAAGACCAGCGGCATACTCCGGATCGCCGCCGGCAAGGTCGTTCCAGACGATGACCATGGCGATGCACCGGGCAAGGCCGATCATGATGAGGCCGACCATGTATTCGGGATAGGACCGAAGGAAGATGATCGCAAGCAGAAACATCAGAATCGGGCCGAAGACCCAGTTCTGCACGAGCGAGAGGCCGAGGACCTTCTTATTCCGGAAAACCTCGCCCAGTTCCTCATACTTGACCTTTGCCAGAGGCGGATACATCATCAGGATCAGGCCGATGGCGATCGGGATATTGGTCGTGCCGACCTGAAAGCTGTTGATAAAGGATTCCGTTCCCTGGATGAAATACCCGAGGCCGACGCCAAGGCCCATTGCCGCGAAGATCCAGAGCGTAAGAAACCGGTCAACAAAAGAAAGCTTTTTCTCCGTGTTATCAGCCATTGCTTCCTCCCCAATATATTTTAACCGCAGCAACGGCTTTTCGGTTTAAGCGCAACGACCTTGCCGCCTGATTTCTTCTTCCCAAGAAAGGCGTCAAGACGCTTTCTGTCGCCTGAGATCGTATTGTCCTGCATCCGCTCACAGGCCGAGAGTATCAGCATCCGTCGAAACAGGTCCTTTTCATTCAGACTGTAGTGGGTCCACTTCCCCTGTTTGCGGTCCTTGATGAGGCCCGCTTCTTTCAGGGTGCTGAGGTGGAAGGACACCTTCGGCTGCACCAGGTCGAGCGCCGCAGTGATGTCGCACACGCACAATTCGCCCTGTTCCAGCAGCTTTATGATCCTGAGCCGCGTTTCGTCGGACAAGGCCTTGAATATGCTTACAAGCTCGTTCATTTCTTCCTCGGTGAAGCGGTTGATCGGTGAATGGGTGAATCGGCAACGACTATCTTCACCCATTTACCCCTTCACCTCTTCACCGTTTCCTCCGTTATGAGTTCCTTCACTTTGTCAAGCGTCGGCAGCGGCTTGCCGGAATGTTTGATCCTGCTGTTTACGATTAGGCCCGGCGTTGAAAGTATCCCGTGCATGGCGATCTGACCGATGTCGGTGATCTTCTCGATCGTTGCATCAATGCCGAGTTCCTTCACCGCTGTCTTGGCCAATTCCTCCATTTTAAAACAGTTTGCGCACCCTGGACCGAGCACTTTAATTTCCATATTCAATCCTCCTATAAGATCGCGTTGAACAAATAACCTACACCAATGATCGTGACCGTCATGATCGAAACGAACACGACGAGGAGCTTTATCTTCAGCACTTTCCTGAGAATGATCATCTCGGGAAGCGACAACGCCGTGACCGCCATCATGAAGGCCAGCACCGTTCCCATGCTCATCCCTTTCTCCATGAGGGCATAGACGATGGGGATAACGCCCGCGGCATTGGAGTAGAGCGGCACACCAAGGGCTACTGCAATGGGAACTCCAAAGGGATTTTGCGGGCCGGCATACTTTACCAGGAAGTCTTCAGGCACATACCCATGGATAAAGCCGCCAATGGCGATGGCAACGAACACATAAATCCAGACCTTTTTCAGAATATCCGTCGTATTCTCCCGGGCGTAGAGAAGCCGGTCCTTGAATGTCTGTTTCGCGATGTCAACAGCGACACCCATTGACTTGATCTTATAAACATACTCCTCAACCCATTTTTCAAGATTCAGTTTCCCGATGATCATGCCCGCGATGATTGCGACAAGAAGACCGGTCCCCATATAGATGAGTGCGATCTTCCATCCGAACAGCCCCCACAAAAGAACCACGGCAACTTCATTCACCATGGGAGAAGAAATGAGGAACGAGAACGTGACCCCCAGGGGAACTCCCGCCTCAACAAACCCGATAAAGAGCGGGACAGCGGAACAGGAACAGAAGGGAGTTACGATGCCGAGGAGGGCGGCGAGAATGTTGCCGATAAACTCTCGTTTATGTGATAGAATACGTTTCGTCCGCTCAGGGGGAAAGTATGACCGGATGATGGAAACGATGAAGATAATAACGGAAAGGAGAAAAAAGATCTTTATCGTGTCGTAAATGAAGAATTCCAGCGCGCCGGACAAGCGTGTGCCCTGCGACATTCCGAAAATATCATAGACCAGATACCGGGCAAAAGCACTAAGCATCAATCCACCTCGCATAAACTTATTTTTATATGTTAGCGAAGTGGGCAGGTTTTGTCAAGCGCTTATTTTCTGTTTATTGTCACGGATGTTCTTCCACCCAGATCTCCCCGTCGGGCGTCGTTTCCTTTTTCCAGATAGGCGTGATCCGCTTGAGTTCATCAATGCAGAAACGGCAGGCGCGGAAGGCTTCATCGCGATGTTGTGAAGTAACTGCGATCAGCACGATATTCTCCCCGACCGGCAGCGTTCCTACCCGGTGAATGATCGTAACATCGATCACTCCGCACTCTTTGATCGCCCGGTCACGTATCTCGGCGAGTTTGTTCTCAGCCATGCCCGGATAGTGTTCGAACTCCAGCTTCGCCACCTGCTTGTTTCTCGATACATCGCGCGTCGTGCCGAGGAACGTCACTATGCCGCCGATAGACGGCGAAGCCTGTTTCAGCAGTTCAACCTCCTGCTCAAGCGAAAAAGGCCCCTGCTGAATACGAACTTTCGGTAATCGGCCGCTTCCCCCGGAGAAAGGCGGCATCAGGGCAACTTCGTCCCCGTCCTTGACCGGCGCATCCTCCCGTACGAATTCCTGGTTTATCGAAACCATGATCCTGCCCGGTTTGACCAAGCCGGATAATTCGGGACAGGCGTGCATCACCTGTTCCAGAAGGTCCGCTACTGTTCCTGATGCATGTTCGAACGTTAACTGGTCCTTGCGGGCACGATCTTTCAATACTGCAAAAAGCTTGACAATTATCACAAAAACATCCTTACCATTTCATCCGCCTGCGTATTTTCACTTCCTCACAAACGTCCCGCTTTTTCCGCCGCTCTTCTTCATCAGTCTGATATCGCTTACAATCATTCCCCGGTCCACGGCCTTGCACATGTCATAAATGGTGAGACATGCCGCCGAAACAGCCGTTAAAGCCTCCATCTCAACCCCGGTCTTTCCGGTTGTTGTCACTGATGCCGTAACGTAAACGCACGGATTTTCCTGATCGGCTTCGAACGAGATTTCCACCGAAGTCAGAGACAATGGATGACAAAGAGGTATCAACTCCGCTGTTTTTTTCGCAGCCATGATTCCCGCGATCCGGGCCACGCCGAATACGTCTCCCTTCGTAACTTTCCGGTCCACTATAAGCCGGAGAGTTTCCGGCATCATAACAACAGTTCCAGCCGCGAGCGCTTCCCGGGCGGTTTCCGCTTTTTCGGCTACATTTACCATGCGGGCGGCGCCGTCCCGATCAAAATGAGTTAACATGCTTGCTTTTAACCGCCTATCTGAGACATGGGAGAAAGGATGGGATTTAACCCGCTGTCCAACGTATGGCCGGCGGGTTTTGACAAGACGGCGCTCCGATAGAGCGCGTCGAGCTCTTCGTCGGAAGCCCCGCTTCTGAGGGGAGTTCTGATATCAACTGTCGTTTCCGAGAAAAGGCAGGGCCGCAGCTTGCCGACAGCCGTAAGCCGCAGCCTGTTGCAGGAACCGCAAAAGCAATCGCTGATGGGACTGATGAAGCCGATCATGCCCTGGCTGCCCTCGATCCGGTAATTTCTTGAAGGACCGCCGCCTTTGAACGGCAATCGCACAAGCCTCCCGGCCCCGGCCACGCGCTCCATGATCTCGTCCCTGCTGAGATACGAATCGGGCTTCCAGTTCTCCCGGTTGCCGATGGGCATGTATTCGATAAAACGAACGTGAACATCCTTGTACCTCGTCAGGGTTGCGAACCGCGCCACTTCATCGTCGTTGACTCCCCGGACCGGGACCATATTGATCTTGACCGGTGAAAGACCGGCCTTTTCAGCTTCCGCAACGGCTTCCCACACGTTATGGATGTCTCCGCCCCTGGTCATTTCCCGGTAACGCTCCGCGATCAGTGTATCGAGGCTGATATTGACCCGGTCAAGGCCCGCCTTTCTGAGCGCGCCTGCCATGCCTGCCAGCCGCTGACCGTTGGTTGTCAGACTGAGGTCCTGTATGCCTGCGTTCTTGATTCCCGCTATGAGCGGAAGGATATCCTCCCGCAGCAGAGGCTCGCCGCCGGTGAGCCGGACTTTCCTGACGCCGTATCTGCATGCGATGCGCACGATCCTGACGATCTCATCGGTGGTCAAGATGTCCGACTCGTCAAAGCGCTTGAGCGCCTTTTCCGGCATGCAATAAATGCATTTCAAATTGCACTTGTCCGTGATGGATATCCGGAGATAGTCTATCTGACGGTTGAATGAGTCAGTGAGCACAGTATTGCTAATTGTCCGCATCGTTGTCTTTACCCCAGCTTTCCGAACGGGCATACCGGGTACCTGCACACGTCGCACTTCATGCACAGCCCGCCATGGCCAAGAGCGGCCACGTCCCTTCGCCCTATCCGTTCGCCCGCGAGCACGCGGGGAAGGATGAGATCGAATATCGTGGTCCTGGCATACATGCCGCAGGCGGGGATGCCAATGATGGGTACTTCACCGAGATAGGCGATGAGGAACATTGCGCCGGGCAGGACCGCCGAACCATAGGTGATCTCCCCCGCGCCCAATTCCCGGATCGCAAACCTCGTCACATCATCGGGATCCACGGACATGCCGCCCGTGGTGATCAGCAAGTCAGCTCCAGCCCTCAGTAGTTCCCGAAGCCTGTCCACGATAAACGCTTTATCATCCGGCGCATAATAGACGCCCACAAGTTCTCCGCCGATTTCTTCGATCTTTTTCGTAATGACCGGCGCGAAGGCGTCCTTGATCCTGCCGTGATATACCTCGTTCCCGGTGATGACCACGCCGACTTTAGGTTTACGGAGCTCCTTTACTTCGATGACACCATACTGTGCTTGCGGATTGCGGATTGCGGATTGCGGATTAACATCCTCACTCCGAACTACGAACTCCGAACTCCGAACTTTTTCACAAATTTTCACCGCCTCTTCAACGATGCTTCGTTTCACCACCAGCGGAATCGCCCGTGTTCCCGCCACGTCCTGTCCTTTTTTAACGACCGTATTGTCATGGAGCGTCGCGCACATCACTTCGCCAAGCATGTTGAATTGCAGAAGCGCGTTGCGGTCTATCTTCAGCAGCCCGTCACGTTCGGCGATAATGCTGATCTTGCCTTCCTTCGGTTCGCCCTTGATCGCCACGCCATTTCCCATGAGCGCCCGCGCGATAGCGTAGGCGGCCTCGTTCTCGTGCATCTCGTCTTCAGCGACCTGGAGCACGAAGAGATGTTCCTTACCGAGCCTCTGAAGGTGACAGACATCTTCCTCCCTGATGACATGCCCTTTTTTGAATGCCCGTCCCTTGAATTCACCCGGCCTGATCTCGGTTATATCATGCGCCAGGACCGTGCCTACCGCTTCCGTTACCCGAATTGTTTTGCTCGACGGTTGTCCGCTACTTGGCTCTGAACCATGGTCATCGCACATCTTTCCCTCCTACCCTCTCACGATCTTTTTTATTCCAGATAGCCCGAAATGAAGCGTCAACCCCGCAAGGAAGCCGATGGTAAGATTGCCGAGGGCAAACCCCAGTATTCCCACGGTGAGCGCTATGAGCACGGCCTTTCTCTCGTTCATTATGTCTTTTATAAACAGTGCATGCTGAATACCCACGTAACAGAGAAGAACGCCCAGAATTCCCGTGGGAAAAGCCGAAATAACGGCGACGGCTGAGCGGCCGAAAAGAAGAGCAAGGAGAATAAGCGCAAAGCCGATGAGGTAGCCAGATTGCCGGTCTTTCGCGCCGAATTTGTAGTGCGCCGTAAGCCCGCCGCACCCATGGCACATGGGAGCGCCGCCCACGAGCCCCGATGCGATATTCGCGAATCCCATGCTCAACGGGATGCTTTTCAGATCGAGCCGTTCCGCCTTCGTCCCGTACAGCAATCTGCCGGTTTCGCGCGTTGCAACGATGGCGTTGCCGAAGGTCAGCGCTAACTGCGGAATAACCAGGACGACAAACCCCGTCCAAAGGTCATCCGGACCGGGGAAAGCGGGTGTTAAAGCGACGGGGCCGATTGACGACAACGCCGTGCCCTTGAAAGAGAGTGCCGCGCCAAGCGCTAAAACAGGAATAAGAGGAGGAATGTTTTTCAGCATGGTGATGGTTGCCGTGAGCATAATTGCGGCGACAAGCGCAATGACGGGATCCGGGCCCATGAGGCCGAAAGAGGTCTTCACCAGCATGGCGCCCAGCCCGAGTTGAATGCCTCGTATTACGGATGTAGGAAAAACCTCTCCAAGCCGGGCGCTGATCCCGGTGACCGCCATAAGAATAAGGATAACACCCATCGTGATGCCGGCCGCATTGATAATGCCGTGCCCCAGGCCCGAGGCGACCGCAATGGCAAACATCGCTTTCAGCGGCTGTACCGGCATGGTTATCCTGAAATAGGCGGCAGAAGCCACATAAAACATGCCTGCCATCAGGAAGAGCGCCGTAGGGTTCATGCCGTTCTTTGCGATCAGGGCGATAGCAAGAGGGAACAGAACGCCGATGTCGCCGAAAGCGCCTGAGATGTCCCAAAATATTTTTTTCATAGCGCCTGCCTGAAAACTTTTCTAAACCTTTTATCCACGATTTCCTGTATGCCTTTTTCCAGCGCTTCGTATTTTTTCAGAAACTTCCGCGCGTCTGCTGTCAAAATGGCGCCCCCGCCATTTTTCCCGCCGGTTTGCCGCTCGATCAGCTTCACGCCGAGCCGCTCTTCCATTGCTTTGATATGGCACCATGCTTTGCGGAAGGATATGTCAACTTCCCGCGCCGCCTGGTTGATGGAACCATGGGAGTCAATGGCCTCAAGGAGAAAACGCCGGCCCCGACCGAAAACCGGCTCGCCGCCCGCCTCAATCCATATCTTTGACCTGATATCCAGACCGTTATGACTTTTCCGCATAGCGCACCGCCGATAAAGGTCCTTTTACTTCATAATAGCCGCCTTTGGCACAGGGAACGCACAGGACCTTGCCGTCCTGGCAGACCTCCCGCATGTCCTGGACATGCTCGCCACAGGCGTCGCACCGCACTCTGCGCATCGGCCGCCCCGGCATATCCTGGGGCGCGACATTGATGGTCACTTCCATCATGTCGAAAAGTTCCTCATCTGACATGACCTTGTACGCCTCAAGCTGTCCGGCGTATTTATTCTCGAGCTCAGGGAAACGCTCCTTTGCCTTATCCCGTGAATCCTCGCGCGCCACAATCCTCATTGCCTTGCCTGTTTTCAAGTTCAGGAACGTCGCCGCCATCTTGCCGTAATCCATGAATTTCATGGTCCTGTGCCCCAGACTGCACCCGGTCACGGACTGCACCGCGTCGGTCGCGCACCGGTCCATCTCGACGAATACGATGATGCTTTTCCGGTCCTTTCCCTTGGGATCATGAATCCCGATCTCCTTGAGCCCCAGCATCGACATCCGGACGCCGAGCACCTGACCGGCGCAGAGATGACCGTGTATCCTCACGGATTCTTGAAGCAGTGAATCAAATGTAAATTCCCCATTCGTCATCATGTCAAGTCCTTAAAAAACTCCCCTCGCCCCTTTCTGACAGGAAAGAGCGAGGGGAGGTCGCATAGTCTACGCCTTAACGATCCTGACCCTTGTGTCGTTGAACGACGAACTGCCGCCGATCGGGTCGGTCATGCAGGAGTTCTTGAGCACGGGGTCGACCTTCATCGCGGCATTGGGGCAGAGGCCGGTCGTGCGCCGTTTATCGCCCTTCAGGACCTTGCCGTCAATAACCGTGTCCGACGCGCCGTAACCCCAGTGACCAAAAGAATAGGAAACGGCAACCACTCCCGGCGCCATGCCGTCCACGGCCTTGATCTTGCCGACCATGTCCTTCGCCTCCCTGTTCGGCAGATGCCACTTGCCGTCCAGGTTCGTCGCGGACAGAAGCCTCGCCTTGTCCCCGTCCTTGAAGCCGAGCTTGGCCGCGGTATCAGCGTTGATCAGCAAATAGTTCTCGGGAAGGATAGAACTCATCCAGTAATTGTTCGGCAGGGTCCGAGACTCGCCGCCGAGAATGTCTTTGTACGTGATGAGCTGAAGCGGCATGTCCGTATCGACCGCCACGTTGCCCGCCGCGTCCTTGGGAAGCTCAAAAAGGCCCACGCCCGAGAACCGCTTGCCGGTAAGCGAGTGCTTCGCCTTTGCGACATTCTCCGCATAAAGGTTCAGCTGTTTGCCGTATTTCTTGTGGAGCATGCCCTTCCCGTTCGTCACCTCGTCATTCCAGTTGGCCCATCTGCCGCCTCTGTTGAGGACGGTAATGGTCCTTTTCCATTTGTCGGCGCCCACCGCCTTTTCCCACCGCTCCATCGAAAAGACAGAGGGTTTCAGGTGCTTGCGCGCCTCCGTGAAGGTCTTGATCTCGTCGAACGAGGCCTCCGGAACGGAATCGCCGTCCTTGTCGCCCACCGCCATATTCGCCGCGTTCTTCAGGAACCAATCCTCCTGCCTTGTGAAATTTAGGCCCGGGCCGAAAGCGTCTTTGCCGAAGCCCGCAAGGCCCATCTTCTCGGCAAGGGCAAGAACAACCGCCTCATACGAGCAATGGGTCTTCTCGCCGTAAACCGTGACGACCTCGGTAAGCGGGGTGATCGTGGGCTGCCTGAACTTCGAGACGGCCAGGGGCACGTCGGGCGAGGCATGAGGATTCCCAAAACGCTCCCAGATGGCCGTGTCGGGGAAAACATAATCCGCATACATGCTCGACTCTCCAAGCACGATGTCCGTTGCGAAGAACAACGGTATCTTGTTCACGTCCGCCAGGATAGGAAGGGCGGTATGACCCGCGGGGGCAGCAAGACCGGGGCTGCCCATATGCAGCCAGAGGGCCTTAACGTGATACGGATAGCCGTCCGCGGCGGAAGGCAGCGCCTCCTGGTACACGTTGCTCGTAAACGGCAGCCAGGGCCTTTTCGCGGGGTAGCCGCTGTAGAGCGTGGACTTCTCATAATGAGAGCCTTCCCTCGTTATCTTGTGTCCGAAGGCCGTGAGCTTGTTCGGCTGCGTCTTTTCGTGATTAAACTGTTCTTTGTTCTTTCCGCTTGCATACTCGTGCCAGTGGCCGCCGCC
>JAYTJE010000085.1:0-7520 GCA_043731355.1 Nitrospirota bacterium
TGTCCAACAATCCTCAATTCTGCCGGTCCGCCCTGGCGCGGTTCACGCCGCGCGACTTCCTCTCGCTCGCGGAGCGGCACAATATCCGGTACTCCGAAAAAGAAGCGGGCCAGCTTTTCTGCCAGACTAATTCCCGCGCTATTCTGACCATGCTTCTGAAAGAATGCGACAAGGCGGGCGCGCGGATCCTTCCCGGACACCATGTCAACGAGATCAGGAAGGACAGGTCCTTTGTCCTGATGACCGATCACGGGACCTTCACCTCGCAATCGCTGGTCATTGCCACGGGCGGGCTGTCCTATGCGAAGCTCGGGGCAACCGACCTGGGACATCGAATAGCGAAACAGTTCAAGCTCAGGATCGTTCCGCCGAAGCCGGGGCTCGTGCCGCTCACGCTGAGTGCGGACGAGCTGCGAGCGCTCCGCGAGCTGGCGGGCATTTCACTCGATACGGCCGTGTCCTGCGGTAAAAAATCGTACCGCGGGAATATCCTGTTCACGCACCGGGGCTTAAGCGGCCCCGCTATCCTGCAGGCTTCGTCCTTCTGGGCACAGGGCGAGCGCATCGTCATCGACCTGCTGCCGGACGTCGACATCCACGCTGTTTTTGCGGGAAAGAAGGGCAGCAACGTGGAAATGCAGAATCTCCTTGCAGCGTACTTTCCGAAACGGTTCGCACAGGTCTGGTGCGAACTGCATACCAATTCCAAACCAATCAATCAGCATACCGACAAAGCCCTGCGCATGATCGCCGGGAGCTTGCATGCCTGGGAGCTTGCGCCGACTGGCACGGAAGGCTACACGGTGGCCGAAGTGACGGTCGGCGGCGTGGATACCAGAGAATTGTCGTCAAAGACCATGGAAGCCAGGGCGGCGCCGGGCCTCTATTTTATCGGCGAGGTCATGGACGTGACCGGCGAGCTCGGCGGCTATAACCTGCATTGGGCCTGGGCCTCGGGTCATGCGGCTGGAGAGGTTGCGTGAGGAGAGCAGGTGAAGGGTGAAGGGTGAATGGTGAAGGGTGAATATACTTCAGCCTTCAGTCTTCAGCCTAAATACCTGGTACTTACTGGTATACTTCTCTTATGAAAAAAGTCGGAATTATTTACGATGCTGTTCTGCTGAGCCACGAACCGCCTGCTTGGCACCCTGATTCCCCGGCCCGGCTTACCGCGATCATCGGCTCACTCAAGGCCTCGGGCCTCTGGAATAATGGGAACAGCACTCAGCATATCTTTGAAGAAGACGACAGCGTCTTCTACTTCAGCACACACCAGCACCCCTACTACCCTGACACGGGTAAGGACATGGATCGAGGAGATGTTGAAGGGGTGAATGGCAGGCTGAAGGTGGAAGGCTGAAGACTGAAGGTAGGGCGCTGGAGGGGGCAGGCTGAATGCAAAAAGTGAATTTGCTTCAGCCTTCGGCCTTCAGCCTATCCTCCTGATGTTCCTACCCCTCTATTGAAATCGCGTAATACGGGCAGACATGCAGCACACCGTCCTTGTCCTTTTTCGAGAACTTTTCCGCGTTGATGATCCAGGCCTTATCGTCCCGCAGCTCGAAATACCGCGGAAAGGCTTCAGCGCAGCCGCCGCAGCCCTGACACAGCGCGTAATCGATGTTTAACAGCAGCGCGGTCTTTTTCTCCGGCTTACTTTTTGGCAATTTTCACCTTCCATTCCTCGGGTCCCTCTGCAAGATATTCCCATTCGAACTGGCCTTCCCGCTCGTGGAGCAGCGAATAATAGAGCGGTTTCGGGTCGTGGTCGTTGGTCAGGAACAGCGCCTCGCCTTTTTGCAGCCCGTCGAACGCGCTGAATATGAGCGGATGCCGATTCCTCGGTTCGATGGTCGTTACGTTCAGTTCTTTCATAGCACACCTCCTGTTTTATTGCAACAGTGTACACCGGGTTCGTCCGAGACCGCTATGACGCGCATCATACGACAGCCAGCCTTATGTACATCGATAAATAGCAGTTGACACATTGCCTCATAAAAGTGTACAAAAGAGCCTATATTTTTTCAGGAGGTCGCAAGAGCATTCTATGGCGGAACCGAACAAGATCATCTATTCCATGGTCGGCGTGGGCAAGCTGCACGATAAAAAGCCGGTCCTCAAAGACATTTATTTGTCCTATTTCTACGGGGCCAAGATCGGCGTACTCGGCCTGAACGGGGCGGGAAAAAGCTCGCTGCTCCGTATCATGGCGGGCGTGGACAAGGAATTTATAGGCGAGGCGATACTCTCCGGAGGGTATTCAGTCGGTTTTCTTGAACAGGAGCCGAAGCTTGATCCGGAGAAAACCGTGCGCCAGTGCGTTGAAGAGGGCGTGCAGGAAACCGTGGACCTCCTTGCTGAGTATAACAAGATCAACGAGAGCTTCGCCAATCCGATGTCCGACGATGAGATGAACAAGCTCATTGAGCGCCAGGGCACGGTGCAGGAGAAGCTGGACCACCTGAACGCCTGGGAGCTTGACAGCAGGCTCGATATGGCCATGGACGCGCTGCGCTGCCCGCCGGGCGACGCGAAGGTTACGGTCCTGTCCGGCGGCGAAAAACGGCGCGTGGCGCTCTGCCGCCTGCTGCTTCAGCAGCCCGACATCCTGCTGCTCGACGAACCCACGAACCATCTCGATGCGGAGTCCGTTGCCTGGCTCGAACACCACCTTCAGCGGTACGAGGGAACGGTGATCGCCGTGACCCATGACCGTTACTTCCTCGACAACGTCGCCGGCTGGATCCTGGAGCTGGACCGCGGCCAGGGCATTCCCTGGAAGGGCAACTATTCGTCCTGGCTCGAGCAGAAGGGCAATCGCCTGAAGCAGGAGGAGAAGACCGAAAGCGACCGCCAGAGGACGCTTGCGCGCGAACTCGAATGGATCAGGATGTCGCCCAAGGGCCGACATGCGAAATCCAAGGCGCGCATCAGCTCTTACGAAGAACTGCTCCGCCAGCAGACCGAGGCGCGCGGCAAGGAACTGGAAATTTACATTCCACCGGGGCCCCGGCTCGGCAAGGTGGTGATCGAGGCGAACAACGTGACCAAGGCGTACGGCGACAACATTCTGATTGAGAACATGTCGTTCATGCTGCCGCCGGGCGGCATCGTGGGCGTCATCGGCCCGAACGGCGCGGGCAAGACCACGCTCTTTCGCATGATCACGGGCCTGGACAAGCCGGACTCGGGCACGATCAAGATCGGCGAGACCGTGAAGCTCGGGTATGTGGACCAGAGCCGCGACGCGCTCGATCCGAACAAGACCATCTGGGAGGCGATCACCGGCGGCCAGGAGCAGGTGCAGCTCGGCAAGCTCCTGATGAATTCCCGCGCGTACGTCTCGCGCTTCAACTTCGGCGGCACGGACCAGCAGAAGAAGGTCGGCGTGCTGTCGGGCGGAGAGCGGAACCGGGTGCACCTTGCGCGAATCCTGAAGGAAGAAGCGAACGTGCTGCTCTTGGACGAGCCCACGAACGATATCGACGTGAACACCATGCGGGCGCTGGAAGAAGGCCTGGAGAATTTCGCGGGCTGCGCCGTGGTCATCAGCCACGACCGCTGGTTCCTCGACCGGATCGCCACGCACATCCTCGCGTTCGAAGGCGACAGCAAGGTGGCGTTCTTTGACGGGAACTTCACGGAGTACGAGGAAGACCGGAAGAAACGCCTCGGCGCCGAGGCTGACCAGCCGCATCGGATCAAGTACCGGCATCTGACAAGATAAAGGCCAAAGCCTTTTTTACCGCAGAGGACGCAGAGGAAAGCGGCGCATGGAAATTAACAGGCTGAGTGGGTTGATCATTGACGCTGCAATGAAGGTGCATTCCGCTTTGGGACCAGGTCTTCTTGAAAGCGCATATGAAGCATGTTTGAAACACGAGTTACGCAAGTCTGGGCTAAAGGCTGTTTTTCAGGTGTCTTTGCCCGTTGTATATGATGGAGAAAATATCGACGCCGGCTACAGAATTGATTGCATGGTTGAAGACGTTATTATCGTGGAGCTGAAAGCAGTTGAAAAAATTCTGCCAATTCATGAGGCACAGCTTCTTTCCTATCTTAAATTGAGTAAAAAGTCGCTGGGGTTGCTTATTAATTTTAACGTCGTGCATTTAAAAGAGGGGATCAAGAGAATAGCCAATGGACTGTAAGGGTTTGGTAGTCCTCTGCGTCCTCTGCGGTGAAAAAAGATTTTAGGAGGGGTCCACATGTCCGAGTTCAAGAATGTAACCGTTGTTCGTGAAGCGAATGTTTACTTCGACGGCAAGGTCGTGAGCAGGACCGTGCTGTTCCCGGACGGATCGAAGAAGACCCTCGGGGTCATGCAGCCCGGGGAGTATGAGTTCAGCACCGGCGACCGCGAGCTCATGGAGCTTATGGCAGGCGAACTGGATGTGCTGCTTCCGGGTCAGACTGCATGGAAGGCCGTGAAGGGCGGCGAATCTTTTCAAGTGGCCGCCAATGCGAAATTCACGATGAAGGTCAGGAAGCTGAGCGATTACTGTTGTTCGTTCATGAAAGCGTAACACGCTATCATGAACTATATTATCTTAGGGGGGGCTATGAGAATTCTACTGTGCGCAGTACTGGTAATGGTGTTTAGTGTGGCTGGATGTAAACAGAAGGAAGCGTCCAATAATCAGGTCGTCGCTCCTCCGCAGGCCATGATCTCGGCCCAGCAGGTTGACAACCTTCGGACGCTGGCGAAGATGAATCCCGGCAAAGCGGACGGATGGATCGCCCTCGGCAACGCGCTGATGGACACACAGCAGTTCGGCGAGGCCATTGAGGCCTATCAGAAGGCACTGGCCATCGATCCGAAGAACGTGGACGTCCGGGTCGATATGGGCACCTGTATGCGCGGCATGGGCAAATTCGAGGGGGCTGTTGCCGAGTTCCGCAAGGCGATCAAGCTGGCGCCAAGCCATTTGAATGCTCACCGGAACCTCGGGGTCGTGCTCGGTTTCGATCTCAAGGACCGGGATGGAGCGGTCAAGGAGTTCAAGACGTTCCTTGAGCTTGCGCCGAACGCGCCTGACGCCGCCCAGATCAAGGACGTGATCGCGCAGCTGCAGGCGGGGAAGTAGTTTCATCAGAAGTGCCCGGAACGGGTGCATGGAAAATTAAGTTTATCAGTACGCGCAAAGGGGAGCCAGTCGGCTCCCCTTTTTTAGTTTATTTTTGAGGCAGGAAGGGAGGAAGAAGGCGCGCTTCGCGGGGAATTGGCCGGAGGAACAGTTAAAAGCGGACCCTGGGTGACGCGCCACCAGCCGATGCCATGCACAGCGTGATGCAGCGACCGCAGGTCCCGCATGTCGGGCAGCAGGCGCGGTAGTTCCCTTCCCGGATGCGGATAGAAACGCGGAACTGCCGCATATACCTCCGCAAGAAAGCCGGGGCCGATGACCAGATCTCTCCCGAACCCCAGGGGGGGGGGCGTTTGTGATCGAGGATATTGCTTCCCAGTGCGTAGTAGGAAAAACCGCGCGGCGCGGTCAGCTCAATGAGCGTCGGAGCTATATCGATGTGGCTTCCCGCGGTCTGCTTCGGCGGCTCCACGGCGCGGAGGACGTCCCGGCCGTAGAGAATGAACGGGACCGCTGAACGCTCGAAGGGGCCGGGATGGGTGTTGATGAACTTGCGGCCGTAGTGGTCTCCGGTAAATGCAAAGAGGGGCGCTTCGAAACCGCGCTCGGCTTTCCTGACGAACTCGCCGATGCCGCGGTCGGCATACCAGAGATGGCCCAGCATTTTTAAGGTCACGGAATTATCGAACTCAGCGGCAAGCGCTTCAGGGACCGCGCGGAGTGGAAAGCCCTTGCCGTAGACATCCAGTTCATAGGGCGGGTGATAGCTGGTGGTCAGGATGACGTTGAGGCTTGGCTGTGAAGCTGCGGTGCCGACCGTTCTTACCACGAAATCAAAGAGCGCTTCGTCCTCCACGCCCCACTCGTTATGGGACGCCCAGGACCCGATATGGGCGGCGCCGTAAACCTCCTCGAAACCCTGGGCAGTGACGAAGTCGCCGAGCTTCTGCCAGCTCAGATAGCCTCCGTAGAAGAACCGGGTCCGGTAGCCCAGGCGTTTGAACGATTCGGCGATGGACGACGTGTAGGCGGTCCGGGACGTTTGCTGATAGTTGGTGACCACGTTCGCGTCCGGCAGGCCGGAGATGATCGCCGTGAGCGAGGTGGCCGTGCCGTCGGAAGCAGGCAGAAAATCAGTGATCCAGATGCCGTTCTTCGCGAGCTGAGAGAGTTCCCTGGTCAGGCCGAGCGAGGCGTACTTTTCCATGAGCGGCCAGGCATCATAGCTTTCCATGACCACCAGGAATAGCTGCTTCGGCGTTTTATTGGAATGCCCGGCAGCGGTTTTCCGCAGATAGTCGTCGAGATTGTCGAAAGAAGCAGTGGTGTGAAAAAAGTTCTGCGCCGCCTTGCGCACGTTCCGGTCCGGAAGAAAGGCTTCGAGCCCGCTGGTGGTATTTGCCAGTTTTTGATGGGCTCCGTAAGCGTAGGTGAGCGCAAGGTAGGGGTTCAGGACCGCTTTGTTCAGGAAGGGGTCTTTCGTGACCGCGGCGTCTTCGAGCTTGGCCGGACGATGGCCGTAGGACCCGCGCAGGGCAATCACGAGCAGCATGAGCACGATCACACTGAAAAGGACCCTGACCGTAAGCGGACGATGCCGGGCCTGAAGGGCGTGACCCTTTATGAGGCGGCGCTGCAGGACCAGGAGCACCGAGGCGGTGACGCTGATGGCCAGCAGCCCGGAAAATACCGGGTAAGCGGTCCAGATCGTGCCAAGAATTGCCCTGGTGTCGTCATAGTACAGGTTAAAAATGAAGTGGTTGAACTGGTCGTTATATTCTTTAAAGTAGATGATGGTGACGACGGTCAGGACCGCGGTGAGGAGGGAGAAGGCGGCGCCGAGAAAAGAGCGTACCCGATCGGCCGGGGTTTGCAGGTCGGTAACGAAACAGAGCAGGGTCAGCAGGAACGGGATCAGGACCCAGTAGCCCGGCGGCCATGCCGTCATAGCGCATGCCGTTCAGGAACGTGTTGACAATATCAATCCAGTGCGTCGCCGGCTCGATCTTGTCCCGGAACCAGACCAAAAGCGCCATCCGAAACAGGGACAGCGTCAGCATGAAAAACAGCCATTGCTTGAGGTCTTGTTTCAGCTGTGCAATGAACCGGTCCCAGCCGTTCATGAATAACGGTTCCTTTCGGGCTGCCTGTCCAGGGGGAGCAGGCAGGCTACGACACCTGTTCCAGTTCGCCCAGCTGTTTGTCGAACTCCTCCGCTTTCGCGTCATGCTCCGTGGTCAGCGTGTTGAGGTCGGCAAAGAGTTTTTCGATCTTCTGCTGATTGTCGCGCAGGGAGACCGAGAGTGTCCTGATCGCCAGGGCTTCTCCCCTGGAGGAAGCAACAGCCAGCGCCTGAGTGTCTTTCCCCACCGTATTTTCGAGTTCCGTGATGGCCGCTTCAATGGATGAGATCTTTGCCGCTATCGGCCCGAG
>JAYTJE010000086.1:0-8924 GCA_043731355.1 Nitrospirota bacterium
AAATACTGAGCTCATTCGTTAATAAACAAGAAATTAATTCCTTCGTGCTCATCGTGTCCTTCGTGGTTGCAAGGTTTTGGTCCCGGCTTGTCCGGGTTAGGGAGTGGCACTGCATATGAACGACGATAAACTGGTTATTGCCGGAATTGAATTCAAGTCCCGCCTCTGGGTGGGGTCGGGGAAGTATAAGGACTTTGAGGAAACGAAGCGGGCGACCGAGGCGTCGGGGTCCGATGTGATCACCGTATCTGTCCGCAGGGTGAACATCATCGACAAGAGCAAGGAGAACCTGCTCGACTATATCGACCCGAAGAAGTACAAGATCCTGCCAAACACCGCGGGTTGCTACACGGCAAAGGATGCCATCCGGACGGCCATGCTCGCGGCCGAAGCGGGGATAACGAAGCTTGTCAAGCTCGAGGTGATCGGCGACGAAAAGACCCTGTTCCCGGACAACGAGGCAACGCTCGAAGCAGCGAAAGTGCTGGTGAAAGAGGGGCTCATCGTATTGCCCTACGTCAGCGATGACCCTATCATGTGCAGGAAGCTTGTGGATGCCGGCTGCCCCGCGGTCATGCCGCTTGCCGCGCCGATCGGGTCCGGTCTCGGCGTCAGGAACCCCTATAATCTGAGGATCATCATGGAAACCGTGAAGGTCCCGATCATCGTTGATGCCGGCGTGGGCACGGCTTCCGATGTGGCTTTTGCCATGGAACTGGGCTGCGACGCTGTGCTGTTGAACACGGCCATCGCCGGAGCGAAAGACCCTGTTGCCATGGCCGAGGCCATGAAGTACGGAGTGCTTGGAGGCAGGCTCGCCTTCCGGGCAGGCAGGATACCGAAGAAGCTCTATGCCACGGCAAGCAGCCCGCTGGACGGGATGATCGGCAGCTGATCGTGAAGCAGTGAATGGTGAAGGGTACATCGTGAATGGTGAATGGTGAAATGCAGCTGCCTTTCAAACTCTACCTTATAACGGACCGGAAGCAGACGAAGCTGCCTCTTCCCGAAGCAGTCCATCTTGCTTTGCAAGGCGGCGTCCCGGCTGTACAGCTCCGCGAGAAGGACCTTCCGGTCCGGGAGCTTCTGGCCCTGGCGCAGGAGTTGCGGGTCATTACCCGTGAGTTCGGGGCAAAACTGTTTGTGAACGACCACGTTGATGTCGCTGTTGCGGTCGGCGCCGACGGCGTACACCTGGGCCGGCAAAGTATGCCGGTTGACGCCGCGCGAAAGCTCGTGGGCAACGGAATGCTGATCGGAGCTTCCGCTCATTCCGTTCAGGAGGCGAAGGATGCCGAGGCCGGGGGCGCTGATTTTGTAACCTATGGGCCTGTTTTTGAAACGCCGTCAAAAGCTCAATACGGAAAGCCCCTGGGCAAGTTGACCATCCGGGAAGTAAAATATCATCTCACGATCCCTGTTTTTGCGATCGGGGGAATAAAAAGCGGGAATGTTCTCCAGGTCCTTGCCGCCGGAGCGGACGGCGTGGCGATGATCTCCTCGATCTTCGCGGCAGAAGATATTACCGTGGCGGCCCGGAAGTTCATGCAGGCCATCGATTTTATGGACAGGATCGCGTGCAGCTATTGTGTCCCGCGGTAGCGCTCGTGATGTTCGTGATGCGGTGTCCCCGAAAGAGGTGCATTGATGACCCAGATACTTGAAGCGAGAAAAGGCAATATCACCCCCGAGATGGAAGCGGTTGCGCGGGCCGAGGGGGTCGGCTTGTCCCACGTGGTCGAAGGCGTTGCCGCCGGCACGATCGTCATCACGCGCAACAAGCGCCACACGTCGATCGCTCCGCTCGGCATCGGAAAAGGGTTGCGTACCAAGGTGAACGCGAACATCGGCACTTCCAAGGACCGCATGTCCGTGGCTGACGAGATCGAGAAGCTCAAGGTCGCGGTGGCAGCAGGCGCCGACGCGGTCATGGACCTCTCGACCGGCGGGCCGATCATCGAGATCCGCAATGAGATCATGAGTCACTCGACCATCGCCGTCGGCACGGTGCCGATCTATCAGGCCGCGGTCGAGACCGTGGCAAAGGGGAAGCCCATTGTCCAGATGGACCCGGAAACGCTCTTTCGCATCATCGAAGAACAGGCGGAAGAGGGCGTTGATTTCGTGACCGTGCACTGCGGCGTTACGCTGTCGAGCATCGAGCGTCTGAAGCGCCAGGGCAGGACCATGGATGTGGTGAGCCGCGGCGGAGCGTTCCACCTTGAGTGGTGCATCGTGAATGAAAAGGAGAACCCGCTCTTTACCCAGTACGAGCGGCTTATCGAGATTTGCAAAAAGCACGATATGACGCTCTCGCTTGGCGACGGGATGCGGCCGGGCTGTCTTGCGGACGCCACGGACCGGGCCCAGATCGAGGAATTGATCATTCTGGGCGAGCTGCGCGACCAGGCGCACGAAGCGGGCGTACAGGTGATGATCGAGGGCCCCGGCCATGTGCCGATCAACCAGGTGGAGACGAACATCAGGATCCAAAAAGAACTTTGCAAGGGCGCGCCTTTTTACGTGCTTGGTCCGCTCGTGACCGACGTCGCGCCGGGCTATGACCATATCACGTCCGCGATCGGCGGCGCCATTGCGGGAGCGGCCGGCGCGGACTTCCTCTGTTATGTCACTCCGTCGGAGCATCTGCGGCTGCCGGACCTGGACGACGTGCGTGAAGGCGTGATCACCTGCCGGATCGCGGCCCACGCGGCGGACATCGCCAAAGGAGTCAAAGGCGCCATGGCCTGGGACAACGAAATGGCCCGGCGGCGCAAAGCGCTTGACTGGAAGGGGCAGATCGAACTTTCGATCAACCCCGGCCGGGCGCGCAAACTGCGCGAATCGAGTACGCCGAAGGAGTCCGACGTCTGCACCATGTGCGGGGAGTTCTGCTCCATGAAGGGCGTGAGCGCGTACCTTAAGAAGAAATGAAGCGTTTGGAGTTCGGAGTGAACGGCGGAGCCGGTGAAGATAATGCGGAATGAGGAATTCGGAATGCGGAATCAACCGCGGAAGCAGTCACTAAAAATATCCTCTCCCCTCGTGGGAGAGGGTTGGGTGAGGGGGGCTGTTCTCTTTATAGCAGCAGTATTATGCCTGCCTTTACTTGCCTCTGCCGCAGAACCGGTTGTCCACCCTCAGCCGGAGATCTTGCTTTCCCCGTCCAGTCCGGGTCCGGGCGACATCATGACCGTCACGGTCAGGGGCAAGAGCGGTCCTGTTGAAGGCACGTTCAACGGGAAAAAAATTTATTTCAATCCTTCCAAAGATGCAGTCAGAGCGGTGGTTGGCATTGATCTCTTTACCGTGCCCGGTTCCTATCCGCTGGACATCGTTGCCACGGGCGGCACGGAGCAGCGCACGGTTGTGGTGCAAAAGAAGGAATATCCCGCGCAGCACCTGACGCTTCCGAAGGACATGGTCGAACTCTCTCCTGAGAACGAGGCCCGGGTGGAGCGGGAGCTGAAGTTGACGAACTCGCTCTGGCCGAACGAGACGGGCCGCGTATGGGACGGCGGGTTCATGAATCCGCGTGAAGGAAAGATCTCCACCCTCTTCGGTTTGCGGCGGTTCATGAACAACATTCCCAAAAACCCCCATACGGGCGTTGATGTTGAAGCCGAAGAAGGCGATCCGGTACGTGCGCCGAACAATGGAGTGGTTGCGCTCGTCGATAACCTCTACTACTCGGGCAATTCAGTGGTGCTTGACCACGGCCAGGGGCTCTTTACCATGTTCTTTCATCTTTCGAAGGTACTGGTGAAGCCCGGACAGCAGGTCAAAAAGGGCGACGTCATCGCCCTGGTAGGCTCCACGGGCCGGTCCACCGGCGCCCATTTGCACTGGGGCGTCCGTATGCAGGGCGCGCGCGTTGACCCGCTGGAATTGATCAAGCTGGAGCTGAATGACGGGGCGGGGACTCAGAAGGCCATGCCCGCGCGGTAGCATTTTTCTCTTATCCTAACCCTGGCAAGTCTAAAATCTTCTTTAGCCACAGAATGCACAAAAAGAAAGACGATAGCTTCTTTCTGTGCCTTTTGTGCTTTATGTGGCAATATGTTGTTGATCCTTCAGCAATTATCATGATGAAAAAAGTCCTCTCCATAGCCGGTTCCGATCCTTCATCAGGCGCGGGAATTCAGATCGACCTGAAGGTCTTTCAAACGCTCGGCGCCTACGGAATGGCCATCCCGGCCGCGCTCACGGTCCAGAACAGCAGGGGAGTCGCCGCAGTAGGGCCTGTGTCTTCATCAATGCTTGCGAAGCAGCTCGACGCGCTTCTTGCGGACATCACTCCTGACGCGGTCAAGACCGGCATGTTGCTGACAAAACAGAATGTCCTTGCCGTGGCGCGGGCCATGCGGGAATATACCGTAAAGAAACTGGTGATCGATCCCGTTCTGCGGTCCAGTTCAGGAAAAGCCCTGCTGCAGCCTGCGGCGATCTCCTCACTGAAAAAAGACCTTTTCCCGCTTGCCCGGATCATCACGCCGAACATCCCTGAAACTGAAGCGCTTACCGGGACCACCATCCGGTCGGACCGGGACATGGACCGCGCGGCAGGGATCCTGATCGATATGGGGCCGTCCTATGTTCTGATCAAAGGCGGTCATTTGCCGGGAGAGGCGGTTGATACGCTGTATGGCGGGAAAACCGTGCTGAGCTTTTCCACAAAAAAGCAAAAAGGCGAGTTTCACGGCACCGGGTGCGTACTTTCCGCTGCCATAGCCGTGTTCATATCCCAGGGATTATCGGTGGAAAAGGCAGTGGAAAAGGCAAAACAACGTGTGGACAGGCTGTTGAAAACCGCGGGGCCGATCGGGAAGAACAAGAAGTCCCGGTACTTTATTTTCTGATGAATGGTTTTCGGGGGACGCATTTTCCCCTCTGCTTGAGAGACGGCGCTGTTGTTTTGCCGCTGCTTTATTCACGTTGTTTTCATCTTGCTTTTTTACCGGAACTGTATTATCGTACCGCAGCCTGTACCAGCAATCCATCTCGCGACGGAACCGCGCCTCAGTATGCCTGATAAAGTCTCTCCATTCAAAGGAACCCTCAAATCCCTCGGGCTCGTTTTCGGCGATATCGGCACGAGCCCCATCTATACGCTGACGGTCATCTTTCTGCTCCTGAAGCCGACGCTGCCCAACATCATCGGTGTGCTGTCCCTGATCGTCTGGACCCTCATCCTGCTGGTGACCGTGCAGTATGCCTGGCTCGCCATGAGCCTGGGCAAACGCGGCGAGGGCGGGACCATCGTGCTCCGGGAACTCCTGGTGCCCCTCCTGAAATCAAGCCGATCGATCACTGTCGTAACCCTTCTGTCGTTCATTGGCATATCGCTCATCATCGGTGACGGCGTCATCACGCCCGCCATCAGTATCCTGAGCGCGGTCGAAGGCATCCTCCTGATCCCCGGTTTTGAAAAAACGGCACAGGCTTCCCTGATCGTCATCGCCAGCGCCATTGCGTTCATCCTGTTCTCCTTTCAAAAGAAGGGCACCGAGAAGGTTGCCGGCCTGTTCGGCCCGATGATGCTCGTGTGGTTCATCGCGCTCACGGCATTCGGGGTCATGTCCATTTATCAGGCGCCGTCCGTGATCAAGGCCGTGAACCCCGTGTATGCGTTCCGGTTCCTGTATCACAACGGCCTCGCCGGGTTTTTTGTTCTCTCCGAGGTCATCCTCTGCGCCACGGGCGGCGAGGCGCTCTATGCGGATATGGGGCACCTGGGAAGGGAACCGATCGTCAAATCGTGGCACTTCGTGTTCTTCGCCCTGGCGCTGAACTATCTCGGCCAGGGGGCCTTTCTCATCCAGCACCCCGGCGCAAAGAACGTGCTCTTTGAAATGGTCTTCCACCAGGCCCAGTTCCTGTATGTTCCGTTCCTGCTCCTGTCCATCATGGCAACGGTCATTGCCTCGCAGGCCATGATCAGCGGCATGTTCTCGATCGTGTACCAGGGCATCACCACACGGATCATGCCCATGTTCAAGGTGGACTACACGTCCATGGAGCGGCAGTCCCAGATCTATATTGGTTTTGTAAACTGGTTTCTGCTCCTTGCGGTCATCTTCATTATGACGGAGTTTCGGGAGTCGGCCAATCTTGCGGCGGCTTACGGCCTCGCGGTGACCGGCACCATGACGCTCACGGGTATTTTCATGACCTGGATATTCCGTATTAAGCGCAACCATGGCCGCACCGCGCTGTCGCTGCTGGTGACGATCGTGTCCTTTGTCTTCCTGGTGTCGAATACCTACAAGATACCGCACGGGGGATACTGGTCCATCATTATCGCGGCCATTCCTTTTTCAATTATCATGTTGTACCGGGCCGGACAGCGAAAGCTCTATTGGGCGCTCCAGCCGCTGCCTCTGGATGTCTTTCTCCTGTCCTATAATCAGATTTACAAGGCCATGAACAAGATCAGCGGTACGGCCTTGTTCTTTGCCAGGGATTCCAAGGAAATCCCTCCCTACATGGTCCATACCATGTTCAAGAACAACATCATTTATGAGGACAACATCATCATTTCCGTCGTAAAGCGGGAAGATCCCTTCGGCGTCACGGGTTTTTTCAAGGACCAGCTTGCCGGCGGCCTCCGCTCGTTTGTTATCCAGGTGGGGTACATGGAAGTGCCGGACGTGGAAGAGCTCCTGCGCGAGGCGGGGATCAGCGAAAAGACCATTTTTTACGGCGTCGAGGACATCATCCCGACGAATTTGCTCTGGCAGACCTTTTCAGTCATCAAACGCCTGACCCCCAATCTGGTCCAGTTCTACAAGCTGCCCGCCAACAAGCTCCACGGGGTCGTGACGCGCGTGGAGATGTAGCCCCCGCTTTTTTGTCCGGGGCTTCGCACGTTTAAGGATACTCGCTTCTTTTGCTTGGATAGGGAATGGACATGAGTAAATCCGAATGGCTCTACCGGTATAAGAAAAAAGTCATCATCGGGATGATCAGCGTGATCGCGCTGTCCGTTGCGCTCACCATGTTTTTTATCGCGCGTACGCTCAGGACCCGCCTGCTTGACGACAGCAAAACGAATACGCTGGAGGTGAGCGAGGTCGTTGCTTCGAGCTTGCGCAGCCTGATGCTGGTCCGGAACTCGCAAAGCATCCAGGACTCCCTTGAGGTCATCGGCAAAAGCGACTCCTCCGTTGTTGCGGCATTCATCCTCGACAAGACCGGCAGGATCGTTTATTCCTCGAACAAAAGTGAGATCGGCACGGTCATCGACCGCTTCCGCGAACCGTCCTGCCGGGGATGCCACACGGGCCCCGTGACCGTCCCGCATGATACCACCATGATCATCGAGGTGGGCGGCCGGGACGTGCTGCGGAGCGTCAAGGTCATTCATAACGACAAGCCCTGCCATGTCTGCCATGCCTCCTCCGACCGGATCAATGGCAAACTGATCATCGACCGGTCCATCCAGCCGACCTACGCGCTGATCGCGCATATTGAGCTTATCATTATGCTGTCGGGAGCGCTCTGCCTCATTGTTCTTGTCCCGATCTTGTCAAAGCTGCTTTCGCGCGGGGTCGATACCTACATTAAAGAGATCCTTGCCCGTTCGACGGAGCTGTCCATGCTGTATATGATGGTTGAACGTTTGAGCAAAACCATCGAGCTGGATGAATTGAAGCGCGCCGTCATTGCCACGATCAGCGAGCTGTTCAACGCCGAAGAGATCCATATCCTCCTGCCCCATAAGGCGCGCGCGTACAGCGGCGTGGTCTGGAGAAGGAGCGATAACGCCATCGAGCGCGGTTTGGCGCCGGACGAGGACCCCGATCATGAGCTCGTATTCGCCTGGCTTCGCGGCGAACAGGATGAGCTCAGGATCTCTTCCGATAAAAAGGAAGTGTCCCTGCCGATCGCAAAGGGACGGAACCGGCTGGCGTTCATCATCATCAGGAAGCGGGACGGCGTCATCAACGATCTTGGGCTGGACCTGGTAAAAGCCATGGGCGCTCATATGGCGTCCGCGTTTGAAAATGCGTCGCTGTACCGCATAGCGATCACCGACGAACTTACCGGTTTGTACTCGAAACGGCATTTTCATGCGATGCTCGAAAAAAAGTTCGCGCTGTATGAACAGTACGGCGAAAAGCTGACGCTCCTGATGATCGATATCGATGATTTTAAGCGGATCAACGATACCTACGGTCATCCCGCGGGGGACCAGGTCCTGCGTGACCTGGCACAGTGCATCGTACGCGCCACGCGGGACCAGGATTTTGGTTTTCGCTACGGGGGCGAGGAGTTCTCGGTGCTGCTGCCCGCCACGGATACGGCGGCGGGAAAAGTCGTGGCCGAAAGGATCCGGGAGTTGATACAAAAGACGCTCTTTATCGCCGGCGAAACAAAGTTGAAGCTGACGGTGAGTATCGGCGTGGCGTCGTGTCCGGCGAACGCACAGACGATCAGGACGCTTGTCATTGAAGCGGACAAGGCGCTGTACGAAGGGAAAAGATCCGGAAAAAACCGGGTGGTGGTGAGCACGGCGGAGCCGTCCGGCAGTTCCCCGGCAGAACCATAATGGGCGGCTTTATCGTGGCGATGGAGTAGTCTAAGTTTAGTGGCAACGAAGGTATAGGTGTCGCGGTATGCAGGAATTGCCGATCAGCTCAGAGCGGCAATTTTTTTATCTCTTCGATGCGCTCCGCAGGTTGGGCGCCGCTCAGAGACTGGAGCTTGTCTCCGAATTTTTCGAGCCGCTTGTCCGCGTCGTCATATTTCGTTTTCGTGTTCGTCAGATGCTTTCCCACCAGCTCGAAATCAGACCTGAATTTCTCAAAATCGCCGGACAGCCGCGCCAGGTTCTTCAGAATGTCCTGCGCCTGGGCCTCGATATGCAGCCCCTTGAGGCCGAGCAGGATGGTCTGGAGGTACGCATAGAAGCTGTTCGGCGA
>JAYTJE010000087.1:0-4825 GCA_043731355.1 Nitrospirota bacterium
AAATACTGAGCTCATTCGTTAATAAACAAGAAATTAATTCCTTCGTGCTCATCGTGTCCTTCGTGGTTGCAAGGTTTTGGTCCCGGCTTGTCCGGGTTAAGCTAATTCGGTAAACGATAACAGATTGCATGGTTATTTTCAAGAAGAAAAGCTGCACGATTCACCACGCATAAATACAACCATGAATCTTGTCTGTCCGCACCATAGAACCAAGGGAACGGAACCTTCGTGCTTGAATGCACTATCTTGCACAGAGCACAATTTTGCTTATTTTTTTAGTTTACAAATAAATTTTATGGTATAGTATGACCTACGGATAATTTGCCAGAGGACACTATAGCAGGAGGCGGCTGATGTCCAAACAAACAACCGTGAAAAGTGATATGGATGAGAGGATCCCTCCTGCGCGCGAGTTAAAACCTTTTTTTTACAGCAAATTTATTGAAACCCACCTTTTCTGCGAGGTAGGCCGGATCATCGCCTCTGAACTGGAGCCATCGGAGCTTATCCAGAAGATCATAGCCTCCATCGGCAAGGCCGTCCGCTTTGAAGAGGCCTCCGTCTATGTCGTGAAAAAAGATCTGACCGGCATGGTACCGATCTATTTTCATACTCCCCTGCTGAAAGATCAGTTGTCGGAGCCCATCTATCTTGACAACGGCGCGCCGGGAGCGATCGCCGCCAACGGCGAGCCGCTCTTTCTGGACAAGGCCTCCCACTATGAGTCCTTTCTTCATCACCCTGAGGAAGCGCGGAAACCGGGAAGTTATATCGGCATACCGCTGATGAACGAGAACCGTATCGTGGGGATCATGGGGTTCAGCCACGGCAGGCCCTCCGCCTTCACCGTGGAGGACTTCGACCTTCTACGAACCCTGTCCCACACAATCTCGGCCGGTCTTGAAAAAGCGGAGCTTTTTAAAAAAACTCTCGACATATCGAGGTCCGACGAACTGACTGGCATGCTTAACTACCGGGTGCTTCTGGAAAAACTCGAAGAAGAGGTCGGCAGGCAAGTCCGCACCGGCAGGGACTTCTCCTTTATCATGATCGATATCGACGACTTCAAACGCGTCAATGACCGATACGGCCATCTGGAAGGCAGCAGGACGATAGCGCAGATAGGGGCGCTTCTTCGCGAAGAGTTCAGAACGAGCAGCACCGACAACTGTTTCCGGTACGGCGGCGAGGAATTCTCGGTCCTGCTCGGAGAAACAAGCCTTGATACGGCGCTCAAGATCGCCGAGCGGGTGCGGAAAGCGGTGGAAGAATATCCTTTTACCCTCAAAGCGCTGCATCCTTTTGAAGTCCTGACCGTGAGCCTCGGGGTCTCAACCATGCGGAAGGGAGACAACAAGACCATCCCCGGTCTGATCCAGGAATCGGATGTTGCGCTCTACCGCTCCAAGGCGCTCGGTAAAAACCGGGTTACCGGCTACAGCCCAGACTTGACCATGCCCGGCGCAAAGCTGGATGCGGAGCACCGCACACTGTAGCCCGCCCGCGAGTATACACGAAGCTCCAATCCTTTCCGATGTGTTCTTTTGCAAATATAATATGTTTGACAAAACGCATGACAGGCTGTAAAATCCTCAAATCTTTTTACTGACAAGGATTTGTCCCTCGACCAGAGCGGGGCATGCAGCCGCTCCCTTCGCCACACCCGCTCAGGCGTTATCCCGAGACATCACATAATCATGCTTTCAGTTGACAATGAGACAAGCCGCTTCGAGGTCCGCGACCTCATCATCCTCTTCCTGACCATCGGACTCCTCTTTGGCATCATGCTCGGGAACCGTCCCCTCTCGGTGCCTGACGAGGGCCGCTACGTGGAGATCGCACGCGAAATGGCGGCCACGGGCGATTACATCACCCCCCGCCTGAATGGCGTCAAGTACTTCGAAAAACCGGCCCTGTTCTACTGGCTCGAAAGTCTCTCTGTTCGGCTCTTCGGCATCAGGGAATTCACGCTGCGCCTCTGGCCCGCGCTGTTCGCGTTGTTCGGCTGTTTTTCGGTCTACACTGCAGGAACCATGCTTTACGGCCGGCGTGCAGGCCTGCTCGCTGCGGCAGTGCTTGCCACGAGCGCGCTCTATTATGCCCTGAGCCAGGCCATCATCCTCGATATGCCGGTCACCTTCTTTCTTACTGCCGCGCTCCTGTCGTTCATTCTGGGGACGCGCGAAGAACCAGGGCTCAGACGACGGCTCTTCCTGTATGGTTTCTATGCCTGCGCCGCACTGGCGACCCTCACCAAGGGCCTCATCGGCATCCTTATCCCCGGCATGGTGATCGGCGCCTGGATCGTGCTCCTGAACGAATGGCGTGTGCTCAAAACCATGTACCTGTTCTCCGGCATTGCCCTGTTCCTGGCCATTGCCGTTCCCTGGCATGTCCTGGCAGGCAGAGCAAACCCCGAGTTCTACCAGTTCTATTTCATTCACGAACACTTCCAGCGCTATTTGACCAGGATCCATGGCCGCTATAAACCATTCTGGTATTTCATCCCCATCCTGCTGCTCGGGTTTTTCCCCTGGTCGGCGTTCCTGCTCCAGGCCGTCAAGAACAGCATTCCCACCTGGCGAGAACGTCACCAGCACCGGGAAACGATATTTTTCCTGCTCTGGGCCGGGCTTGTCTTTCTCTTTTTTTCCGCATCCAGTTCAAAACTCGTCCCTTACATCCTGCCGGTTTTTCCGCCACTGGCCCTTCTGACGGGAAGATATCTGGCAAAAGGATGGGACGAGAACCGGCTGCCGGGGAGCGCACCGGCCTATCTGCTGCTCCTGCTGCTTGCTGCGGCGGTTGTCTTCGGGCTTGCGGTCCTGCCGCGGTTCCGTCCCGAAATAGACCAACAGGCGCTGAGACATCACCGTATTGTCATCATCTGCGTACTGACCGCCGGCGCTCTCCTCATCGGGCTGATGCAAAAACGGTTCGGCCTGCGCGGCGGCCTATCGTCATTACTGTTAATTACCTGTCTGTTCCTTCTTGCGGTGAGCAACGCCATGCCTGACCTTGACTCCCGTTCCATCAAAGGGCTGGCGCAGGAACTCAAGACGCGTCTTAAGCCCGGCGATGAAGTCGTGAGTTACTACACCTACTACCAGGACCTGCCGGTCTATCTGGAACGCCGCATTTCGGTCCTGGGCTGGCAGGGAGAGCTCTCCTTCGGGACCACGGTGGAAGATACGAGCGCCTGGATGATCGACCCTGCCACCTTCCGCAGGCGCTGGCAGGGACCAAACACCCTGTACCTGATGACAAAGAGCCTCTATTATGATACACTCCGGAGCGATACCAGCTTGAAGACCTACCTGGTGGCCCGGTCACCCAATACGGTTCTCCTGTCGAACAAAGAGGTAAAACCATGAACTATCTTCCGCTCATCATGCTCGGCGTCTTATTGAATGCCGCTGCCCAGCTCTTTTTGAAGGAAGGCATGCGCCGCATCGGGCATTTTGAGTTCGTCTGGAACAATATCATCCCCATCGGGATCCAGGTCGCGGGAAACCTGTTCGTTATCGCCGGCCTCACCTGTTACGTGGTAAGCGTCGCGGTCTGGCTATTGGTCCTGTCCCGCGTCGAGGTCAGCTTCGCCTATCCATTGTTGAGCGTGGGCTATATCGTGAACGCCATCGGCGGCTACTACCTGTTCCAGGAGAATCTCTCTTTGCCCCGCATAACCGGCATCGTGATCATCTGTGTGGGCGTTTTTTTTGTGACGAGAAGCTGATCTAATTTCGGATTGCGGATTTCGGATTGCGGATTTTTTTTAATTCCGCGCCTAAATGTCGCTAACGTTCAGGAGAACCATGACGATACCCAATGAAGAATTTCTTCCTTTTTCCCGGCCGACCATCAGCCAGGAGGCCATTGATGAAGTCGTATCATGCCTGAAGTCCGGCTGGATCACGACCGGTCCGCGTGTCAAGCAGTTCGAGGATGACCTCAAGGCATATTTGTCGGCGCCCCATGCCCTGGCGCTCTCGTCCGCCACAGCAGGACTGCACCTGGTGCTCGCGGCGATGAAGCTCGCGCCCGGAGACGAAGTGATCACCACTCCAATGACCTTTGCCGCAACGCTGAACACCATCGTGCTCACGGGCGGTAAACCGGTGCTCGTTGATGTTGAGCCCGGCACCTATAATATAGACGTGACGAAGATAGAAAAAGCGGTCACGAAGCGCACCCGGGCCATTATGCCGGTGCATTTCGCGGGACTTCCGGTGGACCTCGACCCGTTGTACGCGATCGCAAAAAAGCACAACCTCCGGGTGATCGAAGATGCGGCCCATGCAATCGGGACGGAATATAAAAGCAAGCGCATCGGCAGTTTCGGCGACATCCAGGTCTTCAGCTTTCACCCCAACAAGAACATGACCACCGGCGAAGGAGGCTGCGTGGTCACTCGCGACGCCAAAATGGCCGATGACGTTGCCCTGCTCCGGTTCCACGGCATGGACCGCGAGGCCTGGAACCGCTTCGGGAAAAAAGGCAGCCAGCATTACGAGATCATAGCGCCGGGCTACAAGTACAACATGATGGACATGCAGGCGGCCCTCGGCCTGCACCAGCTCAAGGCTCTGGACGGTTTCATCAAACGCCGCACCGAGCTTGCGCTCCGGTACCAGAGCCTGCTTGCAGGCTGGCCGCAGCTCTCACTGCCCACAGCACCGTCCTATGCCCATCTCCATGCCTGGCATCTCTACACGCCGCTCGTAAACCCCGAGGCAGCGGGCATGGACCGTGACGCTTTCATGCAGGGTCTGAAGGAACGGAATATCGGGACCGGGCTCCACTACCGAGCGGTCCATCTCTATCC
>JAYTJE010000088.1:0-5252 GCA_043731355.1 Nitrospirota bacterium
CCGATGATGAGCAGCAGCGTTTTTGCAGCCGCACCCGGCATTTCCGGCTTACGCGCGGGCAGCGTACTTTTTTTAACCGCACAGAGATATCCCTTTACGATCCTGACCTTCCAATCTTTCCCTGAACGCGTTGTTTCGACGAACAGGTTGTTCTGCTGAGCGTACTCTTCCACATTCAGGGAGGATTCTTCATTGTCCACCAGGACCTCGACGATTCCTTCGGTTAATTTCGAAAGCGCGTCCTCTGTCATCATGACCGGAAAGGGGCATCCTTTGCCGCGAGCGTCTATCTGCATGCAAGCTCCTTATGAACGGTTTACACTAATTGTTTTCCTGACCAAAGGTACTTGTTGATTTGATCCGGCTCTTGATGCTCAGGCTTTTTCTTCTTTATGCGGAATTTCCTTATCCTGTCCATCCTGCATCGCCTTTTTAAAAGACCGGATGCTTTTGCCCAGTCCTTCGCCAAGCTGCGGCAGGCGATTTGCGCCAAAAATTACCAGCACGATAACCAAAATAATCATCAATTCCGGCAGTCCTAATCCAAACATGTTTCCTCCTTGTAATTTTTCAAAGCTTGCCCTCAGGCTGCGCCACTCGCGCGTTCTTTTTCAGCTTGTTCATATTCCGCCACGCCCTTCGGGACCATCACCTGTTCCCGACTGACAGCCGCCATCTCCTGGCCAATCGTTTGTAACTCCTCAGCCTGTGCCGTCTTTCCCGCTTCCTTCATTTCCTCTTTTACGGAATCCTGAAATTCCTGCGACGCTTTTTTAAATTCGTTCATGGCGCGTCCCACGGACCTGCCCAGGTCCGGCAGACGCTTGGGGCCGAAAACAACGAGCGCGATAATACCAATAATAAGTAATTCCGGGATTCCGAGACCAAACATGCAAGTTCTCCAGTTTTTTTATCGCAATCGAAAGCTCTCCGGCGCCACCGTAAAAAGACGGGCGGGTAACAAACACCCGCCCGTCCGCGTTCTCTGTGCTGCTGGCGCTTAGCTCTTCGCGCCCGGCAACGCCGGGATGTTGGTCCCGTGACACTCGGTGCAATTGTTCTGCGACGTAATGCCGTTGTTCAGCACATTCGCCAGGGGCTTGTTGACCGGCGTGTACTTGCCGCCCGCTTTGTGCCATGCATTGAGCATCTCGGCGGTCTTGTACGCCATGGTTGCGGCAACCCGCGCGCACCGCTCTGCCCGTTCCGGCGTGAGGAACGCAACATTCTCCGCCTTCATCCATTTACCTACCGAGATATGGCAAACCGGTGTATCCGCCTTGGTCGTTGTTTTAATCTCGGCTTTGATCGCTTTGGCGGGTTTGTAAACCGGCAAGACGGTGTTGGCATAGTAGAACATGATGTCGTTGCACATGGCTTCCGAAGTGCCGATATCGCCCGTGATCATACCCATGGCAATGCTGGCGCCCACCGGCGTTCCACACACCGTGCCCCACCCGGCCACTCCACCATGCGCCCAACGCATGGATTCGACCGGGAACGATTTGTAGGGTTCTCCGACGCTCTTTGCGAGAGGGTCGAAAAGACCCTTCAGCACGGTCGAGGCACACCACAGGTCAAAGTAGTTCTCATAGGCGATCTTTGCAGCTTCGTCCGGGTTTATCGGCTTATACGCCAGCTTCTTGTACTCCGCGCCCTTAGCTGCCGCAATTCCGGGAGCGATGGACGACAACGCCATGATACCGGCGACACCGACAACACATTTACCACCGTTAACCAGAAGACTTCTCCTCGACATCTCTGCATCAAGCATCTTTTCGGTTTCCATGGTCTTGTACCCTCCTGTTTAGGTTAGCTGCTTTCGGTTGGCTGGCTGCGCCTTGAAACATATAGTACCCGGAGAAAAAAATGGCTCCGCTTCAGAAATATCATAACGACGAATGCACGGTCTCGTGAAAAGTCCCCTAAGCCGTTGTTGCACGGCATGACAAACACCCCGTCCCGATAGCGAGACCGGCGTTTGCCAGCGAACTCGCGTCTTCTGAGCGCGCAAAGAGACGCGTCCGCCGGACTTAGTACGATTGCATCGCGCTTTATGATGACGGATATTCCCGAAGTGGAGCCGAGTTTACGGGCACGCACACGCCTGTGCGCGCTTCTTCCGGGGAGGAAGTCTCATTACTTCGGATTTGAACTGCTGATTAGTGTTTCGGAGGACGTTCGTCTTGAAAAACTAGGGAGAATGGTTGAAAAGGGGGATTGCTGATTTCAGACAATTGTTTCTGTGCCAAAGGAAGCGGAAGGCAGGCACATTCGTTCACACAAGGCATATCGCCGTTCGAGAAAAGCGCCGGAGCCGCCGAATGGCAAACATCAAGGGTCCCGATCTCCGCCATGGCGTTGTGATCCGAAAGAAAAGGCAACGCGGGTGGAACGACGATGCTGAAGGCGATTGCCAGAAGAACAATGATTGCTTTCCATTTCATCTGGGCGGCATTGTACACAGAAAGGCGGAGCGGTGTCAAACTCTAATTGTAATTTTAGGGGTTGCGGGAAAAAAGCCGCGCACAAGCTTACGGGCAACGCTCGCCGCAACACGCGCGCAACGGTCCTTTCTCTCAGCGCTTGCGAGTGTGAATCCTGACGCCTTTATCCACTTTCCAACAGAAACATGACACAGCGGTGATTCGCTCTTGGTCTGAATGATCGCTGTTTTCTGCTTCGGTTCCTTGGGCGTGAATACAGGAAGCGCTGTATTGGAATACCAATCCATCATGGATGAGCCGATAGTGTGTCCATGTTCGCACTCCGGTCCCGCGATCCTGGGTCCGATGATTACATTGCTGACAATATTGGCCCCTGCATTTGAACCGCAAATAGTTCCCCAGCCTGCCATACCGCCTTCCAAAACGATGAAGGAATCAATCGGGAACGAATTGTAGGGTTCACCGACCTTTTCGCGCAGCTGATTGAACACGCTGCTGATGACCGCGGCGCCGCAGAACACGCGATACCACTCCTTGTAGGCAAGCTCCGCGGTCTGGTCCGGATCGAGCTTCACATACAGAGGGAGTATTGTCATACAAATAGCGCAAAATGCGTTCCCTTTCACGCCATGCGTCCGCCCGCTGCTCCGGGATCAGGGCAGCTCTTCGTAGTAGTCCAGGTCCTTATGAAACGTTTCATCAAGGAAAAAGAGCGCTATGAACGCGACGCTCGCGCAGATAACGCCGACGGTCAGGGCGCCGCCTTCCAGGCCCAGCCTCCGGCGGAACAGCTGGAACAGCAGCGTGATAGGCACCACCATGCCGCGCACGAAATTAGGCACGGTCGTGGCGACCGTGGCGCGCAGGTTGGTGCCGAATTGCTCAGCCGCAATGGTCACGAAAATAGCCCAGTAGCCGCTTGCAAAACCAAGGATGAGACATACTCCGTAAAAAAACGACGGGCTCCTGCTCCCTTGAAGAAAGTACAGGGCAATCGCGGCGAGGTTCAGGAGCATGAAGAGGAGGACCACTTTTTTCCTGCTCCTTAAAATCTGGCTCAGGAGGCCGCTCGAAAGGTCCCCGAAAACCAGCCCGAGGTAGCAGAACATGACCGCGTTCCCGGCGGATACCGGCCCGGTCGTTCCGAACGTTTTGGCAAATTCAGGAGAAAAGGTGATCAGGATGGCGACGACGAACCAGATGGGAACGCCGATCAGAATAGAGTTAAGGTAGCGAAAAAAACGCTTCCACTCCGAAAAGAGGGCAAGAAAGTTGCCTTTGCCGAGGCCGATGCGGGGCCGCTCGTTCATGGCGCGGAACATGCCCGACTCCGCCACCCGGATCCGCGCTATGAGCAGCAGAAGCCCGAGCACTCCACCGATGATGAATGCATTCCGCCAGTCATAACTGTTGGCGATGATGTTTGCCAGTATGGCGCCTGAAACTCCCACCGAAGCAACCAGCATGGTGCCATAGCCACGGACGCTTTTATGCAGGACCTCGGCCACCAGCGTAATGCCTGCCCCCAGTTCTCCGGCCAGTCCGATGCCGGCGATGAAACGCAGTGCCGCGTACGCGGGAAGGGAAGAGACCATGCCGTTCGCAATGTTCGCGAGGGAATAGAGAAAGATGGAGGCGAACATGATCTTGAGCCGCCCCTTCCGGTCGCCCAGAACGCCCCAGATGATCCCGCCGAGCAGCATGCCGGCCATCTGCATGTTCAGGAGGAACACCCCGTAATCGGTCACGTCCTGGCCGGACAAACCCAGCGATTTGAGGCTCGGCACGCGCACGATGCTGAACAGCACCAGATCGTAAATGTCCACGAAATAACCGAGAGCCGCGACAATGACTGGCAGGCTGAAAAGCTTGCGGAAATGACCGTCGGGTTTCTGCGCCACAATGTCCTCCATAGTGTCCGGGGTTAAAAAAGAAAACGCGGACGCTTCCAGGCCCAGCGTTGTTCAGGACTGTATCAGAAATTTATGCATTCCGCAACTGGACGAAAAAAACGGCATATGGGTCACCCCAGCGGACCTGATCTTTTGCATATGAGAACGGAAAGCAAAGCAACGTCCTGAACGTGCCGCTGGGGAGGCCGGTCAAGCTCGCCATCACTTCAGCAGACGTCGTCCACAGCCTTTTCATCCCCGCCTATCGAATTAAGGAAGACGCCGTGCCCGGCATGGAAACCCATCTCTGGTTCCTGCCTGATGAGATCGGGGCCTACGACCTCTTCTGTACCGAATACTGCGGGCCGGGCCACTCCGGTATGATCACGAAGGTGAACGTTCTGTCGCCGGAAGATTTCGATACGTGGTACGGGTCGGCGGAAAAACCAGCGGCTTCGGCGCACCAGGCGCCGGACGGCGCACAGCTCATTCAGGAAAAGGGCTGCATTGCGTGCCACTCCCTGGACGGCAGCGCCAAGGTAGGCCCCACGTTCAAAGGGTTATTCGGCAGGAAAGAGACCGTAGTCGCATCAGGCAAAGAAAGAACGATCACGGTCGATGAGGGTTATATCATGCGATCGATAAAAGACCCTGCTGCTGATATTGCGAAAGGTTTCCCGCCGATCATGCCGGCAATACCGATGAGCGACGACGAAATGCGCGAGCTCGTTGAACACCTCAAAACCCTGAAGTAGAGTACGCAACCATGCCTATGCTGCTGAAGATAAAGATCTACGCAGACCTCTGCAGGATTCCCCTGTCCCTGTTCGCTGCCGCTTCCGCAGCCACCGGCTATGCGCTGGGGCCTCATCCGGTCGCTGCCCAGGCGTTCGCAACATCAGCCTCGGTCTTC
>JAYTJE010000089.1:0-6285 GCA_043731355.1 Nitrospirota bacterium
GCCCACGCTCAAAGCGCTTGCCTGGAACCTGCCTCAGGCCTGCCATCCCGTCTGCCCCCTGCTTGATGCGCGCAAGAACGAGGTGTATGCGGCGCTCTACCAATACCAAGGGCCGGAACTTGTCCAACTGATGTTGGAAACGAACATCCCGATCACTGAACTTGCCGCCAAAACAAGCGGCGCCGTGCTGTTCACGGGAGAGGCTTCCCGTCTGTACCGGGGCGCGATAGAACTGGCGATGGGGGAGCGGGCGCGGTTTGCTCCGATGACGGCCTGCCTGCCCTCGGCGGCCGCGGTCGGCGAGCTCGGCCTCGGCATGCTGCAAAACGGGGAGCAGATTGATCCGGACAGTCTGGTCCCCTTGTATATCCGCAGGCCCGAGGCGGAAGTGGCATGGGAAAAGCGACAGACGTCACGATAACCTTCATGAAGAAGGAAGACCTGGACCAGGTCATGGCCATTGAACAAGCTTCTTTCTCAATGCCCTGGTCGAGGAACCTTTTTCTTTCCGAGTTCCGCAGCCCCTCGGTTTCACGCCTCTTAGTCGCGCTGGTCCCGGACGCGCCAATGTGTACTATTGCCGGTTATCTGGTCTTTTGGCTCGTTGCCGGCGAAATGCATATTCTGAACCTTGCTACCGCGCCCGGATCGAGGCAACAGGGCATCGCCCGGCGTCTTGTCCTGGCCGGACTCAGGCACGGCTACTCGAAAGAAGCGCGCCGTGCTTTTCTCGAGGTCCGCGCTTCGAACGAGCCGGCGCACAAACTCTATTCCAGCCTTGGTTTCACGGCCACCTTCATTCGCCGTGATTATTATGATGGTCCCATTGAGGACGCTGTCGTGATGACGCTCGAAGAGGGGGCTTTTACAAGCCTGGTGGCATCCCTGCAAAAAAGCTGAATAACGTCCTTTCCGCGCTGAAAAATCCCTTGCAACTGCTTAAAAAATAAACTATAATTCCACACTTCCTCAAAGGTGGGTCACGGTCCATGCCTATGCAAAAGATCACTGAGCTTCGCAAAAAGATAGACGAGATCGACAACAGGCTGATCGATCTTCTGAACGAGCGCGCAGGGATCGTCATTGAGGTCGGCAACATCAAGAAGACCGAAAAACTCGATTTCCATGCTCCCGGCAGGGAACGGGAGATACTCGAACGTCTGGCAGGCAGGAACAAAGGTCCTTTTCCCCAGGATACCCTTCGCGCAGTGTACCGCGAGATCCTTTCGTCCTCCCTTTCCCTGGAACGCCCCCTGAAGGTCGCCTATCTCGGCCCGCGCGCGACCTTTACGCACATGGCGGGGATGCAGCAGTTCGGACTGGCCGCCCAGTATGTGTCCGTGGAAAGCATCAAAGATGTATTTACGGAAGTGGAACGGGGCCGGGCCGACTACGGCGTCGTGCCCATCGAGAACACCACGTCCGGGGCCGTCATCTACAGTCATGACATGTTCATTGATTCAGAGCTCAAGATAGCCGCGGAGATCGTGCTTGAGGTCTCGCACCATCTCATGAACAAATCCGGAAAACTGGAAGACATCGTCAAAATCTATACGATCCCGCCCGCGGCGGCGCAATGCCGGCAGTGGCTTGAGAAGAACCTTCCCGGTGTGCCGGTCCTTGAAGCGCCGAGCACCGCCCGGGCCGCGGAAATGGCGGCAGACGACCATACGTTCGGGGCGATCGCCAGCGAAATGGCCGCGGTGCTGTATGGGCTTCAGATCGCCGGAAAAAAGATCGAAGACAATACCGCGAATATTACCCGGTTTCTCGTCATTGCTCCGAAATCGCCTGGCAAGACCGGCCGCGACAAGACGTCGATCATGTTCTCGATCAAGGACAAGGTCGGGGCGCTCTATTCCATGCTCGCGCCCTTTGCCGAAGCAGGCATCAACCTGAACCGGCTCGATGCCCGTCCTTCCGGGCGGAGCGCCTGGGACTATGTTTTCTTCGTTGACATGGAAGGCCATATCGAGGATGAGAAGGTCTCGAAGGCGATCGAGCGTTTGCGGCAGGACTGTATGTTCCTGAAGGTGCTGGGGTCGTATCCGAGAAGCAGTAGGCAGTAGGCAGTAGACAGTAGCAAGGAATGTCAACAGCTCTTACTGCAATGAGGGAAGCTCGATCATGATACCTGTTTCCGAGAACATTAAGAATATCTCACCCTACGTGCCGGGAAAACCGATCGAGGAGCTTGAACGGGAGCTCGGCATCAGCGGGAGCATCAAGCTGGCATCGAATGAGAACCCGCTCGGCCCGTCGCCGAAGGCGGTTGCGGCAATCAAGAAGGTGTTGGAAGGATTGAACCGGTATCCCGACGGCAGCGGTTTTTATCTCTCCCAGGCGCTTGCCAAACACTATGATGTTGACAGTGCCCGTATCATCCTGGGCAACGGTTCGAACGAACTGATCGAACTGGCGGTCCGCACGTTTATCCAGCCCGGCGATGAGGTGATCTCGGCTGATCCGTCATTCGTTGTTTACAAGATGATCACGCAGGCGGCCGGCGGTGCGAACGTGATCGTGCCCTGCAAGGACGGGCGGCACGACCTCGAGGCCATGGCGGAACGGATCACAAAAAAGACCCGGATCGTGTTCATCGCCAACCCGAACAACCCGACCGGCACGATGAATACCAAAAGCGAAATGGACCGGTTCATGGCCCGCGTTCCGGACCATGTGCTCGTGGCCGTGGATGAGGCGTATTTTGAATACGTGACGCATGCCGACTATCCCGAATCTCTTGATTATCTGCGCGTGGACAAGAACCTGCTCGCGCTCCGGACCTTTTCCAAGATCTACGGCCTCGCGGGGCTGCGCATCGGCTACGGCATCACGACCCCGATGATCGCCGGGCTGATGAACAAGGTGCGGCAGCCCTTTAATACGAATTCCCTGGCGCAGGCCGGCGCCCTGGCCGCCCTGGCGGACCGGAAGCATGTGGAAAAGTCCGTTGCGAACAATATCGAGGGGAAAAAGTTCATCTGCCAGTCCTTTGACCAGCTCGGCATAACCTACTACCCGACCGAGACGAACTTCGTCATGTTCGAGACCAGCAAGGACGGCCGGGAATTGTATAGCAGCCTTCTCAAAAAAGGCGTGATCATCAGGCACATGGGCGGCAGCCGGCTCAGGGTCACGATCGGCCTGCCCGAGGAGAATAAGCGGTTCATGACTGAGTTTGAAGCGCTCGTAAAGGCGTAGGCCTTTTTCCACCGCGGAGGAAGCAGGAGAGCTGATTTACCCTGAAAACAACGCATGTCAATTCACTTTAAAAACGTAACGATCATCGGCGTCGGCCTTATCGGCGGCTCGCTCGCAAAGGTCATGAAGCTCAAGGGCCTTGCGGACAGCATCACCGGAGCGGGCAGGAGCAGAAGCACACTGGAGAAGGCGATTCAAATCGGCGTGATCGACCGCATGGGGCAGAGCTCCGCGCAGGCGGTCGAGGGCGCCGACCTTGTGGTGCTTGCGTCTCCTGTTGGAACGTTCAAGCAGCTCGTGCGTGAGCTCGGGCCGCATCTTAAGTCCGGCGCGATCCTTACCGATGTGGGGAGCGTCAAAGGGCCGCTCATCAGGGACATCGAGGAAAGCATTGGTCCCGGCGTTCATTACGTCCCGGCCCACCCGATCGCCGGCAGGGAAAAGTCCGGCGTTGCCGAATCCATCGATACCCTGTTCCAGGGACGACGGTGCATCCTCACCCCGACGGCGCGCACCGACAAAAAAGCGCTCGAGGCGGTGCGCGAGCTGTGGACCGCGGCCGGCGCGGATGTGGTTGTCATGGACGCCGAGCTGCATGACAAGGTCTTTGCCGCGGTGAGCCATCTGCCGCATGTCGCGGCGTTCGCCATGATGTGCGCGGTGGCGGAACTGAACACCGGCGCCGGGGACTATCTCCGGTTCTCCGGCGCGGGCTTTCGCGATTTCACCCGCATTGCCGCAAGTTCACCGGAAATGTGGAAGGACATCTGCCTCATGAACAGCGACCATCTCGTCAAGATGATCGACCGCTATATCTTCTCGCTGAACAAGTTCAAGCGAGAGATCATGAGCGGAGATGAAATCCGCCTGGAAAAGCACCTGCGGGCGGCGAGCGATGTAAGAAAGAGGCTGGGTTAGTGTCCGAGCTCAGAATACGACCATCGCGCGGCCTGAAAGGCGAGCTCACGCTGCCGGGAGACAAATCCATCTCTCACCGTTCGGTGCTGTTCGCGGCGCTTGCCGAAGGCACGACCGAGATCACGGGCTTCCTGACCGGAGAGGACACGCAGCATACGGCGCGGGCAGTGCAGTTGCTCGGCATCCCGGTCGAGGGGATCGGTTCGAGCCGTCTGGTGGTCCATGGCAAAGGCCTGGACGGCCTGTCGGAGCCCGCGAGCGTGCTCGATCTCGGCAACTCGGGAACGGGTATGCGCCTCCTTGCCGGCCTGCTTGCGGGCCAGGATTTTTTCTCGGTGCTGACCGGCGATCAATACCTGACCAAACGCCCCATGGGCAGGATCGTTGACCCGCTTCGCCGTATGGGGGCCGTGATCGATGGCCGCGCAGACGGGAAACTGGCGCCCCTGGCCATCCGCGGAGCGCGTGGAAAGATCAAGGCCCTGGACTATAGAAGTCCCGTGGCGAGCGCGCAGGTGAAATCCGCGGTCCTGCTTTGCGGCCTCTATGCTGACGGAGACACTTCCGTGAGCGAACCATCGAAATCCCGGGACCATACGGAGCGGATGCTCAGGTCTTTCGGCGTCGAGGTGCGGGAGGACGGGCTCCGGGTCACGCTCCGGGGCCGGCAGCGGCTGCGGACCACCGGCACACTTGACATCCCGGCTGACATCTCGTCAGCGGCGTTCTTTCTGGTTGCAGCGTCGATCGTTCCCGGGTCGGAGCTTGTCATTAGCAATGTGGGAGTGAATGCCACGCGCACCGGAATTATTGATGTCCTGCTGGCCATGGGCGCGGACCTGACGCTCGAAAACCGCAGGGAGCAGGCCGGGGAGCCGGTGGCTGATATTCGCGTGCGCTATCGGCAGCTTAAGGCCGTCGAGCTCTCGGGAGATCTTATTCCCCGGGCCATTGACGAGCTCCCGATCCTGGCGGTCGCCGCGTCGTATGCCGTTGGCACGACGATCATTCGGGATGCGGCGGAGCTCCGGGTAAAAGAATCGGACCGGATCACGGCCATTGCGACAGAACTGACAAAACTCGGCGCGGCGGTCACCGAACGTCCCGACGGGATGGAGATCAGGGGTGGTAATGCGCTGACCGGGGCGCTCTGCGAAAGCCACGGCGACCACCGGATTGCCATGTCCCTTGCAGTGGCCGGACTGGCCGCACGCGGCGAGACCGTGGTGCGGGACACCGCGTGGATCGAAACGTCGTTTCCCGGGTTCGGGCAGCTGTTGCAGCGCGCGGCATCATATTGAAACGGTAAGGAGACGAGATAATGATAAAAATAAAATCGGCACTATTCCTGCTGCTCATGAGCCTGTTTTGTTTGTTGACCGCGATGGCTGCGGAGAAGGACATTTTCGGCCCGGAGGCGTTCGATGTCAAAGAGCGGTACGGCAAAGACAACAAATATACCCGGACTTTTCAGGCATCGGAAGACCTGTATCTCATCAAAATACAGAACGGTGAGCTGGCTGTCGGAAGGACCGATTTTATCGAGTTTACAGTGAACGGCGAAAAGATCCTTCGGGAGGACCGGTATGGCTTCGGTTTCATCGCCTGTCTGGTGAAGCTCAAAAAGGAAAACACCTTCGAAATAAATGTCAAGGATGATAAACCGTCCGGGTTCCGGAGGCCGCAGCTTCCCCCCCGGTCTGTAACGATCACGGTCATGCCCGCGCGGGCCAGGATCGGCTCCGGCTCCCTGGGATTGGCGGCCTGGGACCAGCTGTCAATCCTGACCGCTGCCGTACAAAAGATCAAGACCCCTGGCGGGGGGGCGCTGGCTTTTGCCGCCGCAAATCTGCGGAACGATCTTTCGGTGCGGACCGAAGCCATGAGAAAGCTCTCTGACCTGAAGGACCCGAGCGGTCTTGATTTTTTCCGGTTCATATACAATAGTTACCTGGACGCTCCTGAAGTGTGCGGTGAAGCGGCCCTCGCCATCGGTGTGCTGCAGGATGTGAGTTTCATTCCCGCGCTCATGCGCGGGGTGTTTGATCCGGACGAAAAGATCAGGGTCCCTTCAGCGCGCGCCTTGTCCTTCTATCCGGAAGCGGACACGGCAAAGCCCCTTTCTGAAGCGCTGACCAAGCTCGATACGATACGGGCGGCCGC
>JAYTJE010000090.1:0-12340 GCA_043731355.1 Nitrospirota bacterium
CGCCGAAATCTTTCGGCACCAGCACTACCCTGGCCAGCAGTATCAGCGCAACAATGCCGATAACCACGAACAACGGCCGCAAAACATGGTTTTTCATACGCACTCTCCTTCTGTTTTTTTCAGCAATAATTGCCCGACTCACCCGGCGCACCGTATACTGTTTACTGTATACTGTATACTTTTTACCGATTAGGCGCGGTTGTGTTTTTCATAAGAATCAAACCCTGCCAGAGAATGGCAAGGAAACAGAGCGAAAGGCCTCCGACCAGACCAAAAACGTTAAGGACCCGCCATTTTATAACAATGAAAAGAACAAGAAAGATAACAGCCAGCTTCAAGACGTTGATGACCCCCGCGGCAAGAGTGGAAACTCCCGGCGTTGCGCCTTTCCTCAGATAGATCCGTTCCACCGCCGTCGCGAGCCAGCGGAAGTTGACTAACCCCAGGGCCGCGCCGAACAGAATACTTGAGGGGACGATCCACCGGCTGCGATCATCGGGAACAAGGGCACGGTAAATAAAAACACCCGTCAGAGCGACGGCAGCGAGCACCAGCGTTTTCTTCACGACACCCAGAACAATAGCAATGACTGCCTGTTCCGGCGCACTCCTCGGTCCCTCGGTCATGGCGTCCCTTTTGAATGATCGTTCGTATCTTCGTCCATGGCTTCCTGGCTCCGCCTGGCATACTGAAACAGGTTCCTGAATCCGGCGATAAGCCCAAGGAGGAGAAAGAGCGCCGTCAGCCAGGGCGAAGTGCCGAAGACCTTATCCAGCTTCAGCCCGATGAACAGGCCGATGACCGTAGCCGCCACCAGGGTGAGACCCACCGTGCTCAGCACACCGAGCATGCGGATAAGCTTCCGGTCTTTTTCATCCACGGTAAACCTCGAAGTTAGGAAGGTGGGAGGGTAAGAAGGTAGGAAAAAGTAAGGTTCCAATATTTACCTTCCCAACGTCTCAACATCTCAACTTCTTAAATTTCTACCCTTCTGCCCTTACAGCCCCTTCAAACTCTTCCGTGCGGCTTCGACGGTTTTGGCGATATCTGTCCGGGTATGCGCCAGCGACATGAAGGCGGCCTCGAACTGCGACGGCGCAAGATTGACCCCGTGCTTGATCATAGACCGGAAATAACGCCCGAACAGGTCTGTATCCGCTGTTTTGGCGCTGGCGAAGTCCCGCACCGGAGTGTTCGTAAAAAAGGTGGTGAACATGGAACCAACCCGGTTGAAAGTGGCGGGTATTCCCGCCTCAGTCGTCACTTCCCGGAGGCCAAGTTCGAGCTCCGCAGTCAGCTTTTCGAGCGTTTTATACACGCCGGGTTTGGCAAGCGCTTTCAAGGTTTCGATGCCGGCGGTCATGGCCAGGGGATTACCCGACAGGGTGCCGGCCTGGTAAATGGGGCCGAGGGGCGCAAGCTTCTCCATGATTTCGCGCTTGCCGCCGAACGCGCCAACAGGCAAGCCGCCGCCGATGATCTTGCCGAGACAGGTCAGCTCGGGCTTGACGCCGTAGATCTTCTGAGCGCCGCCGGATGACACGCGAAAACCGGTCATCACCTCATCAAGGATTAACACGATGCCATACTGATCACAGACCTGACGCAGACCCGAGAGAAAGCCCGGAGCAGGCGGAACGCAGCCCATATTGCCGGCGACCGGCTCAACAATAATGCAGGCGATCTGCTCACCCTGCTGTTTTGCCAGGCTCTGAACAGCGCTGAGGTCGTTGTAAGCTACCGTCAGAGTAAGCTTGGCAAGGTCCGCGGGAACACCGGGGCTGTCAGGGAGCCCGAAGGTCGCCACACCGCTGCCCGCCTTCACTAACAGGCTGTCCGCATGTCCATGATAGCAGCCGTCGAACTTCAGTATTTTGTCGCGCTTGGTGTGCCCACGGGCCAGACGGATCGCGCTCATGGTAGCTTCCGTGCCCGAACTGACCATGCGCATCATCTCCATGGACGGGAAAGCTTTTTTTACCATCCTGGCGAGCGTGACTTCGAGTTCAGTGGGAGCGCCGAAGCTCGTGCCGTTCCCCACCGCTTTTTTGAGCGCCGCTGAAACGCGCGGATTGGCATGGCCCAGGATCATGGGACCCCAGGAAAGAACATAGTCTATATATTCCCGGTTGTCCGCGTCGTATATCTTCGAGCCCTTCGCCTTCTTGATAAAGAGCGGTTCGCCGCCTACGGAGCGGAAGGCCCGCACCGGGCTGTTCACACCGCCGGGAATTATTTTTTTCGCCTCTTCAAATATTTTTTTCGATCTCGCACCCGCCATGCATGCTCCTTTCGTAATCCGAACGCTGAAGGTTATCACTCGCTTGACTTTCGCTTAAAATTGCACGTCCTGTTTATAAGACAAACCGCACTACAAGTCAATGAAAAACATCATTTTCCAGCCAAACCACAAGTAAATATCATTTAACAACCATGATTAGCAGGTGCATATCTTCGCAAATCTTAAAGAAGCTGCTTCGTCTCCGGTCCCGCTCGTGGCGGGCCGATAAACGTGGCGACAAGGTACTCGGTTATAGCGAAGGTATCATTGCTGTCGAACCGGGGAATGGCGATATCAAAGGGGACGTCGCTCACGAGAGCGAGAAACGACGGATCTGTCATGCAAAGAGGCTGGTTGCCTGAAATGCCGGAGCGGAAGACCTCGATTTTATTTTTTGCTGTTTTTTTAAACCCCTCCTCGATAACAATATCAACATCCCGTGCGAAAAGTTCGAGTTCAACAAGCGGCCCAGCCTGGAGCGTTTTCGTGAGCGCCAGCCGGTCAGGTCCGATGAGCATCACCGCATCCGCGCCTGCCTCGCGAAACCGCCAGGAGTCCTTGCCCGGCAGGTCAATCTCGAAACCGGCATGCGCATGCTTTACCACGGCAACACGCAGACCGCGCGCCTTCAGGAGCGGGATTATTTTTTCGATAAGCGTGGTCTTGCCGCTGTTCGAGCAGGCTGCAACGAATGAAACGATTTTTGATTGCTCATTCCGCAAAGAATAAGCCCCCTCTCCCTTCCTCCCTCTCCCTCCAGGGGAGAGGGGCAGGGGTGAGGGAAATTATTATCGCAATTGTTTACGCCTCCGTCAGTCCGTACGGTCCGCATTGCGCTTTCTGCCGAACACGCGCGCTCCCAGAATGCCGATCTCATACAAAAAATATATCGGCAGGGACATAAGCGTCATGTTGAGCGCATCAGGCGTTGGCGTAATGATGGCGCCGAGAATGAAGGAGATCAAGAACGCATATTTCCTGAACTTCGCAAGGGTTGCGGGCTGCACGATGCCCATACGGCTGAGCAGGATGATGATAAGCGGCAGTTCGAACACGGCGCCCGATCCCAGCAGGAACTTCAACGTGAAGTCAATGTACTCGCCGATCGTGATGATCGCCTTCAGGTGCTCCGTCTTGTACCCCATCAGAAACGGCACGGCAAAAGGCAGCAGCAGAAAAAAGCAGAACAGGACGCCCGCGGCAAAGAACAGCGTGGAGAAGAAAACGAAGTAACCAGTATACCGACGCTCCCGCGGCATAAGCCCCGGGGAGATGAACTTCCAGATCTGGAGCAGAATGACCGGCACGGCCAGGATCAGGCCGGCCACAAAAGCGATCTTCAGGTGCGCCATGAACGGTCCCGTCAGCGTAGTGAAATAAAGCTCCAGTTTGACCGGGTTCGGCGTAAACAGCAGAAAGGGAAACGAGGCATGATAATGTATCGTCATGTTCAATGGCATCATGAGGATTTCCAGCAGGTCCTCGGAGAAATTAAAACAAGCCACGAATCCGATGGAGATGGCAATGGCCGAAATGACCAATCGTTTACGCAGTTCGGCGAGATGGCTCCAGAAAGGCATCTTCAGTTCTTCTTCAGCTGTTGCCTTCGGCATGTTCTTCCTTCTCCTTGTTGTCCTTTACTGACGCCGAAGTTTCCGGCAGGTCGCCGCCCGTTGCCCCGGCCCCAGGGTCAGCGCCGGCAAGCTGTTCGAGCTGCCTGACCTCTTCTTTCACGTCCACGGTCTTTTCCACTTCCTTCATTTCAGACTTGACTGATTCCTGAAAGTCTTCTGAAGCTTTTTTGAATTCCCCCATGGCGCGGCCGATGGATTTTCCCAGGTCAGGCAGCCTTTTGGGTCCGAAAACGACGAGGGCAATGACGAAGATGACGATTATTTCCGGTAAGCCGAGACCAAACATGGATTCTCCCTTTAAACCTTTGAATGGCGTTTTATAGCGCGACCCGAATGATGGTCTTCACATTGCCGCGAGGATTGAAATCGCCCACGACCTCAAGCGCGCGCGGCTTGAGGTTTTTAACGAGCGTATCGAAGATCAGGTTCGTCACCGCCTCGTGGGAGATGCCCTGGTCCCGAAAGCTGTTCAAATACAGCTTCAGCGCTTTGAGCTCCACCACTTTTTTGTCCGGCGTGTAGGTGACCTTGATCGTCGCGAAATCAGGATACCCGGACCGCGGGCAGAGGCAGGTGAATTCCGGGAAGGAGATATCGATTTCGTAATCCCGGTCAGGATTGGGATTGGGCCACAGTTCAAGCCTGGCCTGTTTGACAGCTTTCGTACCGTATTTCATTTTCATGGACGGCATAGTACAGGTTTTACTATTTGGTGTAAAGGTGAAAGTTGTAATCACTATCAGCGAAAGGGAACATGTTTACCAAACTTCCAGCGCAAATTCCCGATATTTTCTTATTAACTCAAAATCCCTGCGATTGGAGGTTATAACCGTTGCTCCAAAATGCCGGGCGCTCAGAGCAATAAGCACATCGAAGTGCAGATCACGAAGCTTGTCCGGGCTAAAACCCATGTCACGATACACCTTGCCCAGTACCTCGCCTGATTCGATCCAGTTTTTTTCTGTGGGGGTCATTATCGGATGGTTCTTCGCCAGGTTCTTGATGAATGCAAGTTCGCCGGCCTTGGTCGCCCCGCGAAGAAGTTCTGAAAGCACAACAGCCGAGTTTCGGATCAGACCGCTCACCTCCGAAATGCGCGTTGTATGCTTTGCAGTTCGAAGGTGGTCGATGAACACGGAGGTGTCGAAGATAATGAGCCTATTTGCCATGAGCCTCGAAATCCAGCTTCCCGCCGTACGTTGTCATCAAATTCTTGAATTTTTTGAGCGCCACCACTTCTCGCAGCGCCATATGCACCGCCTCGCTCATACTCTTCGCCCCGAGGGATTTCACCGCCTCGTTCGCAAGCTTCATATCGAGCCGAATTGTCGTCATTTTAACCGTCGCTTTCATTTGTCCCGCCCCTTTCTTAATGCACTGTATATATATTTATACCATTGTGTATATACAATGTCAAGGTTTCAACAAATCCGCTGGCACGACTAAGCAGAACGCTTTTTCAGCTGGACATGATGACAAATGAGATAAGTATACACAAAAGCAAAAGAGAGAAAAATAGATATTTCGTTTCGTTAATTTGATTGTTTTTTTTCTCATGAGCCTATATAATCCGGCATTGTTCTCGAAAAGAAAGGGACTTTCATCATGACACCGAGCTTCAACTGCATCGCCACCGGCATCGGCAGCCTGCCCATCACGGACCCAGACAAGGCGGCGGCCCTCTCGCTCCGGTATCTCCCGGAGGCGCCCTTCTGGCCCCAGCTGCCGCAGCGGGATTTCCGCGAACAGATGGATTCCCAGTACAGCGAGTCGCTGCCCGGCATCAGGCCCGACGCGGTCAGGAAGCGTTTCTTTTTCGACACGTCCAAGGACCTGACAACCGAGTTCGAGAGGTTCTTCGAGCAATACCTTGAAAAAAACTATGACTTTTTTAAGATCACGGAGACGTACGCGGCCGCGTTCCCGTCCTTTATAAAATTGTTACAGCAGGGCCTTCCGTCGAAGCTGCGCTTCGTCAAAGGCCACATCACCGGCCCGCTCACCGCGGGCATATCGTTCAAGGACGAGACGGGCAAGGACATCATTCACCACGAAATGCTCTTCGATGCCGTGGTCAAAGGCCTCGCCATGAAAGCGGCCTGGCAGATCCGGGAGCTGAAGCAGTTCGGGAAGCCCATCATCATCTTCATTGACGAGCCTGCCATGGAATCGCTCGGCTCAGCCTTTTCCGCGGTCTCGTCCGAGGTCGTGGCGGAGAAGCTGAACGAGATCATCGATACAATCCATGAGCTCGGCGGCATAGCCGGCATCCACTGCTGCGGCAACGCGGACTGGCCCATGATCTTCAACACCAGGGTGGACATCGTGAACTTCGACGCCTTCGGGTATATGGAGAAAGTCATGCTCTACCCCGGCGACATCAAAAAGTTCATGGACCGCGGGGGAGCGCTCGCCTGGGGTATCGTGCCGACCGGGGCCTTTACCGGGAACGAGACGCCTGAGCTGCTGCTTGAGAAAATGGAAGCGGGTATAAAGCGGCTGGAAGCGCACGGTCTCGCGCGCAAGACCATCCTTCGCCAGAGCCTGATCACCCCCTCCTGCGGCATGGGCAGCCTCACGCCGGACCAGGCCGAAGCGATCCTGAAACTACTGCGTGAAGTTTCGGACAGAATGCAGAAGAGTTTGTAAAAATACTGGCAAAGTAGAGACACGATCAGAAAAAACAAAGAACAGTTCGGACACGGATTCTCACGAAAAATTCGGATTTACCATTAGCCCTAATGACCTATCCGTCTCTTCCGTGAAAATCCGTGTCCACGTTTTTTAAACTCATGCATTCTCACTCACATTTCACCAGATTCCTCATCATCTCACTGGCATGCCATATCCTGGGGCTCGCTGCCGCAGTCTATCTCATCAAGCCGGCACTCACGCCCCTTCCGACAACAACACCGGTGCAGATCGTGAATATTCCACGGGAACAGCTCAAACAGCTCCCTCCCGTGGCACAGCCAATTCCGCCGTCACTTAGGATACCGCGCATCCCGATGCCTGAAACGCCGCGCGCCGTCCCTACGCCCCGTCAATTCGGCAATGCTCCTGATGTTGCAATTCCGAAAACGCTTCCTCCCTCCGGCAAACCAGGCAAACCCGGCGGCGGAGAAAAGGGCACGGGACCGGACAAGACTTCACAAAAAAGCACTGGACCGGGACCGCTCCCTTTTCTCACGCAGAACGATATAGACGACCTTGCGCGCAAAGGCATGCCTGAGCGCGGGCCGGGCGATAATTCCGTAACGCTCGACACGGATGAGTTCAAGTTCATTTCCTACAACCGCTGGCTCAAGGTGAAAGTCGAGAGTGTGCTCACCTATCCCGAGCTCGCCGCCCAGTCCGGCTATCAGGGAACGCTCTATATTCTCTTTGAGATCATGAAGGACGGTTCCCTGGGCCGGCTCGAGGTCCTGAAATCCTCGGGGTACAAGATCCTTGACGACGAAGCGCTGCGTTCCATCCGGGCCGCAGCCCCGTTCCAGCCCCTGCCCGATGACTGGCGCATGGACCGGTATCCGATCCGCGCGGCGGTCTTATTCTATTTGAACGGAGCTTACATCCGATGACGGACCTGCTCAAAATAGGCGCCGCTTTCGGCCTGATCGTTTTCCTTCTGCGGCTCAAGTGGAACCTTGGCCTGGTCATGCTGCTTGGCGCGGCCTTTCTCGGCGCGCTCTATCATCTAACCCCGGTCAGACAGGCCGGAGTGTTCCTTGCCGCATGCTCCGACCCCGTGACCATCAACCTGGTGACCGGCCTGGTGCTGATCATGGCGCTCGAAAACATCATCAGAAAGAGGGGAATACTGAAACGCATGATGGAGGCTGTCGTGAACGTGGCACGGGACCGGCGCATTGCCATGGCCGTCCTCCCCGGGGTTATCGGGCTTTTGCCGTCGGCAGGCGGGGCGGCGTTTTCGGCCCCCATGGTGCAGGAGGCCGCCGCGGATACGACGATGACGCCCGAGCACAAGGCCTTTGTCAACTACTGGTTCCGCCATATATGGGAATACTGCTCTCCACTCTACCCTGGGATCGTGCTCGCGGCCGCGGTGACCAGACTGCCGCTGAACAGCCTCCTGCTCTCGCAGCTACCCCTTCCGCTCGCGGTCATCGGCGTAGGCGCCCTGCTCGGCTTCCGGGGGGTCGCCATGACGACGGTAGCGGGCAAACGGGATTGGGAAGAACTGAGCGCGCTTTTTCTGACGCTGCTGCCGATCATTGCCTCTCTCGTCCTGGTCATCGGCTTCAAACTACCGCTCGCCATTGCCATGGCAATCATCGTGCTCGCCATGCTGCTCTATTACCGCTACGCTTTGGCTGAGCTTGCGGCCATGCTCAAGGAAAGCGTTTCAATGAATGTTATCCTGATGGTCGCGGGGATCATGGTTTTCAAGGGAATGCTGGACGCTTCGGGCGCCATCGAGGCGCTGCCGGTTTTCTTCCGCGAAAGCGGCCTGCCGCCCATGGTGGTGCTTTTCGCCCTGCCCTTCCTGGTCGGACTGCTCACCGGCCTCACGGTCGCGTTCGTCGGCGCCACCTTCCCAATCATCACTGCCATGATGGGGGGCCATCCTGACCCGGCAACCATTACCTTTGCCTTTGCCAGCGGTTTTGCCGGCGTCATGCTCTCGCCCACGCACCTCTGCCTGCTCCTGACCGTCCGGTACTTCAAAGCGGACCTTGCCGGCGCCTACCGGCTCCTGTACCTGCCGGTCCTGCTCGTATTCATGGTTGGCCTTCTCCGGCTCTGGTTATAGAAACCTGAGAAAATGCTTGATTTTCAGCTTGTCCTGTGCTATTGTTTCGCTTCACAAATGAGTAAGGTCGATTCTCCCGAAGCTGCGGAGATTACTCCTTGCTCCCTGTATGCACCGGACACAGGGGGCTATAACCCATAGGGAGGTATCAGCAATGTCAGCAATGAATATCTACGAATCAATCTTCATCATCAACCCCAACCTCACGGACGAAGAAACCGCGGCCACCATCAAAAAAATGCAGGATGTAGTCACCAACCAGGGCGGCGAAATGATCAAGTTCGAGGACTGGGGCAAGAAGAAACTGGCCTACGAGATCAAGAAACAGAAGCGCGGCCACTATGCGTTCTTCCAATTCAAGGCCCCGGCGCCGTTGATCCACGAACTTGAGCGCACCTACAAGCTCACGGACTCCGTGATCAAATTTATGACCATCAAGCTCGAAAAAGAACTTCGGCTCAAGCAGCCGCCCAAGCCGAAGAAGAAGGACCTTGCCAAGGCAGCGGCAGCCTCATCCGAGGCAGCCAGCGTTTAACAGCCGGGTCCGCTTTCCTACGCGAAGTCGGCAATCATTGAGGTCGTAACATGATGAACTTCAGCAAAGTGATATTAATGGGGAATCTCACACGCGATCCCGAGGTGCGGTACGCGGCGAGCGGCAAAGCAGTGGCAACCTTCGCTGTTGCGGTCAACCGCAGGACCAAACAGGGCGACGAAACAAAGGACGAGGTCAGCTTTTTCGACATCGTCGTCTTCGGCAAGCAGGCCGAGAACTGCAGCCAGTATCTCAACAAGGGAGATTCCGTCCTGATCGACGGAAAGCTGCAGCAGCGCCGATGGGACGACAAGGAAACCGGCGCAAAACGGAGCAAGATTGAGGTCGTTGCTGATGCGGTGACGTTCGGGCCCAAGCGCTCAAAAACCGCTCCCGGTGGAACTGCGCCGTCCGAGTCGGCCCCGGAAGCCCCGGTTGATGAGGGTGATATCCCTTTTTAGGAAGTCTGTTACAGCTTTTTCCACTAACTATTTAACGAGGAGTTTACTATGGCAGAGTTTACCCCAAGGCCGGCCGGTTCAAGACCGTCCGGTCCCAGGCCTTCAGGCCCCGGCGGTTCGCGCGACAGCCGCGATTCCCGAGGCGGCGGAGATCCCAAAAAGAGGCGCTTCACGGTCCGGCGGAAAGTATGCCGGTTCTGCGTGGACAAGGCGCCCTTCATCGATTACAAGGACATCAAGACCCTTCGGTTCTTCATCACGGAGCGGGGCAAGATCCTTCCCCGCCGCATTTCCGGGAACTGCGCCCGCCACCAGCGGGACGTCACGGTCGCCATCCAGCGGGGCAGGAATATCGCGATACTTCCGTTCTCGGGCGAGAAGTAAACCGGGAAACAGCACGGGCAGTCTGAATGCAACAGGGGAACTCAGGCGGTTACTGATACGGTGACCATGAGTTTCCCTTTTTTTTGGAGACGCCTTGAACTATCGAACAGTCATTATCAGCGCCATGCAGGCCGCTGCCCTCTACCTCGCCGGGTTGATCATACCGGCGCCCGGCCTGATAGCGGCCGTGTTCTCGCCGGTCCCGCTCATTCTCGCCTACGTCAGGGGCAACAGCCGGGAAGGCCTCGTTTCCATCGCCCTCGCCTGTCTGCTCGTTTCCGTCATAGCCGGCTGGCAGGGTGCCATCCTCTTTTTCCTTACCTTCGGTCTGATGGCGATCGGCATTGGCGAAGCCATGCAGCGCGGGTCCAAGCCCGAAGGAGCGGCACTGCTCGGAGGCCTTCTGCCGATAGCGGCGATCGGCCTCGCGTTGGCGGCCTACTTCGCGGACCTAAGCAAAAGCCCCGTAGCAACAATCGAGGAATACCTGCGAAACAGCCTCGTTGAAGCCGCGAAACTGTACACGGGCCTTGGCTTGACCGAAGCGGCAACCATGATCACCGCCGTCTCGGACAAGTTCATCTACTATCTCGTACGTCTTCTGCCGGGCATCGTGATCGCGACCTCCGTGGTGCAGGCAGCCTGCTGTTATGGTTTGGCCCGGATCGTGCTCGCCCGCAAACAGGCTCCGGCCCCTGACCAGCCGACCCTCGCCCAATGGCACGCTCCCGACGTCTGGGTCTGGGGCCTGATCGCGGCCCTGACCTGCGCCGTGATACCGGACGAGACAGCGCATATCATCAGCTGGAACGCGGCGATCCTCTTCGGCGTCCTCTATACGGCACAGGGCATCGCCATCGTGGAACATTACTTTAGAAAAGCCGGCATCCATGCCGTTGTCCGGAGTCTGCTGCACGCCCTCATCCTTGCGCTGCCGATCATCGTCTGCGTTACCGCCCTCGGCGTCGTGGATATCTGGGCGGACTTCCGCAAGGTCCGCGGACCCATAGTAGAAAAGTAAATTTATGCATAATGGGTTGGTTTGAGGTAATGAAAGCCAAGACATCCAACCCCTTCCATTATAGATACTCGTAGACCCTGAAAAGCGCCATTACTATTCCGCAATCCTACTTGCCTTTTCTGTTGTTTTATTGTAACGTCTCAATAGGTCAACAATCAAAGAATGATTTTCTTAAAAGGGACTGCTATGGATAAAACGTTAACGTGGAACGAAATGAAGAGCATGTTTCCCAATGAATGGCTTCTCATTACTGATTTCGTACTCGACCAAAGCGGCCATCTCATTAGCGGAGTAGTTGCCCGACATTCAGTGGACAAGAACGAGGTATATCGTCTTCCCGCATTAGATAAACCCTCTGCGTTCAAATATACGGGAGAAAGTACTTTCCCCGGAGGCTGGAGAGCGCATGCCGAACATCACCACGTTTAATACCGCCGCTCCCTACATATACCTCTCTATTTTCGTAGCTGCTGGCAACAATACCCTCCATGAATTCGATGCAATCTTTGATACGGGCGCTCCAAGGACGGAGTTTTCCGATACCGCGCTTCAGTATGCCGGTTTTCTCAGCGCAACAAAACCTGTTATTCTAAAAACCGGGCTGCAAACACAAAAATACGGGAAGATCATTCTTCCACAGATACAAGTCTGCGGTCATTCGATAGGAAATCTCGAAGTACTTGTTTCACATTTCGAGAAGTCATGGGGGATTGATGCTCTGATCGGTCTCGATTTTCTTCGACAATTCAAAGTAGAGATTGATTATTCAAAAGGCATCATTACCTCTGAGACATTACCGTTTGTGACTAAATGAACGGGGATATGGGGACAGGTCTTGAAATATAAGAAACTGCCTTTTCAAGACCCGACCCCCAGTATTTCTGAGACAGACGAAGCGGCAACGGTCGTACCGGGAGTATCCCCGCTGCCCCGCATTACCGAAGCGGGCGTTGCTTTTGGCTGCAAGGAAAAAAAGAGCGAGATCGCCTGCGCAGCTTCATTCAGTTGCCGATCCGACTGTCCTTTTGACCGCAGTTTCTCGATGTACAGCCTGACTTGCTCTGATCGTGAGTCCGGCGGACGATACTTTGCCCGGAAGTCGAGAAAATACCGAAGCCATTTCGGCAATCAGATCGGAGCTCTTGGGGAAGAGCTTTCTTCTCCAGAAGCGCATTATAGGACTTCAGAATCTCATCGGGAATTGGCAGCATGACAGGAATGGGCTCCTCTCCTTTTGAAAAGACTATTCC
>JAYTJE010000091.1:0-13532 GCA_043731355.1 Nitrospirota bacterium
CACGAAATTCGTGATTGAAAGATTAGATTTTAAGATAAACAATGCATTGGGCAAAGCTGCGTGACTGGATAAGATGGAGAAGACCGCACTCTCAAGTAACCAATCGAAAGTTAGGCAAGCGCGGTGGCATTTTGGACTTTGACAAAATTAAGGGCGACTTGTATCGACTCATGCGCGAAGATGGCAATGTCGATGCGCGGTTTACGACGATGATGGATCTCTACGCGCTGCCGGATGAGTTCCCCGGCTGGGCAGAAGCTCGGAAGAAGACGCTGCACAGGGATCGGATCGCGGTTCTGGAGATGGCGTTACACGCCAACTTTGGGGACCGCCGATTTTTGCCTCACATTCAGCTCCACGAATTTGAAACATTGCTCTACTGCGATTTATCAGAACTACAGCGCCGGATTGCCGACAACGAAAAAGGTTTCGCAATGCTGGCCCGCGATGTTGCCGCGCTCGCGCCCGAAGACATCAACGACGGCTCCATGACCGCGCCAAGTAAACGGATAATCCGCTATGTGCCGATCTATGACCGTCTTAAGGTGCGCGTAGGAGCGCCAGCCGCTGCAGCGATTGGCTTGCCAACGCTGCGCTCAAAATGCCCGCACTTCGACGAGTGGGTGGGAAAGCTGGAGAGTCTTGGTAGTGCGAATGCCTGATGAGACAATTGCCAACCATATGAGTTCAAGATAATGGCTACCCATTTTGCAGAAAAACTTGTACTGACCCGCTGGGCTTTGGCGCAATTCGGCGTGCAAGACTTCACCAAGCTTGCGACGATGGTTAAGGCGCCGGAATTCGAGGGTTGGGGCGAGGATGGCGGCACGAAGTATGTGCGGGAACTCGCGGCCCGCTTACCGAAGCATCGGCAGCAATCGGATGATCAACTGCGCGAGTATGACGAGAATATTGTCGGTCACTGGAAGCACATCACCCGCCTTCGCAATCTGCACGGTCAGACGCTTTATCCGCTTTATTTCCAGTATCTCGGATTGTTGATGACAGAAGTCTATCTCGACGGCTATTTCCGCGACCAGGACAAACTTGTGTCGTCGCTGAATGAATTCGTGGATATAGTTAACCGTGATCTGGATAAGCAAGTGCAAATCATCCGGTTCAACGCGGACGATCTCAACAAGCTGGGCTTCTGGATGGCTACGGGCAGCGGTAAGACGTTGCTCATGCACTGTCACATCCGCCAATATCTGCACTATCTCGGCAAGACCGGTCGGCGGCAGGAACTGAACCGGATAGTCCTGCTGACTCCGAATGAAGGGTTGTCACGCCAGCACAAGGACGAATTCGAATTGTCGGGCATGGAGGCCGCATTCTATGACCGGCAGGGCGGCGCTATCTTTGCCGGACGAGGGGTGGATATCATCGACATCCACAAACTGCGCGAAACCTCGGGCGAAAAGACCGTGGCGGTCGATACCTTTGAGGGCAACAACCTTGTGCTGGTGGATGAAGGTCATCGCGGCTCAGGCGGCGAGGAGTGGATGGATAAGCGCGCGCGGCTGTGTGCGAAAGGTTTCTCCTTCGAATACTCAGCCACCTTCGGGCAGGCGATCAAGGCGGCAGGGACTGCCACACCGCCCAAGGAAGGCAAACCCGCATCAAAGGGTTATTCCCTGACACAAACCTACGCCAAGTGTATTCTTTTCGACTACTCGTACAAATTCTTTTACGATGATGGCTATGGGAAGGATTTTAATATCCTGAATCTGGCCGAGGAACACGAGGGGGAAACACGCCCGCTCTATTTAACTGCATGCTTGCTGGGGTTCTATCAACAGTGCCGCAGGTTCGCGGACAATCCGAGCCTCCTCGCCCCCTATCTGCTTGAACAACCTCTCATGGTATTTGTAGGCGGCTCCGTTACCGGACAGCGACAAACACAGGAAGATACCGACCTTGTTCAAATACTCAAGTTTCTTGCGTCATTCATCGCGAACCGGGCGGATGCTGAGCGCCGTTTGGGCCAGATTCTCGCGCGGCAGGACGGCATGGTGGCCGGGGGGCAGCGTGTGCTTGAACGCCTCTTCCCCTATGTGGACGAACTCTACAAACCAGAGCAGGCAAGGGAGCTATTTACGGATATTTTGCGCTATGTCTTTAATGCGCCGGGCGGCGGCCAACTGCACATCGTGCGCTTGCTTGGTGCCGAGGGTGAAATCGGACTGCGTGTCGGCGAGAACGAATGGTTCGGCGTGGTGAACGTAGGCGACGCCAAAAAGCTTTGCGATCTTTGCGCAACGGGCAAAGCAACGGAAGAGCATTATGAGGTGGAGGAGCTTTCCTTTTCCGGGTCGCTGTTCGAGGAAATCAAGCGGCCCGCGAGCCCTATCCGGTTGCTGGCGGGCGCGAAGAAGTTTACGGAAGGCTGGAGTTCATGGCGCGTCTCCTCGATGGGGCTGATGAACGTCGGCAAGAAGGAAGGCAGCGAAATTATCCAGCTCTTCGGGCGCGGTGTGCGTTTGAAGGGTTATCGCTTCAAGCTTAAGCGCAGCAGTGCCCTCGATGTGATGGATTTAGAGGGCGATGGTTCACCGTATAAGCACCCGGACCACATTGAGTTGCTGGAGACGCTGAACATCTTCGGGGTCCGCAGCGATTACATGAAGGAGTTCGAGGAATACCTTGAGGAAGAAGGTGTGGGCGAGGACGAACGCCGCGAAGTTGTCTTCCTGCCGACCATAAAATTGCCGGAGTTCGATCAGACGAAAATACAGCTTCACGTTATTCGGCCAAAAGCGAACATGCCGGAGTTCAAGACGTCAGTTCGATTGAAGCTCTCCAGCCTGGAAGGAAGCCTTAATAACAAAGTAATAGCGGATTGGTATCCCCGGCTGGAGAAGCGTTCGTCCATCAACCGGGACAGCGCTATGGTTGAGATGTTTAATCAGGAAAGCCTGCGCAACGAGCACCTCGCATTTCTGTCCTGGGATACGATCTGGTTCGAGCTGGAACGGCATAAGCGCGATAAAGCGTACTACAATATTGTTTTCTCACCCACGGAACTGCGTGAGCTCCTTAATTCATCATGGTGGTACGAGCTATTTATCCCGGCCGGGTATCTGGAATTTCGCGGGCTCGACCAGCGGCCATTGTGGCAGGATATTGTAATTCACCTTCTCAAAGGCTATCTTGAGCGTTTTTACCAGTTCCATAAGCGAGAATTCGAGGCGCCCTATCTCGAATATCAGACGCTGCGCTCTGATGATGGTCTTCTGCTGAAACAGTACCAGCTTCTCATCAAAAAGTCGGAAAAGGCGCTTATCTCTCGCCTGCGGGAGTTGGCGGAGAATTTCAAGGCTGGACAATTCGAGGCTTACAGCTTTGATAAACTGTCCATCTTTCAGGCCGCGAGACATCTTTATCAGCCGTTGATTCACTTGAGTCATAACGGCGGGGAGGATGCCATTGTCAAGGTAGTTCCGACACATCTCAACGATGGGGAAAAGAGCTTTGTGGACGGCTTGGAGGCGTTCTGCAAGACCGAGGCAAAGGGGATGCTCGCCGATATAGAGCTTTATTTACTGCGAAACCATAGTTCGGACAAGGCTATAGGGTTCTTCACGGAAAGCGGCTTCCGGCCTGATTTTATTCTCTGGTTGCTTAAAGATGGCAAACAAACAATCGCTTTCGTTGACCCGAAAGGGCTGCGAAATTTTACCGACAACTTCAATAATCCGAAGATTCGGCTCTCCCAAGGCATCAAGAAACTGCAGGCCGATCTCAAGCGAGACGATATCCGACTGGAATCGTTCCTTCTGTCTCAAACCCATCGTAACGATCTTCGCTGGCCGAAGCCTGGCGGAAAATCCGGCGAGCAGGCCACCGTGGACGATTACAGAACGCATCATGTTTTATTCGCGACGGACAGTCCGTTGGCGAATGCAAAAGAACTATTCTCTATGTTGTTGTAAAGACAAGGTGATATTGATGGCCGTTCTTTTTTCAAGATAGGCCAAAAGATTTTATTTATTAACGGGATCAATTCTCCGATGGCCCGGCCTGGAAAGGGAAAGAATAATGAAGCTTCTGATCGGAACTCTATTCGCGCTGCTTGTGCTGCCGTTTGCTGTCCTGGCGGACGTGAACAAGGCCGTAGAGCCGCTTTCATGCGGTATCTATGACCAGGCATCCAGGCCCTTGGTCGAAAAGAACATGGAAACGCAAAGCCCGGACCGGGCACGGTATACCATGGAGCTGCGGACAACCCGCGGCAAACGGCTCACGGTCGAGGTCAAAAACGTGTCGATCCAGCTTGATGGCGAACGCAATCATGTTTCTATTTTCCTCGATGGCAAACCGTATGCCAAGACCAGCCACCAGGACGTGCCCTTGTATTTTGAAGTCCACATCGACGATAAAAAGTATCGAATCATTTGTACGCGGGGGGGCGAAGCGGACGGGACCGAAACGGCCCTTTCGGTTCCGGGAAGCGACCAGGCGGAGATCTTGAAACTGCGTTGATTTTTCCCGAGACCCGCGCGCTTGCCTTTTTGCCTGATTTGGACTATCTTTTAATCAGAGAATAAAAAACAGAAGGGTACCATTGAAACAGGGAGAGGGAGGATGCCATGGGCAAAATGCTGATAGCGCTCGATGAATCAAAAAGCTCGATGAAGGCCGTCGAGTATGTTGCAGAACAGTTCTCCGCGACCAGGGACCTGCAGGTCACGCTTGTACATGTGCTGCCGAACCTTCCGGCGATTTTCTGGGACGAAGGGCATATCCTGAATGATGAGGAAAAAAAGGACCGCAAAAAGGTGGTCGACAAGTGGCTTTCCGACCGGCTGGTTGCGATGGAGCCCCTGTTCCGAAAAGCCACGGACCTGCTGGTTGCAAAGGGAGTCAGCGCGGCCAGGGTCGGCAGAAAAACGATCTCCGATTCCCTTGACGCCGCAGGAAGCCTTCTTGAAGCTGCAACGGATGGCGGGTTCCCGACGATCGTGCTGGGCCGGCACAGCAGAGGCAACGGCAGCAGTCACCTTATCGGCAACGTCACGAACAAGGTCGTAAGCCACGGCGCAGGTATGACCGTTATCGTGGTGGGGTAGCGGACCGTATTGCCCGGTGATCACGGGATCGTGACCACCGGGGAAAAATACCGGCCGTTCTTCCTTTCTGAAAAAATCCCGTTGCCACAATGCAGTTTCTTATTGCAAAAATCTGATCGAAGACCAGTGACAGGAATATTTATGACCGAAGCGCATTCTCCTCATATCCACGCCGTGACCTATCTCAAGGACTACCAGCCGCCTGACTATCGCATCCTTACCACAAATCTCCAGTTCGATCTGGACGCGGACCGGACCCTGGTCAAAGCCCTGCTCATCGTCCAGTCGGCCAATAACCCTGGCCGGGAGAACAGGCCGCTCAGACTTGACGGCAAAGGCCTGGAGCTGCTTTCGGTGTTGCTCGACGGAAGGAAACTCGGACCCGGCGAATTCATGCTGGACGATGAGTCGCTCACGATACCGGTCGTGCCCGGGCAGTTCACGCTTGAGATAGAGACCGCCATCAACCCCAAACTGAATACCGAGCTTTCCGGCCTCTACCGGTCCGGCGGTATGTTCTGCACCCAGTGCGAGGCCGAGGGGTTTCGCCGGATCACCTATTATCTCGACCGGCCGGATGTGATGGCCCGTTTCATGACCACCATTGTTGCCGATAAGGCGAAATATCCGGTGCTGCTGTCCAACGGCAACCTCATCGATACGGGCGATCTGAAGGACGGGAAACACTTTGCCAAATGGCACGATCCGTCGCTGAAACCCGCGTATCTCTTTGCGCTTGTTGCCGGGGACCTGGCGCGCATCGAGGACCGCTTCAGGACCATGTCGGGCAGAGAGGTGGCGCTTCAGATCTATGTCCAGCACCATAACAAGGACAAGTGCGGCCACGCCATGGAGTCGCTCAAGAAGGCCATGCGCTGGGACGAGGAGCAGTACGGCAGGGAATACGACCTGGACCTTTTTATGATTGTGGCGACCGATGATTTCAACATGGGCGCCATGGAGAACAAGGGGCTGAACATCTTCAATTCCAAATATGTGCTGGCCAGGCAGGAGACTGCCACTGACGCGGATTTTCAGGGCATCATGGGCGTGGTGGGGCACGAGTATTTTCACAACTGGTCCGGCGACCGGGTCACCTGCCGCGACTGGTTCCAGCTTTCGCTCAAGGAAGGCTTCACCGTGTTCAGGGACCAGCAGTTCATGGAGGACATGAGCTCCCGGGGCGTCAAGCGCATCAGCGACGTGAACGTCCTGCGCACCCACCAATTCCGCGAGGATAGCGGGCCACTGGCGCATCCGGTCCGGCCCGAGTCCTATGTGGAGATCAACAACTTCTACACCATGACGGTCTATAACAAGGGCGCCGAGGTGATCCGCATGCTGCATACGCTGCTCGGTCCCGCGCGGTTCCGGAAAGGCACGGACCTCTACTTCGAGCGGCACGACGGCCAGGCGGTCACGACCGACGACTTCGTGAAGGCCATGGAAGACGCCAGCGGTGTGGACCTCACGCAGTTTAAGCGCTGGTACACCCAGGCGGGGACGCCCGAACTCGCGGTTACGAGCGCGTATGACGCGAAGGCAAAAACCTATAGCCTCACCGTTAAACAGACCTGCCCGCCTACGCCGGGCCAGAAAGAAAAACTTCCGTTCCATATCCCTTTGGCAGTGGGCCTGCTCAACAGGGACGGGCGCGATCTGCCCCTGAAGACGGAAGGGCCCAGCTCCGGCGTCCTTGAACTGCGGAAAACGGAAGAGACCTTTGTCTTTACCGGGGTCCCTCACGAACCGGTCCTGTCGCTGCTGCGGGGGTTCTCGGCGCCGGTCAAGCTCACGCTGGAACGGAGCGATGACGAGCTCTCGTTCCTCATGGCGAATGACTCTGATGAGTTCAACCGCTGGGACGCTTCCCAGCGGTTGGCGATCAAAACGATCCTGGCGCTGGTTCGTGAACAGCAGGCGGGAAAGAAACTGACGCTCGGCAACAGTTTCATCGAGGCCTTCAGAAAAACGCTGGGGAACGCCACGCTCGATCATGGTTTTATCGCAATGGTGCTGACGCTGCCTTCCGAAACGTACCTTGCCGAGTTCCTGGACGAGATCGATCCGCCGGCGGTCCATGAGGCGCGGCAATTCGTGGTCCGCACCCTGGCCTTGCAAATGAAGGACGTCTTGCTTGAGCTTCATTCGACCCTGAAGGACGAAGGCCCTTACCGCCTGGATCCGGCCTCGGTGGGCAAGCGGAGCCTCAGGAACGTCTGCCTCGGCTATTTGGCTGAATTAGATACACCGGAGATGCGGCTCTTGTGCAGGGAGCAGTTCCAGACGGGCAGCAACATGACCGAGGTGATCGCCGCGCTTGCAAGCCTCGCTCAGCTCGATTGCCAGGAACGGGAAGCTGCTCTGGCCGATTTTTACAACAAGTGGAAGAACGACCCGCTGGTAATGGACAAATGGCTTGCGATTCAGGCGGGCTCATCCCTGCCGAAGACGCTGGACAATGTCAAGGCGCTCACCAGGCATCCGGCCTTCTCGCTCAAAAACCCCAACAAGGTGCGTGCGCTGATCGGCGCTTTCTCGGCCAATGCCGTGCGGTTCCATGATGCGGGCGGGGCCGGATATGTGTTCCTTGCCGACGCGGTCCTGGAGGTAGACGCCATGAACCCCCAGATAGCGGCGCGGCTCGCTTCGGCGTTCACGATGTGGAAGCGCTACGACGCTTCGCGGCGAACGCTCATGCAGGCGCAGCTCCAACGGATTCTGGCGGCTCCGGGACTGTCCAGGGATGTGCATGAGATCGCGGCAAAAAGCCTTGCCTGAGGCCGGTGCTTCACGGGACAGGCAAGGCTTGCACTATTTCGCGGCATGGGTGGAGCGCTACTTTTTATCGATCCATGCGAGCAGTTGTTCTTCCGGGAGAAATCCGGAAAGCACGGTCCCGTCGTCACGCACCAGCGTCGGGGTGCCGTTGAAATTGAGCGTACGGGCCAGCGCGCTGTTTCGGTCCATGGCTTCAGCAGTGCAGTTTGCCGGCGGCTCCGGCACCGCCTTTCCCGAGTAAGCGCCATCGAGCAGCTCGACGGATTTCGAGCACAGGAGGGACTGGACTTTTTTGGGAGCATCCTTGTGCATCGGCAGGGGATACAGGATTTCGACAAACGCAATGTCGGGTCTTTTGGCGATGATCTTTTTTATGCTCTCGTGAAGCTGCCTGCAATAAGGACAGTCGGGATCGCTGAAGACAATCACCTTTTTCGCGGCGGTCTTTGCGCCCACGGTAATGGCGTCATCAAGGGGAATCTTCGAGAGGTCAACTTTCCGCGGGGGCTGCTGGGCCTGCACCTGCTGAAGATAAGCATCAACCGCTAAAAACTGGACCAGGTATTTCCCCGAGCAATCGAGAAAGATGGACCTGCGCTGCCCGCTTTTTTCAACATCGATCTTCCACACACCTTTGACCGGCGACTCTTTGATGTCCATGGCGCTGGCGTCGGGAATGATTTTTTTAACGAGAACGTCCACTGTTTTTTTCTCAAGCGCGGGGCATTCGGCCGCGTTTTTATCACGTTTATCCGCAGCCGGTGCGGCCGGCGCGAAGAAAAACAGAAGCAGCGCTGCGGAGACAACTGCGACACTCTGGAATCTTTTCATTGAAAACTCCTTTCTGAATTTGTTTCTGGAGAAAAACCCGCTATCACGTTCCCAGCCGCTTCCCCGCTTCATACGCATCGTTCAGCGCTGTCGGATGCTTCTGAATGTCTCCCTTGGCGTCGATCCCGCCGTAAAAAAGCGTTTCATGCTCCTGAACGTTGCAGGTCCGAAAAAAACCTTTTGCCACGGCTTCCGCTGAGTATTTGCAATCGCCTTTTTCCATGCCGCCCACGAGCAGCAGCAAGCCTTTTCTGCCGGCTGGCCCTGCGGGGATGGGCTTCTTGAGCAGATATTTTCCACACCAGAAGGCCTGGCACCGGTCAACCATTGCTTTGGCCTGGGCGCTCAGACTGTAGAAAAATATGGGGGACGCCAGGATGATCCTGTCCGCCTCCCTGATGGCTGCATACATTTCCGTCATCGCATCATTATGAATGCAGATACCCGTCTTGACACATCCGCCGCAGTCCTGGCAGGGTTTGAAATCCAGAACATTGAGCTTAAAGACGGTGAGCTCATGGCCTGCCTCGCGGAGCGGCATCAGCGCCGCTTCAAGCAGGACCTCGGTATTGCCGCCAGGGCGCGGGCTGCCGTTCAACGCGACAATTTTCATCGGTTATTCAGTCTTATGGAAGGCCTGTTTCTTTGATCCGCAGACCGGGCATACGTCCGGCGCTTCGCCCTCCGCGGTATAGCCGCAGACCGAGCAGACATAATAATCGGTGTCAACGTTCCTGCCGAGCGTGTCGAGCGCCTTCTGGTACAGGGCGGCATGGACTTTTTCCACCTCGTTGGCGTAGTTGAAACTCTGGAGCGCGCCCGCGTTGTTCTCGGCTTTGGCGTCAACGATCATCCGGGGATACATATTTTGGAACTCGTAGGATTCGCCGCTGATGGCGGCCATGAGGTTGTCTTTCGTGGATTTGACCACGCCGAGCTCGCGCAGATGATTATGGGCATGGATTGTCTCGGCAGCGGCAGCGGCCCTGAACAATTTAGCCGCCTGTTTAAAACCTTCCGCTTCAGCCTTCTTGGCAAAGGCGAGATACTTCCGGTTTGCCTGTGACTCGCCGGCAAAAGCATCCTGCAGGTTCTTTTCTGATTTTGACATCGGGTGATTCTCCTTTCGATACCGTAGGGATTTATGGTCAGGGGGTGGGCGGAGACGAAACTGCACTTCGCCTCCGCCCGGGGGGAAACCGAAATTATTTTATCCGTGCTTCAGCAGCCGGCCAGTTGATGTTCTTAAAGAAGGCTTCGATATAATCAGCGCGCTTAATTCCATAGTCGGTCATATAGGCATGTTCAAAAACATCCATGATAAGCAGAAGGGTGCAGCCTGCGGGGTGGGACACGTCATGCTCGTTGATCCAGAAATTGATGAGCCTTCCCGAGGCCGGGTCCTGATAGAGCGCGACCCAGCCGATGCCGCGCATGGCCCCGGTTGCCCGGAAGTCTTTCTCCCAGGTTTCGCAGCTGCCGAAGCTTTCGGCGAGCTTCTTGCCGAGCTTGCCGTCTTTGGTGAGGCCTGTGGTCCCGCCCAGGTTCTCGAAGTAATATTCATGAAGCCGCATGCCGTTGAACTCCCAGCCGAGCCTGCGCTTCAGTTCCGCGAATTCGGGCGCCGCGGTCTTGCCGTCCTTGGTCATCTGGTCGAGCGCATCGAGCACCTTGTTCGTGTTCGTTACATAGCCCTGATAGAGGGTGAAGTGGTTCTTGAGCAGGGTCTCGCTGAACCCGGCCATTCCCATGAGTTTCGCATAATCTTTTGCCGCGTATGCCATAACGTGTTCCTCCCTTGATTAAAAGTGCATTGCCGATATCGTAAAGTATAGCAGAATTCTTGATCGTGCAGCTCAGGCTGCCTGCTCAAACGAATTCCGGGAATATTCCGGGTGATGGGCGCATCAATATAAATTAGAATGACTTTAATATAGATTTAACGACTTGTCAAATGTTTTTTCATCGAGAGAAATTATTCATGGCGATACGTGCCTATTTTATAATCAGGTGCTTAAATTAGTGTCCTGAACTATTTGCAGCTCCACTCATCGTTCGCGAGTAGAACTGAAATTAATGAACAAAATTGCGCCTATACTCAGCGCGTGTTGGTCCAGGCGTGGTGGCACAAGCCTTGCTATATAATAGAGCAGCGACAGCTTGCGATAACAAGCATTGTTCATGACCAGGTTATGGTTACGAACAACGGGCAGAGGTTGGACCGTGAAGCGTAATGCCATGAATTCGCTTGAATCATCAAAAATATTGTGTTATCAATAACTATGGTTTTCGCTGCACACAAGATAAAAGAGCTGACCGCCGATATTCTCACGGGGATCGTGGACGGCGTCGTAGTTACCGACGCACAAGGGCGGATCATCATCTGGAACCGCGCGGCCGAAGAGATGACCGGCATTGCGGCGGCAGAGGCGCTCGGCAAAAGTATGAGCATGGTATTCGCCGACAATCCCGCCGTGGTGGTCCAGATCGAGAAGACCCTGACCACCGGGCGTTCCTACTCTGACTATGAGGCGGAGCTGGCTGCCAAGCACCGGCCATTGCTTCCCATCGGGTTCGTGACCAGTGTGCTGGCGGACGAGGATGGCATACCCACAGGCGTGATCTCGACCATCCGCGACCAGGCCGGTGTGCGGGACCTGAAAGAACGGATGCGCAGGTCCGACCGCCTGGCGACGCTCGGAATGATCGCCGCGGGCATTGCCCATGAAGTGAAGAACCCTTTGGTCGGCATTCGCGGCGCGGCGCAGCTCATGCGCTCGGAGCTTCGCAGTGATGCGGCGGGCTCGCGGCTGGACAGCGGGAGCTTCGAAGAATACCTCGATGTGATCATGAAGGAAGCCGACCGCCTGAACAATGTGCTGGAAGGCATCCTCGATTTTACGCGCTTAAGCCCGAGCGAGAGCAAGGGGATCAACATCCACAGCATCATCGACCGGGTGCTGCTGCTGCATGAGGAGCAGGCCAGGCAGAGCGGAATCGTTCTCTCCCGCATGTACGACCCGAGTTTGCCGGAGGTGCTCGGCAACGAGGACCAGCTGGTGCAGGTGTTTTTGAACATCATCAAGAACGCTGTCGAGGTCATGCCCTCGGGAGGAAAGCTGACCGTCGTTACGAGGATGTCGGACCTGTTCACCAGCGTTCAGGCTGATGGAAAAAAGCACCGGCTCATGGTCGTCAAGGTGAGCGATACGGGCAAGGGGATCACGCCGGAGCAGCTGAATAACATTTTTACGCCGTTCTTCACGACCAAGGACCGGGGCGTGGGGCTGGGTCTCGCGCTGTCCTACCAGATCGTGCAGGAGCACCTCGGCACGATCCGCGTCGAGAGCCACGAGGGCGAGGGAACGACCTTCAGCGTGTATCTGCCGCTGGTGGGGTGAGCCGATAGGAAAATTATGACAAACGAAAAAGTATTGATAGTCGATGATGACGAGAGCGTTCGCTGGGTGCTCAAGAAGTCCCTTGAAAAAGAAGGGCTGACCGCGGTGCTTGCCCAGGACGCTGCCGAGGCTTTTGCGCGGCTGGACGAGGGCGGCGTCGCGCTCGTGCTGATGGATATCCGCATGCCGGGCATGAGCGGTTTCGAGGCGCTCGACAAGATCCAAAAGGACGGGAAGGGCGTCTCGGTCATCATCATGACGGCCCAGGCGACCATGCAGAACGCCATCGAGGCCATGCGGCGCGGCGCTTTCGACTACATCACCAAACCCTTTGACCTCGACGAGGTGAACCTGCTCGTACAAAAGGCCATCGACGTGCGCCGGCTGTCGCAGGAAGTTACCGCGCTCCGGGCCGAGGTGCGCGAGAAGTACGAAGGCGGCCTCGTGGGCAATACGCCGACCATGCAGGAGATCTACAAGACCATCGGAAGGGTGGCGGAGAGCGATGCCACTGTCCTGGTCCATGGCGAAAGCGGAACGGGCAAGGAACTCGTGGCCCGGGCCATCCACTATCACAGCAAGCGCGCGGGCCGTCCTTTCGTTGCGGTGAATTCAGCGGCCATACCGTCGGAGCTGCTCGAAAGCGAGCTCTTCGGCCACGAGAAGGGCGCCTTTACCGGCGCGGTCATCCGGAAGATCGGGAAGTTCGAGGCGGCATCGGGCGGCACCATGTTCCTGGACGAGATCGGCGACATGAGCCTGCCGCTGCAGGGCAAGCTGCTCCGTGTGCTGCAGGAGCGCGAGTTCGAGCGGGTGGGCGGTACGGATTCGATCAGGACCGACGTTCGCGTCATTGCCGCGACCCACCAGAACCTGGAGAAAGCGGTGCGCGAAAAACGCTTCCGCGAGGACCTTTTCTACCGGCTGAACGTGATCCAGCTCAATATCCCGCCGTTGCGGAAACGAAAGGACGACATCACACCTTTGGCTGAGTACTTCATGCAGAAGCACCAGTCCGGCCAGGGCAAACCCCGGGTGCTGACGCCGGAGACGCTCAAGGTCCTCCGGGCCTATGACTGGCCGGGCAATGTGCGTGAGCTCGAGAACGCCATCCAGCGCGCCCTTACGCTTTCGCAGGGAAACAAGATTTTCCCCGATTCCCTGCCGCCGCAGATCTTCAAGCCGGGGCATGGCGTCGGTCTTTCGTTCGAAAATTTTCTGGAGGAAAAGCTTTCCGACCTCGTGGACCGCATGGGCGGGCTTGAGGTGGGCGATATCTACTCCATGGTGATGCAACGCGTGGAGAAGCCGCTCCTCACGCTGGTGCTCAAGAAGACCGAAGGGAACCAGGTGCGCGCGGCGAACCTCCTCGGCATAAACCGCAATACACTCAGGAAGAAGATCAAGGAGCTGGGGATCAGGGCGCATTTTAATGAGGATGAACGCGAGC
>JAYTJE010000092.1:0-5841 GCA_043731355.1 Nitrospirota bacterium
GTCGTATCTTTATCGATCATGCGCGTTCCGAGATTTGAGGTCATGATGATGATGGTGTTCCGGAAGTCAACTTTTCTGCCGAAGCTGTCAGTCATGAACCCATCGTCCAGGACCTGCAGCAGCATGTTGAAGATGTCGGGATGCGCCTTTTCGATCTCGTCGAAGAGCACGACCGAGTAGGGCCTCCGGCGGATCTTTTCCGTCAGTTGTCCGCCGTCATCATACCCCACATATCCGGGAGGAGATCCGACCAGCCTCGATGAGCTGAATTTTTCCATATACTCCGACATGTCCACACGGATGAGCGCATCTTCCGTGTCAAACAGAAAGGTGGCAAGGGTCCGCGCGAGCTCAGTCTTACCGACCCCGGTCGGCCCCAGGAAAATAAACGAACCAATCGGTTGTCTGCGCGTTTTGAGGCCTACACGGGAACGCCGGATGGCGCGCGATACCGCTTCGATAGCTTCATGCTGGCCGACGATGTGCTTGTGAAGCTCATCTTCCATGCGGAGCAGCCGCGAAGCTTCTTTCTCTTCAAGCCGGGAGAGGGGAATGCCGGTAATATGGGAAATGACCACGGCGATCTCTTCTTCCCCGATCACGGAAACGTTCTTGTCCTGGGAGTCTTTCCAGTCCCTATGGATGCCCTCGATCGACGCGCGAAGCTGCTCTTCCTCCTCATGGATCGATTCCACCCTGACATAATCCTTGATGCGGGAGAACAGGCTTTTTTCCTGTTCAAGTTTCTTCAGCTTTTTTTCAATGAACTTGATCTCGGCGGGGCAGGTATAGCGGGTGAGCTTTGCCTTGGCGCCGGCCTCATCGATCACGTCGATGGCTTTGTCCGGCAGAAACCGGTCCGTGATGTAGCGCTCGGAAAGTCTGGCCGCGGCCACAACGGCTTCATCCGTGATCCTGACCTTGTGGTGCGTCTCGTATTTCGACCGGAGGCCCTTGATGATATTGATGGTCTCATCCAGGCTCGGAGGCTGCACATAGATGGGCTGGAAACGGCGTTTGAGCGCTCCGTCCTTTTCGACATGCTTTCTGAACTCATCAAGCGTCGTTGCGCCGATGCATTGCACTTCTCCCCGCGCCAAGGCCGGTTTCAACATGCTCGATGCGTCGATGGAGCCCTCGGCCGCGCCCGCGCCAACCAGGGTATGCAGTTCATCGATGAACAGAATGATGTTCTCCGCCACGACGATCTCTTTCATCACGATCTTGAGGCGCTCTTCGAACTGTCCTCGATACTTGGTGCCTGCAATGAGGGAACCGAGATCGAGGGACACGAGCCGTTTGTTCAATATGTTCTCAGGCACGTCGGCGGTGACGATCCGCTGGGCCAGGCCTTCGACAATTGCGGTCTTCCCGATGCCCGGTTCGCCGATAATGACCGGATTATTCTTCGTTCGCCGCGACAGGATCTGTAAAACACGTTCGATCTCCTGATCGCGTCCGATGACCGGGTCGAGCTTTCCGTTTTTTGCGAGCAGGGTGAGGTCTCTGCTGAATTCATCGAGCGCCGGAGTCTGGCTTTTCTTCGCGGTGACCTGGGTCGCGGCGCGGCGCAGGTAGTTGATGACCAACTGGCGGGAGCCGAGCAGATTGACCCCGAAGCTGCGCAGGATCTTTCCGCCGATCCCTTCTTCCTCACGGATCAGGCCGAGCAGCAGGTGTTCGCTGCCAATGTAGTTGTGGCCGAGCAGCCGGGCTTCTTCCACGGCATACTCGATCACTTTTTTGGCGCGGGGGGTGAAGGGGATGTCCCCGAAGGTCAGGGTATTGCCGCTTGAGGGCAGGTTCCTCTCCACTTCCATGCGAATCTGATCGACATCAATGCCCATCTTGCGCAGGACGGCCACGGGAATGCCGTCCTCTTCGCGCAATGCTCCGAGCAGGACATGTTCCGTGCCGAGGTAATCGTTCTGCAGCCGCTCGGATTCCTCGCGGGCGTAGACGATTACTTTTCTTCCTCGTTCAGTAAATTTTTCGAACATCATTGTTGATGACCGCCTTCATGATGACATGCGTTTTCTTTACTTGTTTTAAAATATACTCCAATCGTATTGCCAAAGTCAAGAGTGCTTTTGCGCGCGAGTGCGTTCACCGCCAGTCCTGGCTGCTGTTTTTTAGTTGACATTATCAGGGCAAAAGGGTAGTTTCCGCTTCATGATCCGCAAGGCAACGTTGACCGATGTAAAAGCGATACAGGCGCTCGTGAACTCGTATGCCGATTCCGGGCAGATGCTTCCGCGCACCCTCAATGAGTTGTATGAGCATTTGAGGGATTTTCATGTCTGTGAAGAGCGGGGAGCTTTGATCGGGGTGTGTGCGCTGCACGTAAGCTGGGAAGGTCTTGCGGAAATACGCTCGCTCGCGGTGCGGAACGAGCATCGAAAGACCGGCATCGGCTCGGAGCTGGTGCGCCACTGCCTGGAGGAGGCCGTTCAGCTCGATGTCGCACGGGTATTTGTTTTGACCTATCAGGACGGTTTCTTCAGAAAACTCGGTTTTGCCGCGGTGGATAAAAAGGAACTGCCTCACAAAATATGGACCGACTGCCTGAACTGCGTCAAGTTTCCGAACTGCGATGAAATCGCCCTTGCCATGACCCTCTCCAAAGCCTTTTCAATATAATGGCATCACTCTATGTCCATGTTCCCTTCTGTGTGAAAAAGTGTTTTTACTGTGGTTTTTATTCAACACCGTATACTCAGCGGAATGCCGACTGTTTTCTTGAGGCCTTGCGTCTTGAAGCGGCCGGCATGGCCGGTGCTTTTCCCGATAGAGAATTCGGGTCCCTCTATATCGGCGGCGGAACGCCGACGGTCATCTCCTCCCTTCAACTGACGTCACTGATCAGCATAGTCCGAACACACTTCAAAATCGCGCCCGATGCCGAGATAACGGTTGAAGCAAATCCTCAATCGGGAACGGAACCGCTTTTTCACGCCGTGCGCAAGCTCGGCGTGAACCGGCTGAGTATCGGAGTGCAATCGTTCTCGGACCGGCTGCTCGAACTCTTGGGCAGACCTCACTCTGTTCTGCAGGCGCGGGATGCGTTTCAATCCGCCCGGCGTTCCGGGTTTGATAATATCGGCATTGACTTGATCTATGGAATTCCCGGCCAGACCATGGATGACTGGCGTTGGTCGCTGGACCATGCGGTCGCGCTGGAGCCCACCCATATTTCGGCCTACAGTCTGTCCCTGGATGAAGGATCGATCTATCAGCAAAAGGCGGCCTCCGGATTGTTTCACCTGCCGGAGGACGATGCTGTGGCGGCACAGTATGATGCATGCGTTGAACACCTGACCGCTGCCGGCTTTCTTCATTATGAAATATCGAATTTCGCGAAACCAGGGTTTGCCTGCCGCCACAACCTGAACTATTGGAATCGTGGCGAATATCTGGGGCTTGGTCCTGGGGCGTGGTCGTTTGTCGCTTCCCGGCGGACTCGTTCCGTGCCCGACCTGAAATCCTACTGCGCAAGGCTACATACGGGTCTTCCGATCTGTGCGGAGGAAGAAGAGGTGGGCGGGGCGGAAGCTTTTCTCGAAACCGTGATGCTGGGTCTACGGACCAGGAACGGTATTGAACTTGAGCGTCTCGCACGGGAGTTTGGACCCCTTCTGCGTGACAGACTGCTGGTGCAGGCGGCGCCGATGCTGTCGCGGGGTTTGCTCCGAAATGAAGGCCGCCGACTGTTTTTGACCGAGAGCGGCATGGTGCTCTCAAATGAAGTCATGAGAAGGCTTTCTTCTTAAATTTTTGTTTACAGCGTAGGGCCTTAATGCTATAGTAGCGCGTTATTATTGGGAACAATGGGGGTCTTGCATACGTGTTTAAACAACTCTCGGCCATGGCAGCCGGCCTTCTTCTGCTCGTGTTTCTCCCGGCGCCGCTCCCGGCCGCTGAATCCGCCAGGGTCACGCTCATTGAGGTCCAGGGAAACCGACGGATCGAAACGGCCACGGTCCTCGCCAAGATCAAAACAAAGGAAGGCGATATCTTTTCCCCCACCCAGCTCAGGGAGGATATCAGGATACTCTACCAGCTTGGTCATTTTGAGGACGTGCAGGTCAAAACCGAGGGCTTTGAGAGCGGGTTGAAGATTATTTTTCAGGTCAGGGAAAAACCGCTGGTCCGTGACATCAGCTACGAAGGCAATGAAGAGCTGACCGTGGAAAAGATCAAGGAAGCGGTGACCCTGCTGCCGAGGACTGCGTTCAACGCGCAGCTTCTGCAGGAGAACGCCGAAAAGATCCGGTTAAAGTATCAGGATTCCGGCTATTATGAAGCGGTGATCGTGCCGGTCGTCACGGAACTTCGCGGCGGCGACCGCTCAGTTGTTTTTTACATCGAGGAAGGAACGAAGGTAACGCTTCAGGAAGTCCGCATCTCGGGCAATAAGGCAATCTCATCCGATGAGATCAAGGACGCCCTGAAGACCCAGGAGCACTGGTTCTTTTCGGCTCTCGGCAGAAGCGGCGTCCTGCGCATGGACGAATTGCACGAGGACGTGGAAACGATAAAAAATCTGTATTTCAATAAAGGCTACATTCAGGTGCAGGTGGACGAACCGGTCATTGAAAAAGACCTGCCGCCGACAACCATCACGTATGATCTTCTGGGAACGACGAACACCATGACGGTCTACCACGAGAATGAGCTCGTTGTCCGCTTCTCGGTGAAGGAGGGCGAACAGTTCCGCATCGGTTCGATCACGTTCAAGGGCAATGCCACGCTCAACAACAGCGAACTGGAAAAAGAAGTTCTGCTGAAGCATGGCGACGTGTTCAGCAGGGATGGTCTCCGGCAGGACGTTGCCCGGATCATGGACCGCTATGATAGCATCGCCAAGCCCTTTGCCAGCGTTGTCCCGCAGTTTAATATCAATCCCGACACAAAGTCGGTCGATATCGATATCGAGATCCAGGAGGGCGGCGAAGTCCGCATCGGCAGGATCGACGTCACCGGAAACAGCAAGTCCCGCGACAAGGTGGTGCGCCGGGAGATGCGCCTCGACGAGGGAGACCTGTACAGCAAAAAAGCGCTCAAACGCAGCTACGAGCGGATCAACAATCTCGGTTTTTTTGAGACCGTCGATATCGTACCGGAACGCCGTATGCGCGGCGAAGAGCTGATGGACCTGAACGTCAAAGTGAAAGAAAAGATGACCGGGACCATGAGCATTGGCGGCGGATACAGTTCCGTGGACAAATTAGTCGGCATTGCGGAGATCACCCAGGGCAACCTGGGAGGACGGGGCCAGCTGCTCAAGTTCAAGACCCAGTGGGGCAGCAAGCATAAACTGTTCATTCTCAGTTTTTCAGAACCCTACCTCTTTGATGAACCGGTCTGGGGGAAGGTGGACCTCTATAAACAGGACCAGGTGTACGACGGGTACACGCTCGATACAAAAGGCATCGGCCTGGGCGTGGGAAAAAGCTACAACGAATATTTTTCCAGCTCCCTCAAGTATGGGTTTGATAATTCGCTGGTCACCAAGAACACGACTTCTACACTTCCGACACAGCTTTTGCGGCAAATGGCCATCTATGGACCGACCATTGCGACCAGCGCGGTCACGGCAGGGCTGTCCTGGGACTCGCGGGACTTTTATCTTGATCCAAAAACAGGATCACGCCATTCCCTCTTTGTGCAGTACGCCGGGGGAGCGCTGGGCGGGGACACGCACTTTATCAAATCCGTGGGCGATGCGGCCTGGTATTTCCCGCTCTTCTGGGACACGGTTTTCATGACCCGGGGCAGGCTGGGCTGGGCAGGTCCGCTCGACGACAAACCCTTGCCGCTCGGCGAACGGTTCTATGTCGG
>JAYTJE010000093.1:0-7481 GCA_043731355.1 Nitrospirota bacterium
TGGATCTGCTTAGCATCATATGCGGAATCCATAAGGTCGTACAGATACGTTACCTTTTCGCTCGTCAGTTTCATCATCGGAATCGCCACCTGACTGTCAGGGGCGTATGGGGTCAGGCGTATGGGGTCAGACTTAAAGATTGAGTTATTCCATTTTAACGTTTCTCTATCCTTTTGGTTCAGGTCTTTAAAAAATCCACGGCCTTTAAGCCCATCTCCCGCGAAACTGCCTTTATATGCTCGTCATGATGGAGAACGCTCAACGACTGTTCTTTTGCAATCGAGCAGATGAGGATATCCACTGTGGGGACCGTGATTCCCTTCCGCCTGAGGGAATAACCGGATTCGTACGCGATTGTCCAGGCCTTATCATTCAATTCGTAAAGCGGTAATACATCGAGCCGGGCCTTAAGGGCGTCATATTCTTTTTTTATTTTGCACCCCTGCAGGAGTTCGAGGATGACGATGTTCGTTGTCACGACCCGGTCCAGATCGAGAGTTTCCCTGAGATGCTCCTTGAGCTTCTGATTGCCCGCTTCCCGGAAACTCGCGATCCACGCCGAGGTATCCACCAACACCCTATCGTCCATGGCGCATTTTCCTCAAATCGTCCAGGGTGAGGTCAAAATCCGGGTAATTGCCGATGAGGTCTTTTAATTCCTGCCGCTTTCTGAGCCGCAGATATTCTTGCAGCGCCGTTACGATCGCGCCCTTCTTTGTCCTGGATTTTGATGCTTCCATGACCTTCTTCAGCATGGCGTCGTCGATATCGAGAGTGGTTTTCATAGTATATACACTTCCTTTAAATTGATACGTATAATTTATCAATTTATATAGGTACATGTCAAGCATAATTATATATACGCAGAATTTGCGCATAACGACGATAGTGACAGTATATTTTATTTCATTCGGGAAAAGCCCCCCTCACCCAGCCCTCTCCCCTTCGGGAGAGGGGTAAAAAAGACAAAAAAAGGCCGGAAAGATTGCTCTCTGCCGGCCTTCGTATTTCATTTCCTCGTGAAAGGAATCATCTTCATACTTCTTAGTACATCCCGCCGCCCATGCCACCCATACCACCGGGCATTCCGCCGCCCATGCCGCCTGCACCCTTCTCTTCGGGCATATCGGTGATCATGACCTCCGTCGTGAGCATGAGGCTCGCAACGGAGGCTGCGTTCTGGAGCGCCGAGCGCGTGACCTTGGTCGGGTCGATGATGCCGGCCGCGAGCATGTCCACATACTCTTCCTTCTGTGCGTCGAAACCATAATTCGGCTTGTCGCTGGCCTTCACCTTGTCAACGATGACGGAGGCTTCGAGGCCGGCGTTGTTCACGATCTGGCGCATCGGCTCTTCAAGCGCCTTCTTCACGATGTTGACGCCGATCTGCTCGTCGCCGCCAAGCTTCATCTTGTCGAGCACCGGGATGCAGCGCATGAGCGCCACGCCGCCGCCTGCAACGATGCCTTCTTCCATGGCCGCGCGGGTCGCATGGAGCGCATCTTCAACACGGGCCTTCTTCTCTTTCATCTCGGTCTCGGTGGAAGCGCCGACATTGATGACGGCAACGCCGCCCACGATCTTGGCGAGACGCTCCTGGAGCTTCTCTTTATCGTAGTCGGACGTGGTCTCGGCGATCTGCGCCTTGATCATCTTCACCCGGCCCTGAATGGCGTCGGTCTTGCCTGCGCCTTCAACGATCGTGGTATTGTCCTTGTCCACGGTGATCTTCTTGGCGCGGCCCAGGTCCGTGATCTTCACGTTCTCGAGCTTGATGCCAAGGTCTTCGGAAATGACCGAGCCGCCGGTCAGGATCGCCAGGTCTTCCAGCATTGCCTTGCGGCGGTCGCCGAAGCCCGGCGCCTTGATGGCGCAGATCTGGAGCGTGCCGCGGAGCTTGTTCACCACCAGGGTCGCCAGGGCCTCGCCCTCGACGTCCTCGGCAATGATCACCATGGGCGCGCCCATCTTTGCGGTCTGCTCCAGGATCGGGAGCAGGTCCTTCATGCTGGAGATCTTCTTCTCGGAGAGGAGGATGTAGGCGTTCTCGAGGACCGCTTCCATCTTCTCGGGGTTGGTCACGAAGTAGGGGGATATGTAGCCGCGGTCGAACTGCATACCCTCGACCACTTCAAGGCTCGTAGTCATGCTCTTTGCTTCTTCAACCGTGATGACGCCGTCCTTGCCCACTTTGTCAACTGCCTCGGCGATCAGCTTGCCGATGGTCTCGTCGCTGTTTGCGGAGATGCTGCCGACCTGGGAGATCTCTTTCTTCTCATTGACGGGCTTGGACATCTTTTTGAGGTTCTCGATGACGGCTGCAACGGCCTTCTCGATGCCGCGCTTCAGGTCCATCGGGTTCGCGCCTGCGGTCACGTTCTTCATGCCTTCGCGGTAAATGGCCTGGGCCAGTACCGTTGCGGTCGTGGTCCCGTCGCCGGCCACGTCGGACGTCTTGGATGCCACTTCGCGCACAAGCTGGGCGCCCATGTTCTCATAGGGGTCCTTCAGCTCGATCTCTTTTGCCACGGACACGCCGTCCTTGGTAATGGTCGGCGCGCCGAATTTCTTGTCGATCATCACGTTGCGGCCCTTGGGCCCCAGCGTTGCTTTTACCGCGTCCGTCAGTACATTTACACCCTTCAGGATCGCCGCACGAGCGTCCTGGTCGAACATAAGTTGCTTTGCCATCTTCTATTCCTCCTTAGGAACTTTATTGTTTAGTCGGTAAAAAAGTGAAAAGTGAAGGGTTAGCTCAGTATCCCCAGTACATCCTCTTCTTTCACAATGAGGTACTCGGTGTTGTCGATGTTGATCTTCGATCCGGAGTACCGGTCAAAGAGCACCTTGTCGCCGACCTTGAGCTGCTTCACTTCCTCACCCACTGCCTCGACCTTGCCCGACTGCGGTTTTTCTTTAGCGCTGTCCGGGATGTAAAGACCTCCGGCGGTTTTGCTCAGCTCCTCGGTATAGCTTACAAATACTCTGTCCTTCAACGGCTTGAATTTAACGCTCATACTTGCGACTCCTTTCGTGGAAAATAGTATCCTCTGGCTTACGGGTTCTATTATAGCATTAGCACTCGTTAGAAGCGAGTGCTAATATATTGCCTGGGCTGGAAAAAAGCAATTGCCGATTTAAGCTGAATAATGCCTTTTTTGCCGGAAAACAGACGTTATAAGCAGATTTTCAGCTATTTCCGATGTTTTTATCGCATTCTCATAAAAAGTAAAAGCAGGGCATAACGCCCTGCTTTTACAATCAGTTACTTATTCTTGTGCTGTTATTTATTTTTCTTTTCTGCTACCGGAGCAGTCTTCACCGGCACATTCTTGAAAACATCTTCCGCTTTCGTAGCCGTTTTCAGGAGCTCAATCGCCTTCTGAAGCTGAATGTCGTCCTTGTCTTCCTTCGGCATGGCCTCAAGAGTGAAGTCTTCATCCGGTGCGGACTCCTGCACCTTCGGCTCCTTCTTTTTCTCTTCCTTGACCGTGTCGTTTTTCAGGTGCCGGTCGAGGTCCTTCTCTCTGACGACCATGTGCATCGGATCTCCGCTCTTCGCCTCTTTGACGACCGGCGGCTTTACTTCAATATCAGGAGTGATCCCCACATTCTGGATCGAGCGGCCGCTCGGCGTGTAATACTTTGCCGTTGTCAGCCGGAGACCGGTGCCGCTGTCCAGCGAATAAACGGTCTGGACCGAGCCCTTGCCAAAGGTCTGGGCGCCGACGATCAGCGCGCGGTGAGAATCCTGCAGCGCCCCCGCCACGATCTCTGAAGCGCTCGCGCTGCCGGTGTTCACGAGAATGACGACCGGATACTCCCGGGGAGCTTGATCGCTTGCGGTAAGATAATCCGTGCGGGGAGTCTTCCTGCCCTGGAGATAGACGACCAGCTTGTTCTTGGGCATGAACAGCCCGCTCACATCGACCGACGCATCCAGGATCCCTCCGGGATTATTGCGCAGATCGAGGACCAGCTTTTTCATGCCTTTGGCTTCCAGCTCCTTGAGCGCCTTCTCCATCTCGGGACCCGTCTGGCCCTGGAACTGCGTGATCTTCACATACCCTATGTCGCCCTCCAGCATTTTCTTTTTAACGCTCACGACCTTGATAACGTCCCGAGTGATCGCAAATTCCTTCGGTTTGTCCCAGCCTTCGCGATGGATGAGGAGCCGCACCTGCGTGTTCTTGGGCCCGCGCATTTTATCCACGGCTTCCTCGATCGACAGGTCCCTGGTCCATTCATCGTTGATCTTCAGGATCTTGTCGCCTGCCGCAAGCCCGGCGCGGTCTCCCGGCGTGCCCTCAATCGGCGCGATGATCGTAAGCGTCGCATTCTTGATCCCGATCTGAATGCCGACGCCCTGGAACTCACCTTTGATGTCCATGCTCATTTCCTTGAAGGCCCGCTCGGCCACATAGGACGAATGCGGGTCAAGGCTCGACACCATGCCTCTGATGGCTCCCTGGATCAGCTCCTTGCTGTCCGGCTCCTCGACATACTGGCGCTTGATAAGCTCCAGCGCCTGCGTAAAAGCCTTCAGTTCGTCGTAGGTGGTATCGGACTTGGCCTGGACCAGGCCCTGCCCGATCAGAACGCCGGTCAAAAGCAGCGCCAGCGCGGCGACCAGAAACTTCTTTTTGTTGATCTTGATCATTTCATCTTCCTCCGCATCATTCTGCATAGTTTGCCTCCGGAACAGTTATCTATCGCGAACGACCGGCCTGTCCCGGCCGTCTATTGCTTCGCCAGCCAGGCCAGGGGGTCCTGCGCCTCGCCTTTATAGCGTATCTCGAAATACAGCTTGGGCCCTTTAAGGCTTCCCGTTTCGCCCACGAGGCCCACGGCCTGCCCCTTGCTCACCCGATCGCCCTTGGCCGGGATTATCTGTTCCAGGTTTCCGTAGAGCGAATAAAAACCCGTGGCATGTTCGACGATGAGCAGCTTGCCGTACCCCTTGTACCAATCCGCAAACGCGACCTGTCCATCGTTGATCGCCCGCACCGTATCACCCTCGCGCGCTCCGATCTCGATGCCCCGTCTGAAGATCATGGTCTTGAACCGGGGATGGCGCTGCATCCCGAAGCGAGTCAGCACCGGTCCGGCCACCGGCCAGGGGAAGCGCGCCGGACCGGCTGCCATTGCCTCAGGGGCCTTCGGCTGCTTCCGGGCCGTCCGGCCCTCTTCCTCTTTATTGATCATGGCCCAGAGGCTTGCCGAGGATTCTTCGAGCTCGCGCAGCGTCTGTTCGTACACGCCCTTTTCGCTTCTGACCGATTTGAGCAGCTCCGCTTTTTTTTGCCGCCGGCTGATAAGCTCCGCCTTCTGGGCCTCCACCGCCAGCTTGCGCCGGGTTATCTCTTCTTTTCTGCCCGCGGTCTCAGCCTGGAGGGCGGACAGCTGGTCAAGCGCCACGCTGTACTGGCTGATGACCGCCCGGTCGCGCTCGGCAATGATGCCAAGGTACTTGAGCCGCTTGAGCGCCGTATAAAAATTGTCCGAGGTGAGGATGGCCACGGCATAGCTGCTCCGGCCCATCTTGTACAACGCCCTGATCCGCCGGCCATAGGAGCGCCGCAGGCCGTCAAGCTCCCCGTTCATCCGCAGGCTGCTCTTTTCCATCTCCTGCAGGGCATCTTCCGCATCACGAAGCCGCGCACGGTTGTCGGCAAGCTCTTCCGCCCCCTGCTGCATGCTCCGCTCGAGTTTTTCCAGCTCCGCAAGAACTGAACGCTCCCTGCCCCGCGCCTTTTTGAGGTCGCGTTTTTTTTCTTCCATCTGGCGCTGGATGCGCTGCAGCTCCTGCTTGCTGCTCGTTGCAGGGTCTTCGGCCCCGCGGACGGAGGAACTCCCCTGCGCCAGACCCAGGGCGACCAGGAAAAAGATCATGCAGTAACGCGGCATCGGCATCGTTATCAGCGGCAGGTCCTTCTCTGCGGCTGCCACTACCTCCTTCTATTCCAGGAACCTGCCGACGGACACCATGCCGCCCGCAAATCCGAGCAGGCCGCCGCCGGCGATCAGCGAGACAACCACCGGCGGGGACAGGAAGTCCAGGCCCGCGGTATGCGACAGAAACAGGACGGCTTCGTGCGGAAGCGCATAGTAGAGGCCCGCCAGGATGCCGATGGAAAGGGCCGAGCCGAGCATGGAAAGCAGCATGCCCTCGATCAGAAAAGGCCCCAGGATGAACCCGCGGGTTGCCCCGATCCACTGCATGAGCTCGATCTCCTGCCCGCGCGAGTAAAGCGCGAGGCGAACGGAATTCGAGATGATGAACACCACCGACACGCCCAAAAGCACCGCGATCGTGGTGCCGCCATAGGCGATGAGCGTAAGCAGCCCGCCCAGCACTTCCGCGCCGTGCCTGCCATAGGACACATCTTCAACGCCGGGATAGCCGGAGAATTTGCGCGACAACGCTTCGAGCCGGCCGGAAACCGCATAGGTGCGATCGACGTTCACCTCATACGAATCGGGAAGCGGGTTCTGCCCCAGCCCTTCGAGCAGCGCCTCCTGCCCCTTCAGCTCTTTTTTAAACACGTCCAGCGCCTGCTCCCTGGACAGATAGGTCACCTTTCGGATGCCCGGCTCGGCCTTCAGCCGGCTGAGAAGAAAATCCTTCTCGTGCTCCGTCAGCCCGTCCTTCAGATAGACCGACACCTCGAGGCGTTCGCCCATGATCTGGACCGACGCCTGCAAGTTAAGGAAAACCAGAAGGAAAAAACCCACGATCAGCATGATCATGGTGATAGTGCCAAGCGCAAGAAGGTTCACCAGGCTGTTGGCGCGGAGCCCGCGGAACGCCTCGGCGACATAGAAAAAGAGCCCATAGCCTTTCACGGTTCCCCCTTGCGCAGCGGGCCCTCGTCCACGGGCGGGCGGAGGGACAGCGACCACTGTACATGCCGTTTGCCGTCATCGGTCACCCTGCCCCGCTCCATGGTGATGATGCGTCGCTGCATCTTTCTGACCGTCTCCCAGTCGTGCGTGGCAACAAGCACGGTCGTGCCCTTCATGTTGATTTCCCGGAAGAGGTCGAACACTTCCTTGCCGCTCCGCGGGTCAAGGCTGCCCGTGGGCTCGTCAGCGAGCAGGATCTGCGGTTCATTGACGAGCGCCCGCGCGACCGCGACCCGCTGCTGCTCGCCGCCGGAAAGCTTGAGCGGCGTCAGATGCTGCTTCTTTTCCATGGAAACTTTTTTCAGCACCTGGTAGGTCCGGCGCTCGAGCTCTCCATAGGGCGTGCCGACCACCTTAAGGGCAAGAGCAATGTTCTCGTAGATGGTCTTGTGGGGAAGGAGTTTGTAGTCCTGAAATACAAACCCGATATTGCGCCTGAGAAAGGGGATCCTCGACGCTCCGAGCCTGAAGGTATTCATGCCCTGAATAATGATCTGCCCCTCGTCGGCGCGGTCCGCGCAGAAGAGGATCTTGAGCAAGGTGCTTTTCCCGGCCCCGCTGGGGCCCGTGACAAA
>JAYTJE010000094.1:0-3088 GCA_043731355.1 Nitrospirota bacterium
ACGAGATGAAGAGTATCTCCGTTTGAAAATCCTAACGTGCATGTTGCCGCCGCTGTAAAAGGTCTCAAAATCATGTTATCGACACGGAGAAGACCCTTATTTTGTAATCAATGCCGATGGGTGAGAGGGCGATCAACAGGCTGGACCTCGACTCGGGAACGATCAGCGAAGATGAACTGGAAGGGCGTCCCGTGTCCGGGCTGCAGGTCTATAAAGGGGGAAAGCCAGTTCATCAGCGATACCTGCGCAACCTACGTGTGCGTGACAGGAAGAGGGCTCGACTTCTGTTTTGAATGCGGTGATTTCCCTTGTGCGAAATTGAACCCGGCGTCCGACCGGGCGGGTGTTCTGCCGCATAACCTGAAAATATTCAACCTGAGCTTCATTAAACAGCATGGAGTGGCCAGGTTCCTGGAAAAAGACCGCGAGATCAAGTCGAGATATTACCGCGGCAAAATGGCGCTCGGCAAGGGACCGCAACTGAAGTAATCACAATTCAAGATTTGCCACAGAAAGCACAGAATGCACAAAGGAACGACCTTATCATTGCATCGTAACTATCGGAGGTGATGATGTCTAAGGACGTTGACAAAAAACTTGCCGCCGTATGCGGGCTCTTCTGTCCCGCGTGCCACGTGTTCATCGGGACCCACGAAGAGCCAGCAAAGCTTGCCATGATGGCCCAGCGCTTTCAGATGCCTCTTGAGGAAATGCAGTGTAACGGATGCCGTTCGGAAAAACGCTGCTTTTTCTGCGAGACCAAATGCACGATGGCAAAATGCGCGGCGGGAAAAGGCGTGGATTTTTGCGGCGACTGCGCGGAATATCCCTGCAAAGACCTGAAGGAGTTTCAGATGCTGGCGCCTCACCGGATTGAGCTGTGGCAGTCTCATTCTCGCAGAAAGGAAGCGGGGCTTGAAACATGGTATGCTGAAATGACCGCGCACTATTCCTGCCCCGACTGTCGAACGATCAATTCCGCCTACGATCTGAAATGCCGGAAGTGCGGCGACGATCCAAGCTGCGAGTACGTGCGGCTCCATAAAGACGCAATTATGGCCCATCTCGCGAAGAAATAACGTAAGGAGGCTACACCGAATGCGCAGCTTTGCAGGCGGCTACTGGTGGATAAGACACGCCTGAATCCCCGGAACCACTTCAATAATCCACGCCCTTCTGCGGTTCTATCTTCTCCTGGTAGGCATGTTTGATCTCGCGCATCTCCGTGACCGTATGGGCCCGCGCGATGACGTCGGGGTGTGCGTCGCGTCCGGTCAGGACCAGGTGTACGCTGGCCGGTTTTTTGTCGATAAGCTCAAGGACCTGGGGCAGGTCGACCAGGTTCAGTTTCAGGGCGACATTGACTTCATCGAGGACCACCAGGTCGTACGCTCCGGTTATGAGCTTCTCAAGGGCAAGTCCGATGGCGGCTTGTGCGCTCTCGCGGTGCTCCTTGGGAGTGGACCGGTCACCCGGGATGCCGCAGAAGCCTTTGCCCATGATGTGAGCTTCCACGTTCTTGCCGAGCAGCTTTACCCCGTCGAACTCGCCCGTGTGCTGGCCGCCTTTCATGAAGTGAACGATGCAGACCTTCATTCCATGGCCTGCGGCGCGTACGGTCATGCCCAGCGCGGAGGTGGTTTTGCCTTTGCCGTCGCCGGTGAGGACGACGACAAGGCCGGTTACTTTACGGGGTACCAGCTTCTGAGAAGCTTTTTTCATAGGGACAACCTCATGTTCGGGGATAGGGAAATTTTCTTCCGCGCTACAGTTTTTTCGATGGACAGAGCTCGAATAATATGCATTCGGCATGTTTTGGCCGTTGCGCGTGGCAGACGGCCCTGCCGTGAAAAACCAGGAGATGGGAAAGGCTGCCCCATTCTTTTTTCGGCGTGACCGCGATCAGGTCCTGCTCGATCTTGACGGGATCGTCGAATTTTGTAAGGCCGAGCCTGAAGGCGAGCCGCTTCACGTGCGTGTCCACGGCAATGCCCTCGTTGATGCCAAAGGCGGCCGAAAGAACAATATTCGCCGTTTTTCGCGCCACGCCCGGCAAGGTGACAAGCTCGGCCATGGTTTGCGGCACCGCTCCATGGAACTGTTCCACTATCATCACCGCTGTCTTATGGATGTTCTTCGCTTTATTATTAAAGAAATTGACGGAGTGGATGTCCTGGGCCAGCTTCTCCGGTGTTGTGGCCGCGAAGTCCTTTGGCGAGCGGTACTTCTTGAACAGGGTTTCCGTAACTTTGTTGACGAGGACGTCCGTGGTCTGGGCTGACATGATCGTCGCCACCAGGAGTTCGAAAGGGGTGTTGAACCGGAGCACGGTCTGGGGCGTTCCGGTATATTCTTTCTTCAGCAGTTTGATGATCCGGGCGACAGTATCTTTTTTGTCCATGAGAGCTCCTTGTGCCTGCTCAAAGAAAGTTCATTTCTTATCGCGGCCGGTCCGGTTTCGTGCCGCTTTGATGCGGCTGAATACCGCCGGGAAAAGCGCGAAGCTTGCCAGGAGCAGGAAGGCCGCGATCACGTTCGTCGAGAGGATGCCTGCCGGAGAATCGATCGAACCGATCTGGCGCCCGGCATAAGCGAACACAACCGTGCCGGGAATGATCCCCACCGCCGTGGTCCAGGCAAAGGTCTTGAGCGGCACCTTTGTAAGGCCTGACAGGAAGTTAATGAGGAAAAAGGGGAAGACCGGGACCAGGCGGAGCGTGAGCAGATAGCGCGCGCCTGCGGTATCCATCTCGCGGTTGAATTGGTCCAGCTGCTGCTGGTATTTATGCTGCAGCTGTTGCCCGAGCAGATAGCGCGCGAAGAGGAACGCCAGCACGGCGCCGGTCGTGGCGCCCAGGTTCACGTAGAGCGTTGCCGGCGCTGTTCCGTACAGGAACCCGCCCGCAAGGGTCAGGACAACCGCTCCCGGAATGGACAGTCCCGTGACCACGATATACAGCAGCACAAAAAGGACGATCGACAGGGCATAGTTGTCAAATGTCACGACATCGGTTACCCGTTTCTAATGGTCCCATATATCAAGACATCGGTTACCCGAGACCCAGAGCTTGTTCAACTGGTAGTAAAT
>JAYTJE010000095.1:0-3764 GCA_043731355.1 Nitrospirota bacterium
CGGTCCGTGGATGAGGCGATGGAGCGGCTGTTTTAAGAGGAAATGCTTGACGAAGGCGCGCTGAGAGAAAAGGCAGAGAAAAGGCATGGAAATATCCGAGTTAAAGGGTAAAATAGACACAGGAGAATATCGCTATTCCGATCATGCCGTAAAGAAAATGATCAGCCGCTCTATTGGTCGCTTTGAGGTTGAGGAGACCATTATGTCGGGAGAGATTATCGAAGAATACCCCTATGATAAATATTCTCCAAGTTGTCTCGCGTATGGAAAGACAACAGCCGGAAGGGATCTTCACGTTCAGCTCTCCCTGCCGCCATCAGTGGTAATCATAACGGTTTATGAGCCTGAAGAGGCCGGATGGATCAATTGTCGGACCAGGAGGAAAAAGCCATGAAGTGCGTTTTTTGCGGTGGTGAAACGAAGAAAATGGTGGTGACATTCAATTACGAAGAGGGTGACAGATACTTTCTTGTTGAGCATGTCCCTGCCGAGGTATGCGAGCGGTGCGGTGAAAAGACCTATGCGCCAAATGTCGCCGATGAACTGCTGAAATTCGCCAAGAACAAATTCAAACCGGTCAAGAAACTGGAAGTGCCGGTCTTTGATTTTGCCGAAGCGTGTTAAAGTATAGGCGACTAATCGACCATCTATATTATCAGCCGTGATACTAACTTGTCGATCGATAACGACACGCTAAAACCCGGTATCTCACCTCCGCTTTCCACTCTTCCCAACTCCTTTTAAGCATTGTCACGCCCTCCCGCCTGTGGTATCTTAATCCCCATGGCTATCGGTAAACTCTGGAACTGGTTCGGAACAAGGCGCGGCATGGCTGTTCTTATGGCACAGCTGGTCATAGTTCTCCTCTTCATCTTCTTTTATTCCGGCTATCATTCCAGCGATCGGTGCGTTAAATGCCACGCCGACACTGCTCAGATGACCGGACTCGGATATCCGCAGTTCGTTATGACCCGCGAGCAGGTGCGGAAAGAAGCGCGCCACCCGAACACGGAATGCCGTGACTGCCACTTGGGGAACGGGTTGTCGAGCGATCCTGACGCTGCCCATCAGGGCATGCTGAAGCTCATTGTCCTCGACAATAATCTTAATATCATGCCGAGAAAAGGCCACGTTGAACGGCTCCTGCCCGCGGGTGACGACCGGTTGCGTGAGATGCTGCCGCGCTCGGCTGACGGCACACTTGATTATGAAGTGGGAACGCTCCTGTATCATGACCGCAATACAAAGACGCTGGGGTACGATCCGGCCATCGCGGAGAAGACCTGCGGCAAGGCTAACTGCCATCCCGACCAGGTGAAACAGTTCAGCACCAGCGTCATGGGCGCGAACTTCCGCCAGCGGTCCATGCGGGTCTGGAACGATATCCACGGCCCTAATAATTGAGGGCCATCCTTTGCAGACACCTTGCCGGTCGGCAGGGCGGAAGGAAACAGATTCTTCTTCGAGAACACGCAAAAGATCGTGGACCAGATCAACCAGCCGCTTACCAATGAGCAGGCGGTCGCAAAACAGAAGGCCTGCAACATTTGCCACGCAGGCTGCCTCGATTGCCATTACGCGCCTTCCAAAGAAAAGGGCAGCCACGCCTTCAGCAGAACACCGCCTTCGGCGAACTGCGCGGGCGGCGGCAGGAGCACTTTTGTCTGTCATGCGGGGACGATGGAGCGAAGGCGGGGCGACAGCTATCTTGGGAAGGATTTTTCCGAGCCTGCGGGCCTGCCCGAGGACGTGCATGTGAGCAAAAAGATCGAATGCACCGACTGCCATCAGACCGGGCCGGAAGGCATGGGCCATATCGAGCGCAAGGCGACCTGCCAGGATTGCCACATCGAGGTCGAGCAGGCCATGGCAGTGAGCGTACACAAAAACCTCGCCTGCGAAGCCTGCCATGTGAAGATTTTAGGCGGATACGAGATGACTTCCTGGGGCCCCGGCGTCATTGCCGGCAAACCGAATCCCTTTAAAAAATATTCACTCTATTACGGACCCATGGAGCCGCCTATCCTGATCAGGGACCAGAACAGGCGCTGGATACCGACCAAGATCTGGCCGAACAGCGCGGGCGGGATCAAAGAGACTGTTTTGCCGAAGCCGGGCCTTATCTTTCGCTGGCCAAAGGGCGAGACGCATGATGCCTATGCACAGCTCGGGACCTTCAACTTCCCCGGCGGGAACAACAATTACCTCGCCTGGCTCCAGGTGGAACAGGTGGCGCATCCGCTCGGCAAGTCGCGCGCCTGCGGGAGCTGCCATGATTCGGAGACCCAGGTCAGCCGGGTAACGTGGCATTACTTCGACAGCCAGGGAGCTGAGCCGTTCGAGGGAAGCCAGAAAGTGGTGGCGGACAAGAACGGCATTCGCGTCGTGGACATCAAAGCAGTGTCGAAGATCATGCTTATGGAAGGCGGGAAGATCGAGCACTTTGCAGCATGGATGAGGCTGGGCGACATCTGGAAAACGAGCGGTGATTTCTCGATACCGAAGAGTGATGCTGTCAAATATCGGGCCTTGGATAAGGGCATACGCGATGCGCTTGCGCACCTGAAGGTGATCGACGGGAAGCTCAAGGCTCGTGAAACGAAGGGCGAGAATGTGAAGAAGCTGCGAAGAAGATGGAAAGAGGCAAAGGCTGCGGCAGTGCATGATCCGGGCAGCGCCGGTGGGCTGATAAAGGAAGCGGCTGGTTTTATGAAGTGATGCTTCCAAACGGTTCTTAAAGCCGTCATTGCGAGCGGAGCGAAGCAATCTCGTAGTTTATGGTAAGGCAAAGGCGAGATTGCCGCGTCGCTTCGCTCCTCGCAATGACGGCTGAGCAGGACCTCTTTAAGGAGACTCCAATGGCAGACGTTCCCAAAATCTCCGAGTTTCGCAAACCGGGCCACGAGATCTCCCCGATTTTCATCAACCGCTGGTCCCCGCGTGCCATGTCCGGCGAGGAAATCGGCAAGGAAGAGCTGATGCGCCTCTTCGAAGCGGCGCGGTGGGCGCCTTCGTCCATGAACAACCAGCCCTGGCGGTTCCTGTATGCTATGCGGAACACGGGACACTGGGAGAAGTTCTTCGGTTTCCTGTCAGTGAACAATCAGTCCTGGTGCAAGAACGCGGCGGCGCTGATCGTCATGGTTTCGAAAACGACCTTCGACTTTAACGGCAAACCGGCGCGCACCCACTCCTATGATACCGGCGCCGCGTGGGTAAGCATGGCGTTCCAGGGGTCTTTCATGGGTCTCGTGGTGCACGGCATGCAGGGGTTCGACTATGACCGGGCAAAGGCGGAGCTCATGGTCAACGACGAACATCAGGTCGAAGCAATGATCGCCGTGGGACGGCCGGGCAGCAAGTATGATCTTCCCTTCGCGTTAGAGCAGCGGGAGTTCCCTTCGAACAGAAGGAAGCTGGAGGAGCTTGTCTTCGAGGGAGGGTTCGCGAAATGACCCCGATGAACACGCTTATCAAGACCATCGAGGTCATCGGGACCTTCGCTTAATGCTCCCATTTTCAAGGACCCGGCAATGAGCGGCCGGGACGTTGACAGGAGGCTGGTTTATGATAGAACTGGAAACCCCACAAGAACGTCCGAAGCCGGGAGACCGGAAAAAACGTCTCCTCGTCATTGTTGACAGCGATAACGCGCACCTGTACTATACTTGAGAGTGCGGTGTTCTTCGATTATTTTAGCTGAGACCGGTTAGACAAATCCACCTTTATTTTTGAGTGCTCAATGGATAGGTCTATCCACTTTT
>JAYTJE010000096.1:0-33694 GCA_043731355.1 Nitrospirota bacterium
ATTGAATTGCGGAACAAAATATTCTATACTCACCAATAGGTCGCTGTTCTTCAGGAGCCGGACATGCCGCAGTACCGATATAAAACACGGGATAAGGACGGCGCCCTGCATACGGGCACCATGGAGGCGCGTGGCAAAGAGGCGGTAGCGGACCAGCTGTCCGGCCAGGGATTCATCCCCGTGCTGATCGAAGAGGAAGCGCCATCACTGCTCAAGCCCGATTTTTTTCTGAACCTGACGAGTGTAAAGCCGCAGGACCTCATTGTGTTCAGCAGGCAGCTTGCCACGCTGGTGAGCGCGGGCATTCCCTTTCTGTCGAGCCTCGGCACGATCGAGAAGCAGTCGGAGAACCCCAGGCTCAAGGCCGCGATCGCGGATATCAGGAGCAGTGTCGAGGCAGGCGGCACGTTCTCAGACGCCCTTGCAAAGCATCCAAGAATATTCAGTAACCTCTACGTAAGCATGATCCGGGCCGGGGAGACCGCCGGTATCCTCGATGATATCCTGGTCCGGCTGGCGCTCCTTGCCGAACATGACGCGGAGACCCGCGAACGAGTGAAAGCGGCGGTGCGGTATCCGCTGATCGTGGTTGTCGCCATCTGCGCCGCATTTGCGTTTTTAGTCACCTTCGTGATCCCGAAGTTTGCGGCGATTTTTGCCCAAATGAAAACAGAACTGCCGCTGCCCACCCGCGTTCTGATCAATATCAACTACGTGGTCCAGAACTACTGGTATCTTGTGCTCCTCGGCATCATTCTGACCATCGGAGGGGTGCTCTGGTATCTGCGCACACCGGGGGGGAGATGGCAATGGGACCGGCTAAAGCTCAGGCTTCCGGTGTTCGGCGTTCTGTTTCAAAAGGTGGCGCTTTCAAGATTTGCCCGGGTATTCGCCGCCATGCAGAAGAGCGGCATCGCCATGATGCTGACGCTCGAAATCGCGGGCGAGACGGTAGGCAATGTTGTGATCGCCCGGGCGGTGGGAAAAATGAGTGAAAGCCTCAGGGACGGCAAGGGGCTGTCCGATCCCATGGAGTCCTCGGGGCTTTTCCCGCCGCTCGTGGTCCAGATGATGGCCGTAGGCGAGGAAACGGGTCAGCTCGACACCATGCTGAACAAGGTCTCGGATTATTACGATACGGATGTGGAATACACCTTGCGCAACCTTTCAACGATGATCGAGCCGATCCTTCTCCTGTTCGTCGGCGGCATGGTCCTGTTCCTGGCGCTGGGGATATTCCTGCCCATGTGGAATCTCATGAGCCTGTTCAAGCGGTGAACACGAATGCCTCCACTTAAGGAGGATGCTGTTTGCCTGAATCCTGGGTGTTTTAATTTGTTTTGCCCTTATTTATTATTATTTATTATTGTGTTCTTATTGCTCAACGTGATATAATAAAAAAGAGGAGAAGAAGTGGCAACCTGTTTCAAGGATGACCGCGGGCTCACGATTCTTGATTCTATTGTCACGCTATGCCTCATCGGCATCCTGATCGGTGTTGTGATCCCGAAATACCGGCATGTGGCCCAGGTGGCCCGGGAGACGGCGCTTAAGACGGAACTCACGAATATCCGGACCAGTATTAAACTTTTTAAAATGTTGAACAGTAGGAACCCTGACAGCCTCGGGGAAATGATGGAAAAAAAGGTTATGCTGCCCGCCAGGATCGGCGGGACGCCTTACGACAATTCATTTTTTAAGCAAGCCTATCTTCTCAAAAACGCGGTTGATGGCGCGGGAAATAAAGTGGATTCCTTCGGCAATGTATTTATATACGATAAGGCTACAGGGGAGGTGAGATCGACAACAAAAGGGTTTGAAGGCTGGTAGCACTAAACCGTTTATTTGGAATCATGGGTTTTAACTTTATTTCAAGGAGGAGTGAAAATGGTGAAGAATAAAAAAGGTTTCACGCTTATCGAATTAGTCATGGTCATTGTGATCCTCGGCATTCTGGCGGCGGTGGCGATACCTAAGTATATTGACTTACAGACAGATGCCGCCATCGCGTCTGCAAACGGTGTGTATGGGGGGGCACAGTCAGCGGCTTCAATGAATCTTGCAAAAAAATTACTGAACAAACCCGGTCATACTCCTATTACCACTGGGGCAACATTAGTAGCGGCCATGGAGTCAACTCCTACCGGATGGGTTGCAGGCGCGACAACGTTAGCAAATACGACAGGTGGCACCACCTATACGATTACCATTGCCACTGGCGAGACAACAACGGCTCCGGCGAGTCTAACCAAGAGCTGGTAATAATAGTTATGAAAGTTATTTGAGGATTAGAGGCTGAGCTGCTTTAACAATAGGCCACTTAACGAAACGCGATAAGGCGGGCGGGGATAACTCGCTCGCCTTTTTTCTGCTTTGAATACAGGGCGAATAAAAGACAATTATGAATCATAAAGGTTTCACCCTCATAGAACTCGTCATGGTTCTCGTGCTTATCGGGATCGTGGCTGTCTTTGTTGCGCCGAAACTGGGCGAGGTGACCGGCACGAAGGCCGGTTCTTTCAAGGACAAACTGCGGGCGGACATCCGTTATGCACAGAGCCTGGCCATGACGCAGAATAGACGCTACCGTGTGTACTGCAACACAACCCCTGCGCCAACTCCGAACGGCTATGCAGTAGTGTATGATACAAGCGGAGGAGCTTGGACTTCCTACGGATATGCCCAGGATTTTTCCGGAACAGGAAATCTGAGTCTAACCTTGGATGCGGGTCAATACACCGGAATAACCGTGAGTACACCGGCCGGCGGTTTTATCGAGTTCGACTCTTCAGGCACACCTACCGTCGGCGGCGGGGTTGTGATCACGGTCTTTGCGAACGGCGTCGCTGCCGGTACCATGACCATTACGGCCCAGACCGGAGCGGTGAACTGATGATACGGGACACGGGAGCCAGAAGTCAGTGGTCAGTATCCGGCGGCTTCACGCTGATCGAGACCATCATTACCCTCGTCGTGCTTTCGATCGCCGCGGTCGGGGTGCTCTCGGTCTTCACTATCGGCATCAAGGGGAGCGCGGACCCGCTCCTTGCCGGCCAGGCGACGCAGTTGGCGCAGGGCGAGCTGGACCAGAATATCGGAGAAAAAGCCGTTAACGGGTTTACTGCGCCGAATCTCGCGGTCAATGCGGCTTCCGTTGCGTGCTTATCGGCAGCGTCCCTGCTGCCCGGCTTTGCCTGCGACAGAACGATCTGTTTTGTGCCCGCAGCGGACCTGAACGATGTAACAAACTGCACTTCAGCGACGAACTATAAACGGGTGACCGTGACGATTACCCAGACTACAATCGGCTCAGTCACCCTGAACACTGTTGTGGCGAATTACTAAAGAGGCGGACGTGGCGAATTCACAAACCGTAACCAGGACTCCGAACTCGAAAGGCTTCACCCTTATCGAGATGGTGATAACCATCGTGCTCGTCAGCATCCTCTCCGGCCTTGCAGCCATGATCATACTTCAGGGCGTCAGGGCGTACTCTGATGAGCAGGGCCGCAGCGACGTCCACTACCAGGCGCGGCTCGCCATGGAACGAATGGCTCGGGAGCTTAGGTTAATCAGATGGAACGGAGCCCTGGCGCAGGCAGACATTACAACCATGAACCCGACACTTTTGCGTTACACGGACATCCAGGGAAACCAAATGGGGTTTCAACTCAATCTCGGCCTCGGCGAGATCCAACGTACCCAGGACAACGCAGCCACATGGCAGACATTGGCTACCGGCGTCACGGCATTAAACTTCAATTATTTCCAGCAGGATGGTATTTCCCCGGCAACGGCTGGAACGCTGAGGTTTGTCGAAGTCACGATGACCGACCTGCAGGGCTCGGACACCCTGCAGATCCGGACACGGGTCCACCCGAGGAACTTCTAAAATGCGGAATGCGGAACGCGGATTTTGTGATAGAGAAAAAAATCAAAAGGGTGTCTCGCTCATCGCGGCGCTCTTCATCATCATCATCCTCGCGTTCATGGGCGTGATGTTTGTGTCGCTCATCGGCACGGGAAGCCTTACCGCCGTCAACGACCTCCAAGGCACACAGGCGTTCTATATCGCCGAAGGCGGCTTGCAGTATGCGGGCATGAAATCTTTCCCGAATATGTCCGTCGCGGCGACTGGTCTCGGCGCCGGTTCCTTCTCCGTGGCCGTACCCACGTTGACGGCGGCGATCAACAACGCGGTAACGACGATCAACGTTTCTTCGATCGACGGATTCGATGCGACGGGCGGCGCCTTCCGGGTGATGCTGTGCGATTCAGGAGGAAACGCAACGCCGAACATTACCTCGGCGTCAAATTCCTGCGAAAAGTTGAGTTTCACCGGGACCACGCCGACATCGTTTACCGGCGGCACACGGGGAGCGGACGGGACGGCCGCCGCAGCCCATCTGCAAAACGCCGTAGTTTTGATGTACACCTGGGACACAACTATCAACGCTACCCTGAACAAGAATGCCAGTCCGGTACAGGTGTTTATCTGCGTAAATTCAACGGCGCGGTTCGCCGGCTCCGGGATCATCAGGATCAACGATGCGGGAGCAATCGAGGACGTTCTGTACACCGGCACGAATAGCGGCGCCGCTTGCGGCAGCGGGGGATGCCCGGGCGACTGTTTTACGGGCTGTGTCAGAAAGGCTTTTACCGGCGTCGGATCGAATCATACGGGTGTTCAGCAAATCTATCCATCCGAGGTCAGTGTGCTCGCCACCTCCACGGGGAACGCGGGGAACGGTGTCAGGCGTGTGCAGGGCGGCTTTATGCCGCTTCAATAGCAGGAGAGGAGCTTGTATGAGGACGCTTATTTTCGCCGCTTTTATTCTGCTGATGCCGGTAACAGTTTTCTCTTCGGAGAAATTTTCAGTAAACCAGGATGAGGCCGGAGTTGAGGAGTCCGGCAAAGTCACGCTCATCTACACGGTCGCGAATGAGTATGCTTTTGCCGTTTCCTCGCTTGATATTGTGGTGCATCAGAGCCTTGAGATTGACAAACTTGAGGTAGGGGCAGGCTGGGCTGTGCCAAGCAAAACAGCCACGACAGCTCGGATTCTTCCCGGAGGCGCACTCCGGCCCGGCGGGAACGGACAAATCAAACTGGTGGTGAGAATCCACGGGGAAGGACCGAGCATCTTTCAGACCAGGAAGCCTGCCCCGGCGATGACGATAACAACAATGTTTACGAATGGGGAGAAAACGACGCGGACGATTTACCCGCCCTTTATTCAAAAAATGAGGAAGCAGTAATGAAAAAGAAAAACCTTCTCGGCGGCCTGGTATTCATTGTTTGCGCGCTTCTTGCTCCGGCAATGGCGTTCGCAGCCCCGACGTTCACGGTTTCAATGCCGGGGACGCAGTCAGTGACCATGCGCGATCCGTACCAGGTCCTCACGTTCCGGGTCACGAATACCGGGGCCGAAGCCATTAACCGGGTCACCTTTACGTTCCCAGGCGCTTTGTATTATGTCGAGTGGAATACGGTCCCTCCCAATGGATGGACCTTCACTACCGGCACCAATTCCATCCGGCTTAATTCATCGGGCGGGGGTTTTAATATTCCCGCTGGCGGTTCTCTCGATTTCAATATTCTCCTGAAAGGACCGAATTGGACCGCTTTCGTCGCCGCAAATAACGATCAAACGGACACCCTTACCAGCATAACCGCGCGGGGCACCTCGGGAACAACGAGGAATGCCACCGGCGCGCTTCCCACATGGCTGAGGCGGTCTCTTGCGATTACGCTGGTCGGATATCCCGATGCGGTCGGCATTGGGCAGACGTTCTCGCTGGGCCTGCAGGTAGAAAACCGGTCTACATCACCGAAGAACAACATCGCGGTCATACCATCCCCCCCCACCCCGACGTATTCCGGAGGAGCGGCGGTTGCGAATACCGGGGGGCCCGCTCCCGCCTCACTCAATCTGGGGGCCGGCGCTCAGGGGACGATCTCCTATACTTATCAGGCGACAACGGAAGGCACGGTATATTTTTCAGCATCGGCAGCTACGGCCCAGGCGACTTCAAAAGACGACGATTCCAATGTCATCGTGATTAATTCGCTCGCTGTTTCCTTATCGGTCACACCGCTGACCGTTGTGAGCGGACAGAATGTCACCGTCAGCATGTCGGTCCAAAACACCGGCAGGACCACGACGCTCTCCGCCGCTATAGACAATGCGGTGACGACGATCCCTGTAGCCTCGACTGCGGGATTTCCCCCCTCAGGAACGATTATTATTGAAGCTGAACAGCTCGCATATACCGGTACGAATGTCACGAGCTTTGTCGGATGTACGAGAGGTATAAATGGCACAACAGCGGCAGCTCATGCTTCGACGACGCCGGTCAGGAGTACGGCCGCTTTCGGGTCTGTTGTGCCGTCGCTTGCCGCGCTTGGTACCGCGGTTATCAGTCTTATATCAGGACCAACACCCACTGAAATTGCCTCGTTGAGTCCCGCGCAAAACGCTCAGTTTATCTGGGTGTACCGGATAACGGGCGCCGTGGGTCAGACCTACCAGTTTCAAGGCTCTGCAACCGCGAACGGTTCGCTCACCTCAAACACGGCATTGTCTCAGCAGGGGACGATCAGTAATTACAGCGTTACGGTTTCGCCGAGTTCCGTTGCCGTGGGCAGCACAAACGTGACGTTGAGTTTCACCTTTTACAATGGGACCGCGGGGGTGTCGATTAGATCTATAAATCACAACTTTCCCGATGCGACCTGGACCGGGTACCAGAGTGCGACCGTTACCTGCTCCGATGGAAATAATAATTGGACGGTAACGGGAGGCGGTCAGACGTTTACCTCTCAAAATAACGCATCGCGGATCGACAACGGACAGAGCTGTACCTTTAATCTTGTTTTCAGCGCTATTCCGAACGTCACGAATGATAGGACCTATGCCTTTTACTCGGACCTCTATGATCAGAACTCCACATACGTCACTACTCTTCAGAGTAACGTAATTATTACCGCTAACAGCCTTATCCTTATCCATGCGCCCGCCGGGCCTCTGAATGCGGACGGGACATCAGCGTATACCATGACCGCAACTATGACTGCGGGAGGCCTCCCTCTTGTGGGAGCGAATGTTGTTTTTGCCGCCACGGCAGGAACGCTGTCGGCGGGAAATGTGGTGACCAACGCCGCAGGGCAAGCGGTGGTTACCCTCCTTGCGCCCGTCAGCTCAACGAACATAACCGCGGTGGTAACAGCCACCTATTTCAAGACGACGGCTTCGGATACCGTCCAGTTTACCGGAGTGAATGCTCCCAATCTTCAATATGTGGGGGGAAGCCTTGCGCCCTTAGCCGTGTGCGCGGGAAGCAACTACAGTTTTACCCTGCAGGTCAAGAACTATGGGACCGCTGCGATGAATCTTACGACCGGCTCGGATTTTACGTTCACGGACGGCACGCGGACCTATTCCGCCTATCTTGATGCTGCTTCCTCGGTGGGGGTGAATGCCGTCGTGACACTCGTTTTTGGTTCCCCAACAAACGCCGGTGGGGGCGGAGGAATGCTGATCAATAACGCTTTCACACCAGGGGCGTATACGCCGGTCCTGAACTTCATCGGGACCGTGAATCAAACCCGGACAGTTTTTGACAAGGTTACCGTGGAAAACTGCACTCCGGTGGCCGGAAGCGGGAAAATCCGCATGATTAAGTGGCGGGAGGTGTTTCCCTGAGGGCGATTTTGTCGCTGAATTAGAATTTTGCCTCGGCATGTGGGCTGAATGCTCTTGAGAGCTAAACAAACAGTACAGAGCTACCGCCACTATCCGAAGTCTTGCTTTTTGCCTGTCCTCGCTGCTTATATCCTGGATCCAGTGTTGCACTTTTATTGACAATTGCACTTGTGTCAGGTATAGTATCAACAGTCTATAGAAAAATAAACTCAAACTTATTTTTGGATGCGGTCCCTGTTGGAGAGAAAGCCCATGAAGACGTCGGAAATCATCAGCAAGCTTGATATCCCGAGGCACAAGCTGTACTACCTTGAGCAGAAGGGGTATGTCAAACCTAAACGCATCCCGATGGGCGACCTTGAGGCTCGGGAATACAGCAAACAGGATTTCGAACGCATCACAATGATCTGGAAATACTTAAAACGCGGGTTCAAGCACAAGGCGGCCTTTCAAATGGCCTCGGAAGAGCTGAAGGCAGGGAAGTAACGAACTGAAATTCAGAATAGCTATTGTATCCAGGCCTGTTTACATAACACTGAACTTTTATAGCCTATGGGACTTTTTGGAACAACGATAAATACCGGGATCGACATCGGCGCAGGGAGCATCAAGGTCGTGCGCGTCTCGCCAGGCAGGCACCCCAAACTCCTGTCAGCCGCGCTCGTTGAGTTTCCTCTCGACCAGGCCGCTGCCGTGTCCCTCAGCGCCGATCTGCGGGGCCTCAGGTCCAGAAAGCAGATCGGCAGCAGGAATATTGCCGCTCTCATGCCGGGCAAGGATCTGACCATCCGCTCGCTCACCCTGCCGAAGATGCCACTGGGTGAATTGAGCGAGGCAGTGCGCTGGGAGGCGAAGAAGCATGTCTCCTATCCGCTTGAAACCGCACAGGTGGAATACCTCATTGTTGGAGAAAAACTCGAGGGCGCGGTGAGCAAGTACGATGTGGTCTTGATCGCGGCAGAGCGCAGTAAGATTCGTGAGCGCCTCGCTCCGTTCGATGAGTCGGGAATCAAGGTGTTGGCGGTGGACGCGAACGCTCTGGCGCTTCGGAACGTTTTCCGGCTTCGCACAATACCCGCGGACGTGAACACGCTTGTCGTTGACATGGGCGCGGGAAAAACAGAAATTAACATATTTAAGAACGGCGCTCTCCGTTTCAGCCGGTGCATCGAGAGCGGCGGAATGGACATGACCCGCGCCGTGTCGGATATGCTGGGGACCGGCTTGTCCGAGGCGGAAGAGACGAAACGCGGCCTGAATGTGCTCGCCTCGCCGGAGCAGAACCAGGCGGTTGCCGCGGTCCGGGTCCGGCTCGACGCTTTGCTCATGGAAATCCGGCGGTCGATGGAGTACTACAAGACCACGTACCGTGAGAAGGGTGGAGAGCGTACGATCCTTACGGGGGGAGTATCGCTCATGCAGGGGATACAAGAGTATTTTTCTCAGTCGATCAAGGGTACGGTGGAAATCGACCAGCCCTTCAGCAGCCTGAATTGCAAGAACAGTCTGCTTGAAGAATTCGGGCCGTACGCGCCGAGGTTCTCCGCGGCTGTCGGGCTGGCGTTGCGGAAAGCGTAACTGAACATGGGAACAGTAAAAGACTACATCAATCTGCTGCCGCGTGAGGGGAAAAAGCTCTCGCTGGTCATGGGCCGTGGGATCCTGGTGGCCACCCTGTTCACGCTTGTCTGGCTCGGACTGTTCGGCTGGCAGGTGAAACGGCAGGCGGAGGCGGACCGCCGGTTGGCGGCAGTCGGGGTGCAGCGGCAGGCGCTCCAGCAGCAGGCGAACGCCATGCTTAAAGAGCTTGGTATCACGACGGCGGCTGGTTCGAGCATGGAAAGGGCCGCCCTGGTCCAGAGCCTGCTCGACGAGCGTGTGCTCTGGTCCGAGGTGTTCAAACAGTTCTCGCGGACCGTTCCCCGGGGTCTCTGGTTCGATGGTCTGGAAGGCAATACGACGGGCAAGGTGGAGCTCAAAATCAGGGGGGGCGCTTTCACGTATCTGGCGGTGGCCGAGTTCATGAGCGCCATGGACCGGTCCGGCTATTTTGCGAACCCGCATCTTTCCTATGCCCAGAAGTCCGTGGTCCAGGGCCAGGAAATTATCGGTTTCGAGATCGTCAGCGGGATCAGGAAAAAACAGGGGGCGCAGCATGGCCGATAGCAGGACGATTGTCGCGGAGGCGTGGAGAAAGCTTACAACGCGGGAGCGGGTCATCGTCACCATCACCCTGCTCTGCGTTATCTCCGCGCTTCTCTTTCAGTTCCCCTATACCCGGCTCGTGAAATCCGTGGACGCGCGCGAGGCGAAGATCATTGCAACGGAAAAGGACATCACGGACCTCACGACCCAGATCGCCGACCTCACCCGCCGTGCGGCGGACGTTCCCGCCATCACGGCCGGATGGGAACTGGGTGACCAGAAGAGTGTGGTCCTTTTTCTCGAGGACGTGTCCGGTGAAGCGCGTCGCAGCGGGGTCAGCCTGGTTTCCGTGTATCCCGCCCAGCAAGTGGACAAGGAAAAATACAACGAGGTCTCGGTGAACCTTGACCTGAAAGGCCGCTACCGGGAGCTCGCGGACTATTTCAGAAGCCTTGAGAAACTGTCCAAGCTTGTCAGTGTTCGGAAAATACGCATGGAGTCCTGCCCGGATTCATCGTCCGTATGCGCAGCCCAGGTGGAAGCGGTCACGTATATGGCGAAGTGAACCGAGTGCGGAAAGCGGCATGAAAATCCTTGGAAGGAACCGTTGGTCGTGACGAAGCTTCTAAAGTCTATAAAAATAATAACAGCGCTATTCAGTATGACGGTGGTCTTTGCGACCGCTGCCCTGGCGCAGGAAGCGGGCGTCGAGCGGGACCCCTTCCATGCCATGGAGAAGCGTGTCGCAGCGCCTGCGCCAGTCCCGGCGGACAATGCGTGGGGGAGGGACCCCTTCAATAATCCGCTCGCGGGCCGGGCGCCGGTTCGAACGGAACGGGGACCCGAGGTCCAAGGCAAGGGTCTTACCGGGATTATTTACGGCGAAGATATTCGTCTGGCCATTTTCAACGGTGAAACAGTGCTTGAAGGCGGCAGCATCGGTGACAGAAAAGTGGTTTCCATCAGCGCCCGAAGCGTGAAGTTGACGAATGCCGCCGGCAACAGCGAGGAAGTTTTTTTGCGGGACTTTTCGATGCGTAAATGAAGCAAGAATACGCGTGTTCGTGAAGCTTGGTGTGTCCGTCGATCACAAACAGGAATGATGTACGGACTCATTTCGGAGGTATTTATGGTTTCATCAAAATGGTATGCCGGCGCAATTCTGGTTTTCCTGGGCGCGGCGTGGCTGTACGCTGTCCCCGCTCTTGCCCAGACCGTGGATATTACAAAAACCAGCTCCCGGTTCTCCCTGGAGTTCCGCGACGCGGACATCAGGGACGTGCTCAGGGCGGTTGGTCAGGCGGCGAACCTCAATATGATCGTCAGCGATACCGTGACCGGACAGGTCTCGCTGAGCCTCAAGAACGTGGAGCTTATGGATGCCCTTGAGTCTATTCTGAAGACCAAGGGGCTTACCTATGTGCGGGAGCGGAACATCGTGCGGGTGGTAGCCGTGGCCGAGGTAAAGGACGATGACATGGAAACGCGGGTTTTCCCGCTGGGATATGCGAACGGCAAGGATGCGCTCGGGGTGGTGGAAAAGATCAAAAGCGACAAGGCCAAGATATCCGTGGACACGCGCATAAACGCTTTGGTCGTGAGGGACCTCTCGCTCAACATCGACCGCATGGAGCGGCTGCTGTCGGAAATTGACAAACGGTCGCCGCAGATCATGATCGAGGCGAAGATCGTCGAGGTCTCAACCAACTATGCAAGAGAATTTGGTGTGCAGTGGGGCGGCCAGTCTTCCAGCACGAACAACCATGGGACAACGGTCATTTCCGGAGGGACCACCGGGGCGCGCTCGCCGGTCGGCGGCTCCACGTTCTATCCCCTGACCGGCGATATCGGCGGGAGCGGCCACTCCTATATCGTGAACCTGCCGGCCGCAGTGGGGAGCGGTTCGGGCGGCGCGTTAGGCATCTCGTTCGGCAGGCTGGGCGGTGCGCTGTCACTGGACCTTCAATTATCCGCCATGGAGGCCACGGGAAACGGCAAGATTCTGTCGAGTCCCAAGGTGCTGACCCTGAATAATAAAGAAGCAAGGATCTCGAGCGGCACGGATATACCGGTACGAACGGTAAGTTCCACCGCGAATACGGGAGGCGGCAGCACTAATACCGCATCGGTGCAGATAATATCCGCGAGTCTCCTGCTGTCCGCGGTTCCCTCAATAACGAACGATAACCGGATCGTCATGACGATCAAGGTGGAAAAATCCGAACCCGATTATACCCACCAGGTGGACGGCATCCCCACGATCACGAAGAGGAACGCGAACACTGAGCTGGTCGTGAACAACGGTGAGACCGTCGTGCTCGGAGGCATTCTTACCAAAAACGAAGGAGTGTCCGAATCGGGCGTGCCTTTTTTGTCGGACATCCCGATCCTCGGATGGCTTTTCAAAAAGAGGAGCAAGTATGAGAATCAGGCGGAGCTCATGATCTTCATCACTCCGACGATCGTCACCGAATAAGAACCTGCTCGCTTTGCGGGACAGTGCGGAACATGCTATAATCATGCATAAGCGAGACATGGCGGGAAGCCTCTTCCCGCCTTTTTCTTAAGCCGAAACCCGCGGAAGGGAAGCTCGACCGGATGTTCAACTATACCGATAAATCGATACTCGTGGTGGACGACTCGGTGATCATGCGGATGTTCCTGGTGCTGAATCTGAAGCGTATGCTGAAGGTCAATATCAGCGAAGCCGTGAACGGACTCGATGCGCTCGCAAAAATAAAAAACAACAAGATTGATCTGCTGCTGACCGACATGAACATGCCGGAGATGAACGGCGCGGAACTCGTTCGGTGGGTGCGCACCGGGCTGAACAGCGATATGCCGATCATTGTTATTACGACAATGGGAGAAATAAAAGACCGGGAGCGGGGGATGGAACTCGGAGCGAACGGGTATCTCACGAAGCCGGTCAATCAGACCGAGCTGATCAAGACCGTTTGCAAGTATTTGGGGGGGTATAAGTTTTAAAGAAGTAAGAAGTGAGAGGTAAGAAGTGAGAAGTGAGAAGAACCTTACCTCTTATTTGAATTGAACGAAGCTACAACCGCACCGGCACACCGCGTTTCTTCAGATATTCTTTTGCCTGCCTGATGGTGTATTCCTTGAAGTGAAAGATCGAAGCAGCCAGCGCAGCATCAGCCTCTCCTGTCGTTAATCCCTGATACACATGTTCGAGGTTGCCCACGCCGCCTGACGCGATGACCGGGATCGAGACCGCCTCGGCGACGGCGCGCGTCAAGGCCAGGTCGTAGCCGTTCTTCTGTCCGTCCTGGTCCATGCTCGTGAGCAAAATTTCGCCCGCACCGTACTCCGCCATCATCCGCGCCCAGGCCACCGCGTCGATCCCCATGGGCTTTCTGCCGCCGTGGGTGTAGACCTCCCACTGCAATGCGGAATTCGGAATGCGGAATTCGGAATTGACAAGAAGAAGGGATTTATACTTTGGGTCGTTGGCCCATTTTAGCGGCGATTTGAAGCCGGGGTCGTGCGCCATCACCTGCTTGGCGTCGATGGCGACGACGATGCACTGGCTGCCGAAGCGGTTCGAGGCTGCTTTGATGAACTCGGGGTCGTGGACCGCGGTGGTGTTGATCGAGACCTTGTCGCACCCGGCAAGAAGCAGATTGCGGATATCGTCGAGCACCTTGATTCCGCCGCCGACCGTGAGCGGCATGAAAACCTGCTCCGCGGTGCGTCGCACGATATCGAGGATGATGCCGCGCTCCTCGTGCGAGGCCGTGATGTCCAGAAAGGTCAGTTCGTCAGCGCCCTGTTCGTCGTAGGCTTTGGCGATCTCAACCGGGTCCCCGGCGTCGCGCAGGTTCACGAAGCTGACGCCTTTTACCACGCGGCCGGCTTTCACGTCGAGACAGGGGATGATGCGTTTGGTCAGCATGAACACTCCAGAGAATAAATGAAACCGTAATCAGTACAGAAATATGGAAAAATCCTTTGACACGGATAAAGGCGGATTTGAAATAGGAAAAGGCAGGATAAAGCAATTGCCGTATCATGACCCTTCAGAGCTTTTTTCCGTGTAAATCCGTGTCTAAGAACCTTTTGAACTTTTTCGTTCTACCGTGCGCAGCGATTGTCGTTCATCTTGACGAAGGTGATCGCTTCTTTCAGGTCGAGCGAGCCCGAGTAGATCGCTTTTCCGGTTATCACCCCGGATACGCCGGAATGCCTGACGGTCAGCAGGTTCTCTATGTCTTTCATGGTATGCACACCGCCCGAGGCAATGACCGGGATGGTGAGCGCTTCCGCGAGCGACTTGGTTGCTTCGATGTTCGGACCGGAGAGCATGCCGTCCCGTTTGATGTCGGTGTAGATGATGGCGATAACGCCGTAATCCTGCATCTGTCTGGCGAGGTCCACGGCCTGCACCTTGGTGACTTCCGCCCAGCCTTTGATCGCCACCAGCCCTTCCTTTGCGTCGATGCCGACGATGATTCTGTCAGGGAACTTCCTACATGCCTCGCCCACGAACGCGGGGTTCTCGATGGCAGCGGTGCCGAGAATGATCCGGTCGATGCCGATTCCGACGAGGGTCTCGATCGTTGCGAGGTCGCGGATGCCTCCGCCCACTTCGATCGGGATCTTGATAGCGGCCCGGATGGCCTTGATGGCGTCGAGGTTTTTCGGAACGCCGGCAAAGGCCCCGTTCAGGTCAACGACATGCAGCAGCTCCGCGCCCTGCGCTTCCCAGTGTTTTGCCGTGACGCCTGGGTCGTCGGAGTAGACCGTGGCCTTGTCCATGAGCCCCTGTTCGAGCCGGACGCATTTTCCTTCTTTGAGATCGATAGCGGGAATGATAAGCATGAAAACCTCACAAAAATAAACGAGCTAAAAAGTCTTTGACACGGATAAGGGCGGATTTGAATTATGAAGAGGCCGGATAAAGCTACTGCCGTATCATGAATCTTCAGAGCTTTTTTCCGTGTAAATCCGTGTCAAAGGTCTTGTTACTTTATCTGTGGCTCTACGACTTTTGTTCTCCGAAGCGCTTCAATATCGACAGTCCCAGCGTCTGGCTCTTCTCAGGATGGAACTGGACCGCAAAGACGTTGTCCTTCCAGATGCTCGACACGAACTCCATGCCGTAATCCGTGGTCGTGGCGATAACCTTTTTGTCCTCGGGCACGACATGGAAGGAGTGTACGAAATACACATAGCTTCCGTCCGGCACGTCGGCCAGGGCAGGCGCCCGCCGTTTGATCGATATGGAATTCCAGCCCATGTGCGGCACCTTGAGTGTTGAATCTTGAATCTTGAATCTCACGACCCGGCCTTTGATGATATCAAGTCCCTTCGAGAGCCCGAACTCTTCACTCTCGGTAAACAAAAGCTGGAGTCCGAGACAGATGCCGAGAAAGGGTTTGCCGGATTTGATGGTCTGGTGCACGACGTCGATCAGGCCGTTCCGCTCAAGATTCCGCATACAGTCCGGGAACGCGCCCACGCCGGGCAGCACGACCTTGCCCGCGCTCAGGATCGTCTTTGCGTCGCTCGTGACCACGGCTTCGCGGCCCACGCGCTCAAAGCCCTTCTGAACGCTGCGCAAGTTGCCCATTCCGTAGTCGATGATGGCGATCATATTGATAGAGAAGCGGTGAATGGGAGAATAGTGAATAGTGAATCAGAGAATGATCTATCCCCTGAGAACTTATTCACCCTTCACCATTCTCCGACTTAGATTCTCCCTTTCGTCGAGAGCACGCCCTTGATCCTCGGATCGAGGCTGGTGGCCTGGTCCAGGGCGCGGCCGAAGGCCTTGAAGATGCCTTCGAGCATGTGGTGGACGTCGCGGCCGTAATGGAGGCGGATATGCAGGTTCATGCCGGCATGGTTCGCAACGGACTGAAAAAAATCCTCGGCAAGTCCGGGGTCGAAGTCCTTGAGCTTGTACTTCTTCGGGAGCTCCACCTGATAGGCAAGGAACGGCCTGCCCGAGAGGTCCATGACCACCTGCGCCAGGGTCTCGTCCATGGGGACGGTCGCATCGCCGTAGCGGCGGATGCCGCGGCTGTCGCCCAGCGCTTTCTTGAGCGCCTGGCCGAACGCGATGCCCAGGTCCTCGACCGTATGGTGATCGTCGATCTCGATGTCGCCTTTGGCTTTGATCGTGAGGTCGAAGAAACCGTGCTTTGCAACGGCCGAGAGCATGTGGTCCATGAATGGCACCGAGGTCTTGATGTTGTAGACGCCCGTGCCGTCGAGGTTCAGCGAAATCTTGATGTCCGTCTCTTTGGTCTTGCGGTCGATCGTTGCTTTGCGATTCATCGTAAATCCTTTTTGACACTGATCTACACTGAAAAGTATGATACATCCGAATGCTGTATCATAAAGAATCTGTGTTAATCAGTGTCTAAAACGTTCTTTAATGTTTTTATAAACTCTTTATTCTCTTCCTTTGTTCCGACGGTCACGCGCAAACAGTTCTTGAGCGGACCGGGCCTGTTCAGGTTCTTGATAAGGATGCCGGCCTTCTTCAGCTTTCCATAGACCTGCGTCGCATCGGTCGCGGTCCTGAACAGGATGAAGTTCGTTTCGGACGGGTAGGCCGTGACGCCCCTCATCCGCGCCAGCGCATTATAGAGGTTTTCACGCTCTGAAATCAACAGGGAAATCTGGCGTTCGATGATGGTGGTGTGCTTTAAGGCCGCAACCGCAACAACCTGGGACAGGGTGTTGATGTTGTAGGGCAGCCGTATTTTGTTCAGCTCCGCGATGATCGCGGGCGATGCCGCGAGCACGCCGATGCGGAGGCCGGCAAAGCCGATCTTCGACAGGGTGCGCAGCACGATCATGTTCGAATATTTGTTCAAGAGCGGAAGATAGCTCCTGCCGGAGAAGCTGAAGTAGGCCTCGTCGAGCACCACGGCGGCATCGGCACTGTCCAGTATTTTACGCACCGCCTTGTCCGAGAACCGGTTTCCCGTGGGATTGTTCGGGCAGGCGAGGAAAATGACCTTTGCTTTGCTCGTTTTTGCCTTCTCCAGCAGCAGATCCGCATCGAGCTCAAAGTTCTTATCCAGCGGCACGGTCACGACCGTTTGCGAAAGCGCCCGCGACGTGAGGTCGTACATGGCAAAGGTCGGCACCGGGATCAGCGTTGGGCCGCCGAAGGCGAGCAGGATCGCCTGGATCAGCTCGTCGGAGCCGTTGCCGAGGATCATGGTGGCGGGCCTTATGCCCCAGAGCTCGGCGATCGCTTTGGTGAGCTTCTTTGCCGAGGGGTCGGGATAGCGGTTGATCGACGCGCTGTTTACGGCTTTCGCCATTTCGCGCCGCACCAACGGCGGCAGGGAAAACGGGTTTTCCATGGCGTCGAGCTTGATGCGGCAGGGCGTTTCGTCGATATGATAGGCCGCGAGCTTGCGTACCTGCGGTTTGATGAGCTTTATTATATCTTTGACTGTATTTTTCATAAGAATAGCTATCACTATACAAGAATCGAAAGCGCTGGACAAGAAAAAATTACGCTGGTGATTGATGGACTCACAATAAGTCGGATTTAACTGCGGAGCCGCAGCGACACAGAAAACTGCCCTTGATTTAGGACGATCTTCTCGGTGTCTCAGTACCTGCGGTGAATCCTCAGTTTTTACGGTTTCGCGCTTCTTTCGGTTAGGTGTATTAGGTGTACTGGACGAAGCCAGCCTTCGGCGGAAGCTTCGATGACAGTACGCGCTACGCCAAGGTTATGACCATAACAGACATCTTTCTCTTAGGAAAACTTCCTGTGCTAATGTACGACAGATTTAAAAATCTATAAAAACAAATATATGAAAAATAGGCATATATATTCTTGACACGTCAAGAATTCTGTGTTATTCTTCCTGCATGATAGAACGCAGATACCAATCAACCGAATCTCTCGATGGTGTTATCGATCTTGAACGTCTTCGTTCGGGACCGGCGGATAGTCTTGAACGCAGTGCCCAACGATTCTTCGAGCTCACGTATCTTTCCGAAGACCTTCACAAGGTTCTCAAGGGACTCAGCAGGAGATTCAAAGAGGGGGCTGGTCCCGGGACCGTCCTGGCCCAAGCGGTCAAGGGTCTCGGAAAATCCCACACACTCCTTTTAGGTTATCATCTCTTCAAGAGCCTCCCGGAAGCGAAAGCCTGGACTGCAAAAGCCGGCTACGACTGGACACCGCCGGAGAACCCCGAAGTAATCGTTCACAAATTTACTGATCAGTCTATGCCTGGCGATGCGCTTTGGATGCTGATCGGGCAGCGGCTTAAAACAACATGGAGCGGCGAGCGCGCACCTGACCTCGATGATTTCCGGACTGCGATCAAGGACTGCCATCTGGTTCTCATCCTTGACGAGTTGGAACGGGGCATCGATATCATACCCGACGCGACCAAGCGCAGCCAAAATATTGCTTTCCTGCAGATGCTGAGCGAAGAGGCCGGTCGTGAGGGAAGTCACTTAACGCTCTTTGCTGCTGTTTACGACGGCAACAAGGAACCGGGCTCTACTCTCAAGCGGACGCAGAGAATAGAATTGCATTTCCGCAAACCCCAGGACCGGGCATCCATTGTCAGACACCGGCTGTACAAAAATGCCGATAGTTATGACAAAGAGGCTGCACGCGCACTTATCCAGTCATACATCAACACGTGGCGTCGCTTCGGGATGGAAGTGCCCGATGGCTACGTCGGCCGCATGGAGGAGTCCTTCCCGTTCCTTCCTGATCTGATAGAGCTGGTCTTTGAGCGAATAACGGAAAGCGGTGGATTTCAGGGAACACGAAGCGCGTTAGGCCTGCTCGGCGCCATGCTGGACGCAACTCCCGAAGGTTCCTATTTGATGACCGCATCCCATTGTCGCGTAACCGATCCGGTTTGCGCAGACCGTCTCTCCGATCTCGACCCTGCCGGAGCACTGATTAATCCTGCTGCGGGTAATTATCGCGACCTTGCCGCACAGCCGTATGCGGAAGCCATTGCATCGGCGGTCTTGCTGGCGAGCCTGGTGCCGGGCGGCCGTTCTGTCGGCATGACGACCGACGAGCTTGTGCGGCATGTGGTCAAGCCCGGCGATGATCCGAACCAGTATTATGCCGGGGTCGAGGCATTCAAAAGGTACGGCACCTATTTCCACGAGCGCGAAGGCCGTTTCCTTTTCGACGGTGTGGAAAACGAATTCGCCAAGGTCGAGCTGGATGCAATGCGGCACGGTGATGATACCGCGCGCGATCAGATCATTCTGCTCTGGCTGCAGGAGGTCTTTCGGGAAAATCATCAGACCGTCATTTACCGTGATCTGGAAGAGGCAAAGGTGATGCTGCAGGGTTTCTCCAGGCACGGGCAGCGCTACGTCTTAGCGCCGCGCCGGTTGTCTCAGGCTGAGCGATTCGCTCTCTATCAGGGACTGGAGCTGCGAAATCAGGTGCTTCTGCTTGAGCCGCGCGACCCGAGGGTGGACCACCTTACGAGCCCTGATCTTCTGGCGCTCGCCAAGCGCCTGAAGGCGGCCAGGCTGCTTGCCGCATCATCTACGAACGCCGAGCGCCGAACAAAATTCGAACAGATCGAACGAGCACAGGTACAGCAGATACAGCGCACGCTGAAATCAGCGGGATTACTGTACATCAGGATAGAACGCTGGGGCGATCAGGCTTCCCAGGCACAGTTCGAGGAGGAAGGCCTGGGGCAGGCAAGCAGCAAAGAGGAAGTGCTTAATTATCTCCGGTCTCAGGTTTTCCCTCCGTCGCTTATAGAAGAGCATCTTCGCCGGAACCTGCCGAGCTTCTTTAATCAGAAAGTAGAACAGATTGAACGTGCATACCGGAACACCCTGGGCTATCCCGTCCCGTTGACAGTAACCGTGGTAACAGAGATATTGCGCTCCCTTGCAGCAGAACGTAATCCCGTTATTGGTCTCCAACATCCCAGGGGGAACTTCTGTGGTGAACGTGTATCGCTTACGGATTCCGAACTGAGTCAGGCCGTACTCAGTCCGCCTTGGCAGGCGCCATCTGACCGGTCCGAATCTCCGGCGCAGCCCGGTTCTCCAATGCCCGCTGCCGCCGGCGTTGAGACGGCGCAGCCCGCAACGACGGAAGAAGGTGCGGGAGAACAATCACGTTCTACCCCGGCGATCACAGTTGAAGAGAGAAGCACGCCGTCTTGCCGCAGTCTTGGTGAGCTTCGTCAACAGACTGCTGCCCGGCTTACTGATATGAATGATCCGGTCATACGAACGGTGCGCTTCACAATATTCGCGGATTATCGTGGTCAGGACCTGTCCGGCCTGCCGGCTGCATATCGCGGCGCGCTGTCCGGGCCCGGAGATGTAAGCGTACAGCTTGATATCGTGGTTCCCGGACCGATGGCCAAGGCGGTGCTGGAACAGCATTGTGAAAAATTGCCGAACCTGAATAGTGCAAGCTACACGGCGCGATTCAGCGTCGAGATCCAGAACGAAGGCCGCAGGAACAGGGAGGACGCGTCGCTATGAAAGCCGCTGCGTTGGATCGCGATCTGATCGATCGCCTCACACAACCTGGATCGCGCCTGCCGGGTCTTGAAAAATGGCTGATGAATGAGGTGTGGTCGCAAAAAGCGCTTGCTGACTCGGAGAATTCCCCCAAGGACTATTTGAGGCATGGCGAAGAACTGGTGAACGAGCGGGAAAATATATTACGAACCTCTGCTTCATCGCTCTTTGATGAACTTGCTACGGTGCCTTCGGAGGAGCGAACAGTTGCTTCCTTTTTTGGGCAGAATCAGAAGAGCGCTGTCGTGATATTAGATGGTTGCTCACTCAGGGAAATGCCGCGGCTCATCACTCTTGCAAAGGACTCGCGGCGCGAAGTTCTGGAAAGCGGCTGCAGTCGCGCTGCCGTGCCGAGCGAGACTGAGTATTTCATTTCCGAGCGTCTGGGCCTGGGTCTGCCGCAGAATATCGGACCTTCGCAGCTCACCGGTCGCGGGGAATTGAAGCAAAGGAACATCCGGTGTTACTACTTCGGTCAGACAAACGACCATCATACGATCAATGACGGTGAAGAATCGCTGCTTCTCTGGTCCCGGTTCCCGGACCAGCGCTATACCGACAGCACGGCCACAGATGAGTCGATGTTCGACGGTATTTGGGACGGCTTGGAGCAGGCATGGAAGCGCACTGTCCAGGCAGTGCCGCCTGATCGAAAAGTGCTTGTTACGAGCGACCACGGTTACGTATTCCTCGGTCCCGGTTTGAGCGATCCCGGCATGAAGGGCGTAGACGGACAACTCGGAGGAAAGCGGTTTCGCTATTTTGAGTCGAATGAATTTTTACCGCAAACAGGGGACGGCCTTTGGGTCGATCCTGCCAAGCGATTGGCAGTGCTCGCAGGACGCGGTCATAATCGATTTTCAGGGCCAGGCGCGCAGTCCGTATATCGGCATGGAGCATTGACGCTCATGGAAATGCTCACGCCGTGGATCGTGCTGGGGCCGGTGAATTAACGGAGGTGTAGTATGAAACAGAAAGTCGGAACACTATTGGAAGAAGACGTGCTGCGGCGGGCCAAACGCTACGCGGTAGATAAAGGGCGTTCTCTGAGCGATGTGATCCAGGACGCGCTTGAAACATACCTATCACCTCAAGCTGTCGATCCGGCAAAGCGTGATGCGGCATATCAGCTTTTTTGTGACCGGCCGATAAAGCTTACCAATGCTCAGTTCAAGGCGGTTCTGGAGGAGGATGCGTGGGATCTATAAATCTCGATGATATCCCGAGCGGCAGTCTCTGTGTGATCGATACGAATGTTCTTCTCTATGCGGAACAAAACGTCTCCGGTCAGGCTCAGAGATTTATCCGCCGCTGCGCCCAGGGCGAGCTTTCCGGTGTTCTGCCGCAGACAGTATGGCAGGAGTTGACGCACAAGCTGATGCTCGCTGAGGCAATGATGAAAGGGCTCATCGCGGAAGGAAAACCGGCGCTGCGCCTTGCATCAAAGCCTGAGGTTATTAAAGGCTTGAGTCTTTACCGGGCCAAAGTGAACGCGCTTGTGGAGCTTGGACTTGGGTTCGCGGCCTGCACGCTGGAGGATCTAACGAAGACCGCTTTCACGATGCAGGAGAAGTACGGTTTTCTCACGAATGACGCGGTTGTGCTGGCAGTGACGCTACGGCTGAAAGCGGATGTGCTCGTGTCGAGTGATAAGGCATTCCATGGCGTGAAGGAGGTTGCGGTCCATTATCCAACGGATTTACGCCTCTAAAGCCGTCATTCCCGCTTGTCGGGAATCATTTTTGGTTATCATTCCGCTTGTGCGGAATCATTCAGTTGCCGTGATGGACAATGGAAAAACTCTTTGCTGTTTACATTATGGCGAATGCGAGGCCGACCCTGTATGTGGGTGTGACAAGCGAACTTATCCGAAGAGTCTACGAGCATAAGAACAACCTCAAGCCCGAGTGCTTTACGGCGAGGTACTTCCTTCATAGGCTCGTCTATTACGAGTTCTGTAGAGACAGCCGAAATGCCATTATTCGAGAGAAGCAGATTAAGAATATGAGCAGGCAGGGCAAAATAGAAATGATCAGGCAAAGTAATCCGTCGATGCAGGATTTATACAAAAATCTTGTAGGAGGGTTTTCGGACTGATCCTCGCGAAGCGAGGACAAAATCCGGAATGACCGTCCGAATGAATAAACGCCCTTGTTTGTCATTCCCGCAAGCGAAGCGCGTCGGGAATCTTTCTTAAAAAGCAGGAAGGATTCCGGACAAGTCGGAATGACAATGGGAAATAGAAACCCATTAAAATGAACAATAACAATTTACCATATTCTAAGAATGATATAAACAAAGCGGGGGGTATCCTGCTGGACCCAACGAGTTCGCGTCAGGCCACATTTTGGGCGGCCGAAGTGCTCAGTAGCTGGCGATCTCGCCATAGTTATCCGATCAATACCTTTCAAGCCACAGTACGGAAAAAACTTCTACCAATTGATAATAAGGCGTTAGTTTCGCAGAGATTAAAACGCATCCCCTCTATCATTGATAAGCTCAGAAGATTCAATACGATGAAGCTTTCTCAAATGCAAGACATTGGTGGTTTGCGTGCCGTTGTAAGTAATTTGAAACAGGTAGATGCATTATATAAAAGCTATAAAACGAGCCATTTTCAACATCAGCTGATTAATGAAAAGGACTATATTAGCGATCCAAAATCTTCGGGCTATCGAAGTGTCCATCTCGTTTATAAGTACTATCGACCGAAAACACCTGAGTATAATGGCTTAATGTTGGAATTGCAGATACGAACTCGGCTTCAGCATGCTTGGGCTACAGCGGTTGAAACAATGGGAACATTTATTGACCATGCCTTAAAGTCAAGTGAGGGACCAGAGGACTGGCTGAATTTTTTCGCTCTTGCCGGTTCTGCATTTGCTCATTTGGAAAAGAGAAAACTTGTGCCGGGATACGAATCAATGACGCGAGATGAAACATATCAGGCAGTTGCTGATAAAACAAAGCAGCTGAAGGTTCACGAGAACCTGCGCGCGTATAGTATTGCTGTTAATGCGATTCATACTGATAAAAGGCGTGGTAGCTATTATCTGATAGTTCTTGATCCTGTAAAGAGAAGTGTGCAGTATCGTGCCTATAGCAAAGAAAGATTGAATGAGGCCACCGCTGATTATCTGAAGGCAGAGGAACAAATAGTTGACGGAAGCCAACAGCAAGCAGTGCTCGTTTCTACAGATTCAGTCGAAGCCCTCAAACGTGCCTATCCAAATTACTTCCTCGACACACATGAGTTTTTAAAGATTATTAAGCAGATTGAGGACAAGCAGCTACGACTATTTTAATACTACAACACTGCGTCTAAAGGTATGCATTTCTCAATATGACAAACAGCATTGCTAACATAGTATCGCCACAACAAGACGGTAAGCCAATCCCCCGCGCCATCGAGGTTGGCTTTCCCATCGTCGAGATAAACCGTCTCGCCGAGCCGGAGAGGAACAGTTTCAAACCGATCTATCAGATGCACAAGTGGTTCGCGCGTCGGGCGTCGTGCGTGTTTCGGGCGATACTATTGGGAGCGCTCAAGCCTGCGTATAAAGAAGACGGTACACCTGTCGATCTCATGGCGGAATTCTACAAAGACCACAGCAAAGATCCGGATACGACGGGTAAGGTGGTGCTCGATCCGTTCATGGGCGGCGGAACGACGGTGGTGGAGGCGCTGCGGCTTGGCTGCAAGGTCGTGGGCATTGACCTCAATCCGGTAGCGTGGTTCATCGTTAAGACTGAAGTGGAGCCTGTGGAGATCGACGCGCTCAAGGCTGCATTTGATCGGTTGGCAACGAGACCGGTGACCTGGAACGATGACAAACCTCTTCGAGAAACACTTCTCGATCTTTATAAGACTGAAATCGCGCCTGGCTTTGATGCAGACGTGATCTATACTTTCTGGGTAAAGTACGCGATTTGTACAATTCCCACCTGCAAAAAGGAAGTCCCGCTGTTCAAGGATTACCTCGTTGCAGCAAAGACCGTTTCAGTTCGATATCATCGCGACACAAAGTGTCCAGAATGTAAAAAAACATTTGATTGGGAAGTTGATGTTGCTTCACTTATCGCAGAGCCAGGAATGATGGTCAACAGCTCTCGCGGGTCCGGTGGAGAGGGACGGCCGACTACGGAATGGACATATACGATCGAGCCGCCCAAGCCTACGAAAAAATCAAATGACAGCCTCGTAATGCTGGCTTGCCCACATTGTGAAAAAGATTTCAAGGCAAGAGTTCCTTGGGATAAGAAAAAAGCACGAAAAAAGGTGCCGCTCTCTGTGCTGCTCTGTCCATCCTGCGAAGCGATATGGCAATGGCGTGGTCCTTTACCCGAGGGTGAGGTAACCTGCCCAGTTTGCAAGCACAACTATGATCCGAGTAAGGGAAATTTGCCTGAGAAGGGTTACTTCCAGTGCCGATGCGGAAACAAGGATAGGATTATTGAAAGCATTCGTCTGCTACCGCAGGACCGCCGGTTGCCAGTTCGTCCATATGCTCTTCAAGCCTATGTCTTGCCAGTTGAAGAGGTAGATGATAGTCAGCAAACAATGTTCGACGCTTCGTCACAAACAGCAAGTGCTTTATCTAATGATGAAATGAAGAAATTACTTTTCCCTAAAAATGGCAAGTTCTTTAAGCGTTGGTCAGCGTCCGACCAGGCGCGTTTACAACAAGCGGAGCGATTGTGGGGGGAGAATAGAGCAGGCCTGCCATATCCCAAGAGTGCTATTCCAGATGGGGCAGAAACCGCGCGATTGCTTCAACATCACTACAATTATTGGCATGATATGTTTGGGACGCGCCAACTCCTTGCGCTTTCAACATTGCTTGTAGGCATCATGGCTGAGAATGACAAGAAGCAGAGGGAGATGCTGTTGTGTGCATACTCAAATGCGCTGGAAGCTAATAATTTATTTACGCGCCACCGTGTATCTCGTTCTGCAGTAGGCAGCCTGACCGCTGAGGGTGTATTTGCACGACACGACTTTCAAACAAAAATCACAACAGCGGAAAATAATGTCTTCGGTTTGCCGAGTATCGCCGCTGGATCCTTTTTGTCCGAATACGGACTCGTAGTTGGCGGTGTTGAATACCAAACAGCAGGGTGGGACTTCAAAGCGAATATTGATGACGAGCAACGCGTTAAAATTAAAACCGATAAATTAACGGATGCAAATCGTATGTTGTATTGCGCAAATTCAGCAGAAGTATCATCGGAACCTCCCACGATTGTTATTACTGATCCTCCTTACGTTGGCAATGTTAATTACTCTGAACTCGCCGACTTTTTTTATGTTTGGCTGCGGCTGGCACTTAAAGACCATTACTCTTGGTTTGCGCCGGAGTATACTCCAAAAACGGAAGAGGTTGTCGAAAATCGATCACGCGGAAAAAGCCGGGCCGATTTTTATAGCGGGCTCACCGCGGTATTTCAGCATGTTCATGATCAGTTGCCGAACGTGGGGCTTTTGATTTTTACATTCCATCATACTGACCAGGCAGGAACAGTGTGGGAAGGGTTGCTCCAGTCTTTGTGCGATACGGGCTTTGAAATTGCCGCAGTTTACCCGGTTCATAGTGAAGCGGAATCATCCCTCCACTTGATGGATAAAGAAAACATTTCATACGACCTTATTCACGTCTGCCGGAAACGCAAGGAAGATCCAACATCGCGGTCCTGGGCGGGAATCCGACAAGAAGTTCGCCGACTCGCACGGGCGGAGCTTTCGGCTATCGAGGCCGGGCGCTATGGAAACAAACCCCTGCCGGAGCCGGATGTGAGGTTGATCTGCATCGGCAAATGTCTGGAGCTTTACAGCGCGCACTATGACCAGGTGCTGGACCACGAAGGAAAGACCTACCCGCTTCATAAAGCGCTCCAGGATATCAGCAGCATTGTTGACCAGCTCGTTACACGCGAACGGCCTATGCCGCCAGAACTGGAAGAAGTGGATTCCCTCACCTATGCCTGGCTGCGGCTGCTGGCCGAACATCGGCGCGAAGTGAACGTGGATAAGATCAGCAAGAGCACTCGGGCGCTTCAAGTAAGTACCGATGACCTGAAAAAGGCCGGTCTTATCATTCGAGGTCGCACGGGTCGCGGGCGCACATACGAGGTCAAGCAGCCGAAGGAACGTTTGGAAGCGGTCCTGGAAATACTCAGAGCTGAAACGAGTACGACTCAGGCAGAAATGTTCAAAGGAGAATTGGTGAAGAATAACGAGAAGATATTGCTCGTAGACCTGCTGCATGCTCTTATCGCATTGTCAGATGCAGGAGAGAGTGTTCTTCCGTGGCTCGAACGGTTCGACGCCAGGCGTTCTGAAATTCTTGCCGGTTTGCGATATGTGCGACAGCTTCGGTCGGATTGGGAAGGCGCAATCGACCGGGTGATCAGGGTCATAGAAGGCGCGCCTCTGTTGCGCCATGGGGGGGCGATCTGATGCCGGGGTATATTCTCTTGGAAAAGCGCTTTCTGCAACCTCAGAAAAGCGACGGCTTCCCGCCGAATGAAGTGCGGATGGGATTTCTTGATTATTTGAGGGCTCTAAGAGAGGAACCTTTTCATTTTCTCCGTGGTTACCGGATCATGATAGAAGGTGTTGAAGAGGTGCTCATTGCGGCGGCGGGAAACCGAAATGATGTGTCTTCGTATATTCACAGCATTCTGGTATCTCAGGCAAATGAACTGAATAGCAGGATGGGTGGCCATGTTCAGGTTGTTTTCAAATGGAAGCTGAACCAGGCAGACGATTTCTGGTTTGAAGTCGGACAGGAGCGCTACTCGCTACGGAATATATTCGGTTCGCCGAAAAAGCAGGTGGACCGAGCCGGAAATGAATATTATCCAGTGGGGTTTAATTTAACATGAGTGAGACGAGTACACCATATATAACGATCAATCGCGACGACAAGGTTCGCGTTAAGACCCATCCGGAGTGGGGTGTTGGAGAAGTAATACGCGTCTCCGAAGAGTTAGGCGTTTATCAGGCCAAGGTGCTCTTTAAGACCGCAAAGGGCGAACGAGTAGAAAATCTGCCTATTGAATGGCTGGAGAAGGCCGCGGACTTGTGGGAGCGGCTTGCAGCTGGTAGCTTTGACGATCCCCGGGACTATCGTATTAAGCAGATGGCCCTTGATATGAGTTACGCGAACACAGGCGGTGAGCTTTCCTCAAGCCGGGTGGATCTGCTGCCGCACCAGATTCTTATGGTCCACGACCTCGTCAGTCAGTCTCCCCGCCGCATGCTTATCGCAGATGAAGTCGGCCTCGGGAAGACCATCGAAACGGGGATGCTGATCCGCGAGCTGATCGCGCGCAAAGACGTAGAGCGTATTCTGATCGTAACTCCTGCGGGGTTGGTGGAAAACTGGCGCAGGGAACTGGAAAGTTGTTTCCGGATGCACTTCGATATTCTGGGGCGGGACTTTCAGGATCACGGCTCGGCTGCATGGGAGCGTCACCATCAGGTGATCGTCTCGATCGACACACTTAAGGTTCCGCGCCGGATGCAGAGGATGCTTGCAGCAGCGCCGTGGGACTTGGTGATCGTGGACGAGGCGCACCATATATCGCGCACAAAGAGCGGCAAAAAGACAGTGACGACTCAAAACTACAAGCTTGCCGAAGCCTTGCGAAATCACACCCGCGACCTCATCTTCCTATCCGCGACGCCGCACCAGGGCAACGCGTTTCAGTTCTGGTCCCTGATCCAGATACTCGATGACCAACTGTTTGCCGATCCGGAGGCAGTCAATAACCGAATGGGTCTCTTGAACCGTGTCATGATCCGTCGCACCAAGCGTGAAGTGACCGATTCTTCCGGTGCGCCAATCTTCCGTAAACGCCAGGTACAAACTCAGCGATTTTCACTTGCCCCTCGTGAGCGGCATTTCTACGATCAATTGAGTGAGTATCTGCGCGAAGGCTATAGTGCGGCGGGGATCGGTCAGAAGCGGACAACGAATCAACAACGAGCGATCGGCTTTGTGATGACCACATTCCAGAAAATCATGTCGTCCAGCCCCAGAGCAATTCGCCAGGCCCTGCGGCGGCGGCTCTTGGTCTTGCTCGTACGAAAGCAACTGGAACTGGAAACGCGGCGACGGAGCGCGCAGACGCCCGCGAAAGCGGCATCCTTTGCAGAAGAGATCATGCGCATCCAGGATGAGATGCTGGCAGTAGCCCGGGCGATCCTCGGGGAAAGCTCTGCGACGAACACAGATGCCGAGGCTTATGTGGGCCGCATCAGGCGGCGCTTACAGAAACGTGAAGAGCAAACCGAGACAACCGACTGGTCGCTTGATGGTGATGAAGAAGGCGAAGAAGGGGTATTCGCAGAGACCGATATCCCGGATGAGATACGGAAAGTGCGGGACCTGGTCAGTCACGTGCCGGACGGCACAGATCGCCGCTTCGAAACGCTGGTACGGGCGATAAGCGATCTTTCACGGAACAACCCGGCTGAGCGATTCGTGATCTTCACGCAGTATCGTGACACGCTTGATTTCCTTTCCGAGGAGCTTGGCCGCATCTTCGGGCACGGTTTCATCGCTAACATAAAGGGCGGCCCGCTGGAAGACAAAATATCTGCCATGGAAGCTTTTTGGAAAGAGAACGGGGCGCGTTTTCTGATCTGCACATCGGCGGGCGGCGAAGGCATCAACCTGCAAATCGGCAGGATACTGTTTAATTACGACCTTCCCTGGAACCCTATGGCTGTTGAGCAGCGCATAGGACGGATTCATCGATACGGCCAACTTGAGACCGTGCAGGTGTACAACCTTTTCGCAGACGACACGGTGGAAGAGCGCATTTATGATATGCTTGACTTCAAACTTCAGGAGATCGCCCATTCCATCGGCAAGGTGGATGAGCAGGGGCAGGTAAAAGAAGATTTTCGGAGTGAGATTCTTGGCCTGCTGGGTAGTCGCCCGGATTATCAGGAATTGTTTAAACGGGCCTTGGTTGAGCGGGATTATAAGCAGACTGAGCAGGATATGGTAGAAATGCTCCGGGAAGCAAACCGTGCACGGGAAGCCCTTAGTGCGCTTTCTCAGGATTTGACGCAATTTAACCTGGAAAATTATCGGCGTATCGAAGGCAGGCATACATTGGAAGAGCTGGGACAGTGGGTGCGCAGCACTATTCTTCGTCTCGGAGGCACGGCGATGCCGGTCGGTGAGCTCTGGACGTTCCATGTTCCTGAGGTGTTGCAGCGCCGCTACCATCTTGCGCCGCGCTACGAGAATGTATGCTTTGATCGCGCGTTGTCTCTTAGGAGCCGAGGAAGCGAATTGGGCGGCATCGGACACCCGCTTGTAGATGCTCTTCTGAAAGAAGTGATCGAGCCGGGCTTTAGCGGCGAGGTGTCACAGGTGGGCAGCGAAGGGGTGATCTACGCTCGTTATCTTGTTCGCTATGAAGATAAACCCGGACATGCAAACGCTCGTGTGCTTACGCTACGGGGTGTTCCGGAAGGGAATATCGAAGTCTGTGAGCGCATTGAGTGGACAAAAACCAATGACGTTGCTAAGCCGGCCTCCTTTGTTAATCTTGATATCACCAGACTTCAGTCGCATTTCGATGAAATGATGAAGGGCGTTATTCTTGAGTGGATACCGGATCGACAGAAAAGAGCGAGGGTGACAACGGCGTTAATTGGGATTCATGTGGAGTGAAAGAGCTAATACGCTCAGGATGATGCCCAGCCTTCCGGTGAATAGCATTGCCAAAGGAGGAGTTATGACCGTATCCGATTTTGATTACGACGTCGTGGACCCAAACGCGTCCGAACAGCTCGTTCCTGTGTACCCCGTGGCCCAGTGGCACAACGGGCAGCAGGCGCTCAAGGCCCTCGGGGGAGTGCAATTCTCCGGCGGTGTGGTGCTGCCGGAAAAGTATCTGTCCGAGGGCTCTTCTTTCCCCGGCTGGACAAAGGAGCGGATGATGTTCCGCAGCGGGAAGGAAGAGGCGGCTTTGACAATGCACACGATAAGCCTTGCCCCGATCCGTACCCGCTTTCGCTGGTTTGCACGGCAGGGCGGCGAGCTCGCCTATTATCCGCGCCATGCCTATGTTATGGGCGCGAACATGCGGGGGCACGTGCAGGTGCTTGCCGCGGTGCAAGGGGTTTCGGAGCCGATCGTGATCACCTTCAAAGGAAAAGCTTCACAGGCGTTTGAGGCCTTGTTGAAGGATTTCGGCGCAAAGGTCGTTCAGCCGGCCAACCGTCGGGCGCCGAAAGGCAAAGCCCTTCCGCGCTACGCATTCTGGATGCCCGTCGCTCCCGGTCCGCATATCAAAGCCGGGGGCGCGGGACGCGAGTCGGTCGTGACCCTTCCGGTTCTTGGCCTGCCCGCGGACATTACCCCGGAATATCTGCGGTCGCTCTACGTGGGTCGCGACAAGCTGGTCCGCTTCCAGGAGTGGTACCACGAAGCCGGAGCCTGGGTCGATGCCTGGGAAAAGAGCGGAGTGGAGCATGCAGAAACCGCTGGAGACCATGAAGATGAATCGGATGGCGGACACGCGCAGAAGTAAACGGACAGAACCGTATAAGATCGGATACGATAACAGCTATGGCTAAGATCAAGTTCTATGCAGTTGCACAAGGCCGCAGGCCGGGAATCTATACTGAATGGTTCGGGACCCGTGGCGCGGAAGCCCAAATAAAGGGCTTTGCCGGCGCGGTATACAAAAGCTTTCCCGCGCGCGCCGAAGCGGAAGCGTGGTTTAAAAAGCCGGGCGCCGAGGCCCCGGCAGTGCAGCAAACAATGCCGTTTCTCCCTGAAGAAACGGGTGCTCGGAAAAATGCGGCCCATCGAACAAAACGGGCTGTCGGCACGGCCCCGGAGCTTCAGGCAGTCGTGTCCCCAGCGCGCGTGGTACTGTACGCCGATGGAGGGTGCGGTAAGAACCCGGGACCGGGCGGGTACGGCGTGGTCCTGCTGCGGGGCGGGGACAGGCGGGAATTATCAGGCGGCTACGCGCTGACGACCAACAACCGCATGGAGCTTATGGGCTGCATCACGGGATTGGAGTCCCTCGACAGGCCATGCCCGGTCCTGGTGTACAGTGATTCCCAGTACGTGGTGAACGGCATCACCAAGGGGTGGGCCAGGCGCTGGAGAAGCAACAACTGGATGCGGAACCGGGATGAAGCGGCTGAGAACAGCGACCTCTGGGAGCGGCTGCTCGAGCTGTGCGAAAAACATGATGTGCAGTTTCAGTGGGTGCGCGGCCACAACGGCAATCCTGAAAACGAACGATGCGACGAGCTGGCGGTGGAAATGACGCAGCGCGCCAATCTTCCCCCTGACACCGGGTATAGAAAGAAGTGAATGCCATGAGAAATTTTCTGGCCGCCCTTTGTGCCGCAATGCTTCTCAGTCAGAACGCGGCAGCCGCGGATTTCCGTTTTTCGCCGCGGCCGAATAAGGCGGACCAGATCCATTGGCGGGTATGGGGACAGGAGGCGCTGGACGAGGCGAAGAAGCAGGACCGTCTCATTCTGCTTTCGCTCAGCGCGGTCTGGTGCCACTGGTGCCATGTCATGGACGAGACCACCTATTCGAACGAAGAGCTTATCGCGTTCATCAATGAACATTTCATTCCCATCAGGGTCGACTCGGACATGCGGCCCGACATCGACGCGTTGTACAATCAGGGCGGCTGGCCCAGTACGGTGATCATGACGTTCCAGGGAGAGGTGCTCACCGGAGGCACCTATATACCGCCGGACGAGATGCTCGGGAGGGTGCGGCAGCTCACCGATATTTTCCGGAACGACCGCGGTTCGATCATGGGCTGGCTCGAAGAAAAAAGGGCCGCCATTGCGTCGCGCGACCTTTCGGAAGGACCGGTAACCGGCGCGCCCGCGCCCGGGGAACAGGAGTTGAGCGCGATCGTCAAGCTCCTTGCGGACGCCTTCGATGAACAGCATGGCGGTTTTGGCGCGGGCCAGAAGTTCCCCAGTCCGGAGTCGATCGATTTTCTTCTCGCCCGGTATGCGCAGAAAAAGGACCTTTTGGTCAAACGGATCGTGACGACGACCCTCGATCGTATGGCGAAAGGCGGGATCTTTGACGATGTCGATGGCGGGTTCTTTCGCTATGCCACGAAACCGGACTGGTCGGAACCGCACTACGAAAAGATGCTGGAGTTGAATGCCGGCATGATCAAAAACTACGCCGACGCCTCACTGGTTTTCGGCAACGACGAATATAAACAAATGGTCCGGAAGTGTGTTCGTTACGTGCGCGCGAACCTCTATGACGAGGCAAACGGGGCGCTCTTTGGAAGTCAGGATGCCGACGACGCGTACTCTACAAGCCGGGACCGGAAGGGAATGACGGCGCCCGGTGTTGACAGGACCGTGTATGCTGATTCCTCGGCGCTCATGATCAGCGCCCTGGTTTCGGCGTACGGGGCTGCCGGTGAGAAGCAGTATCTTGCCATGGCGGCAAAGGGTGCGGACTATCTGCTAAAAAACCTGTTTGACAAAAACAAGGGCTTTTATCACTTCTCGCGGAACGGGACGAGCCATCTTGCCGGTTTTTTGTCCGACAATGTGCTCGCTGGTTCGGCCCTGCTCGAGCTGTATACCGAAACCGGTCAAAAGCGCTACCTGACCGCGGCAAAGGAAATCAACGAGTTTATCACAGCCAGGTTCTATGATGCTCATGCGAAACGCTTCCGGATGTCGCTTGGCGCGAAGATCGCAGCGCCGATCGCTCCGGGAGTTTTATCAAAAGTAAACGACGATCTTGCCAATTACCGGGCGCTCCGGTTCATGGGGAAACTGCTTCCTTTTGAGGAAACCCAGGACCGGAAGAAGGTCCGCGATGAGGCGCTTGCGGCTCTCAGCGGGACCTATCAGGACTTCACGCCGAATGCCGCGGCCTATGGCAATGCCCTTCTGTGGGCCGTGGGGGACCCGATCGAAATAACGATCATTGCACAAGGGAAAGCAGCGAAGCCCTACCTATCCGCGATCCGTGACGTGTATGTGTCGAAGAAGACTATCAGAGCGCTTTCCCCCGCGGAAGACGGCCGTTTGATCAAAAAGCTGGGGTATTCGAAGCAGGAAGCAGTGTATCTCTGCGCCGGGAAACGATGCTCGAAGCCGATAACAAAGCCCGAAAAGTTGCGGGAAGAGTTGAAGCGGTTTCTGGAGCGGAAGGGTGAAACATAGAAACTTTGGGGACGTTGTTTCTATCTATGCTTTTCTCTTGACAAGCGCACTTTGTTCCACTAAAATTCCGTCATGCCAAGAAAAGCCCGCCTTGATG
>JAYTJE010000097.1:0-4951 GCA_043731355.1 Nitrospirota bacterium
GGCAACCCTTCAGGGTTGCTTCGAGCGGTCGCTCGTGAACCGACCGTACAAATGCAAGGCTAAAGCCTTGCCCTACATGTCCGCTACCTGAGCAGTTACCATTCGCTTATGTATACGAGACCGCCGTGGGAGAGCGTCACCGCTCTGCCATGGCATCGTTCAGGGAGAGATAGATCTCAAATACCGCCGCAAGCCTCGCAAGTTCAAAGACATCTTTTACCGGAGAGCTCAGGTCGGCCAGACGCAGACGCAGACCCTCTTTCATGCAGGTCTGGAGCGCCTCCACCAGCGTAGCAATACCCGAGCTGTCCATGTACCGCACCTGGGACAGGTCCACCACCAACGCTTTCATGGATGGGGACCGCTGCCGGAAAACCTGTGCGAACGCCTCACGGACGTCCGTTGACGAATTCATATCCACGTCGCCTTTGATCTTCACCAGATACCCCAGGGCGATCTTTTCCGTGACAATGTCCACTTTCATTTTGACCCCATGGTATTATTCGCCGGACTCAAACCGTTTTTTTCTTAAGCAGGGTCAACACCGTGCCTTGTTCCTGAGCAATGTCGTAAACAACGCTGTCGAAGACCTCGCGCATGAAGTGAGTGCCGAGGCCGCCGGGACGGACATCATCGAGCTCGCGCGGAGCGATCTTTGCTGCGTCGGCTTTCCTGCCGAGATCGATAAGCCGAATACTGATAAGGCCGGATTCATTGGTTATAGTGATCGAAATGGTCTTTGTCGTATCCCCCGAATAGGCATATTTAATAATGTTCGAGCAGGCCTCATCGACAGCAAGGACGATCTTTCTCGTGTCCTTTTTACTGAATCCGGCATTCAAGGCCAGCTGATACACGACGTTCCGCACTATATAGAGAAATTTCGGATGGCTTGGGACGACAAGGGCCACCTGTTCCGTCATGGCACGGCTCCAAAGCAGACCAGGGTCATATCGTCGTGCTGCGGGCTCAACCCGGTAAAACGGTTCACTTCCTCCACGATCGCGGTCTTCAGCAGCTCGGGCTCCGCGGGGCTGACCGCAATGAGCGCTTCAAACCGTTCATAGCCATACAGTTCATCGCGGGAGTTCATGGCCTCGATGATGCCGTCCGTATACAAAATGATCGTGTCCCCCGGTTGCAGAGATGCCGATTGCTGCGTGAAAGAAAGAGCAGGAAGGATGCCGAGCGGAGCGCTGCCGGCCGTAGGCAGTTTCCTGACCGAGCCGTCCGCTTTTTTTATGAGCGGCGGCAGGTGTCCGGCGTTCGCCATGGTGAGACGGCCCGTGGCCCCTTCCAGTTCGAGATAGAGAAGCGTTGCGAACATTCCCCTTCTGCTCCGTTCCGCGAGCAGTACATTCAGTTTGGTCAGAGCTGCAGCCGGGTCGCCTTCGGTAAAAGCGAGGGTGCGCAGATCGCTGCCGAGTTTGGCCATATAGAGAGCAGCGGGCACTCCTTTGCCGGATACGTCGCCGATCACAATGCCGGTCCGTCCCCGGTCCAGGCGGATGAAATCATAAAAGTCCCCGCCCACTTCCTGAGCAGGCGTATAGTGAGCGCTGAAACGGTAATGCTGCACTTCTGGCGCCTGCTGGGGGAGAAAACTTTCCTGGACCGTACGGGCAAATTCCATGTCCTTGACCAATCGCTGCCGCTCCATAAGGCTTCTGTGCATCTTGGCGTTCTCAATGGCGATGGAGGCCATGCCGCAAAGCGCGGTGAACAGCTCAAAATCATCAAGGTCAAACGGGCCGCCATCAAGACGGTTGATCACCTGTGCAACACCGGTAATGCGCTCGCCCACCTTGAGCGGCACCGCAATCATCGATTTCGTCCTGTATCCTGTTGCTTCGTCATGGCCCCTGAAAAATTTGGGGTGCGTGTACACGTCCTCGATAAGAAGAGCTTTTCCTTCTTCCGCAACGCTCCCGGCTATCCCCTGCCCCAGCTTAAGCCGGAATTCCTGCTTCAGTTTCTCACCCACTTCGCCCAGCGCCACTTCATACACCAGCTCGCTGGTTTTTTCATCGATCAGCATGAGGCTGGAAGCATCGGCGTTCATGACCTTTTTGGAAATAGTCATCACGTTTTCGAGGATCTGCTCGAGATTGAGCGATGAGCTGATAATGCCGTTCACCTCAATAAGCGTGGACAGACGCCTGATCTTCAGCTCAAGCCGGGCAATTTCCGCATTATTTTGCATGGTTTAAAAATAGCACAAGAAGGAGAGGATGGTCAATGAGAAAATGGAAAGGTGAGAAGGTCTATCAGATAAGCGTCCTGTCAAAAGCCCTGAGCAGCTCGCCGAGCAGCGTGAGCGGAAGCCCGACCACATTGAAATAACAGCCGTCGATCCGTTCCACAAACAAAGCGCCCCGTTCCTGGATGCCGTAAGCGCCCGCCTTATCAAGCGGCTCCCCGGTCGCAACATACGAATCAATCTCGCGAGGCGAAAGTGTGCGGAACCAGACCCGGGTGAGCGAAGCGCCGGTAAGTTCCCTGCCGGTTCCAGCATCCATAACCGCAAGACCGGTGAGCACACAATGCGCTTTACCCGAGAGCAGCGAGAGCATTCGTTCCGCATCCTGTGCGTCTGCGGGCTTGCCGAGGATCGCATCGTCCAGAACAACGATAGTGTCGGCGGCGATAATAATGCCGCTGTCCGTCCTTGCAGCAACTGATGATGCCTTGTCAAGAGCAACCCGTTCAGCGTACTTCTCCGGAGACTCCCCTGGTAGAACAGCTTCGTCCACATTCGACGGCATAGCACGGAAAGTGACGCCTACCTGGCGTAAAAGTTCCTGTCGTCTCGGCGAGCCTGAAGCCAGTATGATTGGTCTATTCAAGAGATTCCGCTCTAATTCGTGAGTTATCCTTAAAAAGCAAATTTAAACGGATGTTGAGAACATCGAAGATTCGCATAAATTACCTGTACGGCGTTACCCACATCATCGTGCATCGTTTTTTTTCAATTATCGGCCGGAGTATACCATATCACCCCGCTTCGAGGAAGGGATAATATCTTCATTAGGCCATGGGGTCCAGACACCCGACGTGTCATCCCGATCTTATAGTGCAATGCATTTCGATGTCGATTCATTCCATTTTCCCATGAGTATCCTTGTTGAAAACAGGTTAATACAGTCGGAGAACGGATCTACGGATGAATCAAACTGGATCGAGCCATTGAGCGACACCAAGCCATTTTCCTTAAACTTGAAGGTTGCGAGTCCCAAACCCAGGTGATGCTGAAGTGGGAAACGGGTGGACTTCTGCGCTACGAGGGTGTCTTGCAATGGCTGAAGGTCTCCGTCCCCGTCAGGAGATGGGTTAGTGTCTTCATAGATTGCATACTGGCCCGCGGCCAGGGTCACAATAAAAACCCGGTTTCTCTGCAGAGCGCTTACCCTTGCATTCATCAAATCCGCATACAGCTCCTTTGTCTGGCCTTCCACCCGGCATCGTTCCAGCCAGTCGCGTCCGGACATCCCGGCAATGCCGAGCAGAATCCCGAGTATGGCCATGACGATGATAAGTTCTATTATTGAAAATCCTTTGCTTTTCATGATCGATCGTACCTCCCCAGTGCAGTCTGCGGCATCTTCTGAGCTCACCGTGCTATGGACAACAAGGTCTCGTCGAACGCTATACTAAAAACTTAAAATTTACAGGTTGATTTTATTCGCAAACGCAGGGTATTGTAAATACCCTTAGGCGGGTATTTTCAGGGTATTCGGAAAACGGGCAATGCAGAGAGAAACAGCAGAAGAAAATCAATGGTTCGCGGATTCATGCGTGATGATAAAAAACGAAAAAGAGATCAAACAGGCCTGGACGGTCTTAACGACTTATTTTACTGAATATTCACGTCTAAAATATATCTGGCAGTACCGCCGTGTCCGTCTGACACAACAACAGATACGTTTTTCGTTCCTTTAAATTCAGCGGGCACATCCCAGGTCAGCAGCCCGCTTAATTTATCAAGCGTCATGCCTTCCGACGGCGACTCGATTGCGTAGGTGAGAGTATCGCCGTCCGGATCCGTGGCCTTTACCGGGTACGTGTACCGACTCCCGTCAAATTGAAATTCCCCGTGTTCTTGAATTATTGGCGGCAGATTCTGAATTTCCCTGCTCTGCACAATGGCGCTGCCATAACTCTCCCCATCATAGGGCGTAACCTTCACGACCACCAAATCTCCTCTTTTTACCATTCCCCCTATTTTTGTATCAGTGCCAGCGGGTGCGCCGTTGATCGTCCATTCGTACAGAAACGTTACCTTGTCCCCGTCCACATCACTTCCCTCGACTGCCACACCCAGCGCATCGCCCGGTTTAATAACCTCAGTAAGCATTCTCAGAGAAGTGATCTCAGGCGGGGCGTTCACAATATCGACATTGTTGGACAGGATTTCCCGGCCCCGAATGCGCGCTCTTGCCTGGAGCACATTTCCCTTTCTCGCTTGGGACAGTTTAAGTTGATTCGGCAAGGAGCTTTCGACAAGCGCTCCGTCCAGAAACCACTCTATCTTCGCGTCTTGCACAACAAAACCCGTAAGGATAAGGTTTACCGTTGAGTCCCGGGATGCCGTTTTCGGGGTTATTTCCAATGCGTACGGTTCCGGAGCAACGGAAGCAATCCGCGTTGTCCCGGCAACGCCGGTCACACTGGCGTCATTTTGGTTGCGCTCGGACTGTTTTCCAGAAGAGCAGGAAATAAGGAGCAAAATAAAGATTATCCAAATCAGTTCGCGCATATATTTTTTTTAAAATTGACTGTATAACCGTCAATGAGATCATCGTGTCAAAATATATAGGAAGATTGGCTCCCTACTTAACTTAATACTGATGCTCTCGTAAAAAGTCTGTAAGTGTCTCTCCGAACGAAGTGAGGGGTCTCTCATCGTATTGATAAAGCGAGATTCTTCGCTTCGCTCAGAATGACAAATTGA
>JAYTJE010000098.1:0-5026 GCA_043731355.1 Nitrospirota bacterium
TATTTTCTATAATTAAAAACCTTCCGGCCATTTATATTATTTATAGGCAAAAATATTGACATTAATTTTTCGATGTGATAGTTTTTCCCACGTTTGAAACAACAAACAGAAGTTTCTCTGTTCTGAGAGGCGCTCCCGCTTATGATAGACATTAATATCTCCCTGCTCTACCAGCTCATCAACTTTATCGTGCTGCTCATCGTACTTAATTTCATTCTCTTCAAACCGATCCGGCAGGTCATGCTCGAGCGGGAACAGAACATCAGCTCCGCCTTCGGAGATGCAAAGGCCGCACAGGACCGTGTGCAGGGTCTTCTGGAGCAGTATAACGCCTCCCTGGCCGAAGCCAAACAGAAGTCCGCGGCGGCCTACAATGCCAATTATCAGCAGGGCCTTGACGCCCAGCGCGAAATGATCACGGCGGAGCGCGCGAAGGCCGGTGAAATGCTGGACAAGGCCCGTGCGGAAATCAAGGCCGCTTCCACTGCGGCGCAGGCGGACCTCAAAAAAGAGGCGGAGCGGCTCTCGCTGGACATTACCGCCAAGCTGCTCGGAAGGGCGGTATAACCCAATGGAAAATCATACAATGAAAAAAGTCATGCCGCTGTTCGCAACGCTTTTCACGCTGGTGGTCGTTTCAACGGTGTTTGCATCCGAAGCCGAAGAGGGCGCTCATGAGGCGATGACGTTCATGGGAGACTGGCTGCCGCGGCTGGTCAATTTTGCGATCATCGCGGGCGTGGTCGTCTATTTTATGCGGAAGCCGGCCCAGGACTTCTTTAAGAACCGTACGGTTGAGATCGCGAAGGCGCTGCAGGAGTCGAAAGAGGCCCGCGAGCGCGCTGTTGCCGCTCTTGCGGAAATGGAACGGAAGATCAAGGACCTTGAGGCTGAAACAGCGCGGATGGTAGCCGATGCCCAGGCCCGGAGTGAAAAAGACAAGCATGCTCTCATCGAAGAAGGCAGGAAGGTCGCCCAGGACGTTCAGGCCCAGGTGAAGCAGGGCATCGATATCGAACTGCAGAAAGCCAGGACCACGCTGGCCGCCGAGGCCTCGCTCCTGTCCCTTGACCTTGCGGAAGGCATGATCAAGAAGAAGATCGGCGCCAAGGACCATGAGCGCATGGTGAAGGAATATATCTCGAACGTGGGAGGCCGGGGTTGATAAGGATCATTGCCAAAAGATACGCCAAAGCCCTTGTGCAGCTCGCCGAGGAGAAAAAGACCATCGACAAGACCCGCACGGACCTCGCCGCGTTCGTCAGCGCCGTGGACAGTCATCCGGCATTGCAGAAATTGTTAGCCAGCCCGGTGTTCACCCCCGAGAACAAAAAAGCCGTCATCAAAGAGCTCGCGGCGAAACTGAACATGGACCAGGTCACCCAGCGGTTTGTGGAGCATCTTGCCGAAACGGGCAGGATCCGCTACGTGAAGGATGTGTTCGAGGCGTTTCGGGAGATCCTGGCGGAGCGTACGAACCGCGCCATGGCAACGCTGACCACCGCCGCTGCCATCAGTGCGGCCGATCTGGCGGATATCAAGAAAAAGCTTGAGACGCTCACGGGCAAGCAGGTGGACATCGATTCGCAGATCGACGCTTCCCTCATCGGCGGCGCCAGGGCGCAGATCGGCAGCACGATCTATGACGGGACCATCAAGAACCAGCTGAGCAAGATGCGCAGTCAATTGATGAATTAATAAACCAGTGGTCGGGAGTCAGGAGTCAGGAGTCAGGAGGGAACGGTATCGTTTCTTCTGACTACGGTCTTCCGGCTTCCGGTTCCTGAACTTAACGAGGTGTAAAAAATGCAGATCAAAGCACAGGAAATCAGCGAGATCATAAAAAAGAAGATATCCGATTTCGAAAAGACCGTAGAGGTCGCCGAGGTCGGAACCATCATCACTGTCGGTGACGGTATTGCCAAGATCTTCGGGCTTAATAACGTCATGTCAGGCGAGCTCCTGGAGTTCCCGGGCGGCGTTATGGGCATGGCGCTGAACCTCGAAGAGGAGAACGTGGGCGCCGTGCTTATGGGCGACGACTCGAAGCTCCGCGAGGGCGACATCGTCAAGCGGACCAAGAGGATCGCCGAGGTCCCCGTGGGCGATGCTATTATCGGCCGCGTGGTGGACGGCATCGGCCAGCCCATCGACGGCAAGGGCCCCATCGCTTCCAAGGAATTCCGGCACATCGAAGTGATCGCGCCGGGCATCGTCAAACGCCAATCGGTGCGCGAGTCCCTTCAGACCGGCATCAAGGCCATTGACGCCATGATTCCCATCGGCCGCGGCCAGCGCGAACTCATCATCGGCGACCGCCAGACCGGCAAAACGGCTGTTGCCATCGACACCATCATCAACCAGAAGGGCCAGAACGTCATCTGTATCTACGTGGCCATCGGTCAGAAGCGCTCCACCGTGGCCCAGGTGGTCAAGACCCTCACGGAAAAAGGCGCCATGGACTACACGATCATCGTGGCTGCCACGGCGTCCGACCCGGCGCCCCTCCAGTTCATCGCACCGTATACGGGTGCGACCATCGGCGAATATTTCCGCGACAAGGGCGGCCACGCCCTGATCGTGTATGATGATCTTTCCAAACAGGCCACGGCCTATCGTCAGCTCTCGCTGCTCCTCCGCCGTCCTCCGGGCCGCGAAGCATATCCCGGCGACGTGTTCTATCTCCATTCCCGTCTTCTCGAGCGCGCGGCAAAACTGTCCGACAAGCTCGGCGGCGGCTCGCTCACGGCGCTTCCGATCATCGAGACCCAGGCTGGCGACGTGTCGGCCTACATCCCGACGAACGTGATCTCCATTACCGACGGTCAGATCTTCCTTGAGTCCGACCTGTTTTATTCCGGTGTGCGTCCGGCCATTAACGTGGGTATCTCCGTTTCCCGCGTGGGAGGCAGCGCCCAGATCAAGGCCATGAAGCAGGTTGCGGGAACGCTCCGGCTCGACCTGGCCCAGTATCGCGAACTCGCGGCCTTCGCCCAGTTCGGCTCCGATCTCGACAAGGCCACGCTGGCCCAGTTGAACCGCGGTCAGCGCATGGTCGAACTGCTCAAACAGGACCAGTACTCGCCGCTTCCCGTGGAGCAGCAGATTCTGGTGATCTTCGCCGGGACCAACGGCTATGTGGACGAAGTACCGGTGGCTTCTGTCCGGAAGTTCGAGGCCGAACTGCTCCGCTTCGCAACGAGCAAGTATCAGCCGCTGCTCGACGACATCAGGACCAAAAAGCAGCTCGACGACGACCTCAAAGCGCGCATCAAGAGCGTCATCGAGGAGTTCAAGAAGAGCTTTACGGCGTAAAGAACAGTTTGGAGTTCGTAGTTCGGAGTTAACAAACAACTCACAACTCAAAACTCACAACTCGAAACTAGGACTAAATCATGCCCAGCTTAAGAGACATTAAAAGAAAAATAACGAGCGTCAAGAAGACCCAGCAGATCACCAAGGCCATGAAGATGGTGGCTGCGGCCAAGCTTCGTCGCGCACAGGACCGCGTGATCGCGGCGCGTCCCTACTCGCGCAAGATGCTCGGCGTGATCGCGAACCTGGCCAGCCGTGTGGAGCGGGCGCAGCATCCGCTCCTGGCGAAGCGCGAACCGAAGCAGGTGAAGCTGCTCGTGCTCACCTCGGACCGCGGGCTTTGCGGAGCGTACAATACCAATATCCTGCGCAAGGCGGTTGAGGCGGTCAAGAAGTTCAAGGCCGAGGGCAAGGACGTGAAGGTGAACGTCATTGGCCGCAAAGGCCGCGATTTCTTCCGTAAACGCGCCGGGTATACGCTGGGCAAGGTATGGTCGGAACTGGGTATGATCGACTATGCGAAAGCCGCCGACGTGGGAAAAAACATCGTGGAGCGTTTTGCCGCGGGCGAGACCGACGAAGTCTATCTGCTCTACAACGAGTTCAAGAGCGTCATGCAGCAGACGGTAACGCTCGAAAAGCTTCTGCCCGTGGAGCCGCCGGCCGAGGCCGATCCGTTCATGGCGGCCGTCGATTATTTGTATGAGCCGTCCGCGGAAGCGATCCTGACTTCGATCCTGCCGAAGCATATCGAAGTGCAGGTCTATCGCTCAATGCTGGAGAGCCAGGCAAGCGAAATGGGCTCGCGCATGACCGCCATGGATTCGGCCACCAGAAATGCGAAAGACATGATCGAACGGCTGACGCTCAAGTTCAACAAGCAGCGCCAGGCAGCGATCACGAAGGAAATCTCCGAGATCGTGGGTGGAGCGGAAGCGCAAAAATAGTTCAATTATTAATTTGTAATTGTTTCTCTACAGGGGGTATCAATGAGCACAGGCAAAATAGTACAGGTGATGGGTGCGGTGGTGGACTGCGAGTTCCCCGTCGGAAACCTGCCCCATTTATTGAGTGCGCTTCGGATCGATCAGGCGGAGGACAAGAACCTCGGAACTCCCGAGACCCATCTGACCCTCGAGGTTGCGCTGCATCTCGGCGAAAATCGCGTGCGCACCGTCGCCATGAGCGCCACGGACGGGCTCATGCGCGGCATGAAAGTGATCGACACCGGCAAGGCGATCTCCATGCCGGTCGGCAAGGAAGTGCTCGGCCGCATCATGAACGTGATCGGAGAGCCGGTGGATGAGCTCGGACCGATCACGACCAAGGATACGCTCCCGATCCATCGCTCCGCGCCGATGCTCGAAGAACTGGACCCCTCGAAAGTACTTTTCGAAACCGGCATCAAGGTCATCGATCTGCTCGCGCCCTACACCAAGGGCGGAAAGACCGGCCTCTTCGGCGGCGCGGGCGTGGGCAAGACCGTGCTCATCATGGAGCTCATCAACAACGTGGCCAAGCAGCACGGCGGCTACTCGGTGTTCGCCGGCGTGGGCGAGCGTACCCGTGAAGGAAACGACCTCTGGGCGGAAATGAAGGAGTCCGGAGTTATCAACAGAACCGCCCTGGTCTACGGCCAGATGAACGAGCCGCCGGGAGCCCGTCTTCGCGTGGCCCTCTCCGCCCTGACCGTGGCCGAGTATTTCCGCGA
>JAYTJE010000099.1:0-10470 GCA_043731355.1 Nitrospirota bacterium
CTTAGGGCGGCTATTATAATCCGAAGTGCTGTCGCTTTGGGTTGGTTTATTTAGAATGAGGCACGGCTATGGGGATTTATTAAAGCGGAAGGCTACAGCTTTCAGCAGAACAACATGTTCTACTCCATTCTTTACGAAGCTCCGACCGTCCATTATTTCGATACGTACCTGGCCGTGTTCGAAAAGATCGCCGGGACGGTTGTACTCGAGGGCGACAGGCGGGACCGGGATGCCCGCAAAACTGCACTTCCCTGACACACGGTTTACCGGCTGCGCCTTTTCTTTGTTCGGATAAAGTCCTTTTACGTATTGCCAAGGCAATGGGGCTAACAACTGCACAACTGTAACGTAGCGTCTACCTGGAGTGAATAGTACACCCATGGATCGTTCCGCCTTTGAACATATCGTTGAAACAGCGCTTCGCCGTCTTCCTCGCCGGTTCAAAAACAAGGTAAAGAACATTTCCATCGAGGTCGAGGACAATCCTTCACGAGCGACGCTTGAAAGCATGGGCATCGAGCAGGGGACCTTGCTCGGACTGTATCAGGGGGTGCCGTTGACCGAGCGGGAGTGGAACTATGGCAATGCGCTGCCCGACCGCATCGTTATCTACCAGCGGTCCATTGAACAATCCGCCCGCTCGATGGAAGAGGTCGAGAATATCGTGCTGGATACGGTGATCCATGAGCTCGGGCATTATTTCGGGTTTGACGATGAGGAACTGCGTTCTATGGAAAAGGAAAAGGCTAGAAGGAAAGAGGGAAAGAAGGAAAGAGGGTAAGAGGGAATGAAGGTAAGAAGGAAAGAAGGTAAGAGAGGGACAAAAAATTATTTCTTTTTATAGCAGAATTTATCCGACATCTCTTCCATTCTGCTTAGCATTCCGATAATATGTTCATATTCCGTATCGAGAGTGCCAAAACGCTGTTCATCAAGATATTTACATGCTAAGGAAAACTCAAGCCAGCTTTGTGTTTCTGAGGCTTCCTGCATGGCGTCGGTCAGTTTGTTTTTGAAGACTGCTGGGTATCTGCGCTTTCTCCAAGCTTCGGCAAGATTGGAGCACACAGAACGAGAGGATCTTCGAATTTGGTCAACGAGGGAGAATCTTTCTTCGGCAGGGAACGACTTCGTTATTTCATAAATTGTCATTGCAGCCGAGAAAGCTTTTCGATACACGTCAAGTTCACGGAAATGCTTGATCTCCTGCTTTCTTTCTGTCATGGAGGGTTATCCTCTTACCTTCCTACCTTCTTACCCTCATACCTTCGAGTAGGTCTTCAGAATCTTGTCGATAATGCTCGTTGTAGAAGCGCCATCCACGTAAGGAACATTCACAACGCTCCCGCCCCGCGCCTGCACGATGTCCCTGCCGATGATCTTCTCAATAGGCCAGTCGCCGCCCTTTACCAGCACATCAGGCTGCAGCGCCGCAATGATCTTGTAGGGGTCTGGTTCGTTGAAGATCGTTACAAAACTTACGGATTCGAGCGCGGCAAGCGTTTCCGCGCGGTCTGCCTGCGTATTGATTGGCCGTTTGTTCCCTTTGAGCCCGCGTACGGAGGCATCGCTGTTGATGGCGACGACGAGAATGTCGCCGAGGGCGCGCGCCGTTGTCAGGTATCGCGTGTGGCCGGTATGGATGAGGTCAAAGCAGCCGTTCGTGAAAACGATTTTTTGGCCCGTGGCCCTGAGCAGGGAAAGGAGTGGCGTCAGTTCAGCGGCTGTTTTTATTTTTGCGATCATACGGAAATATTCTCCCTTACTGCTGGTCATGGTGCGATACCCGGGGGATATACGTCTATTTGTCCTGGCAGGTGTTGAAGATGCTATCGAATTCAGGCGCGATTCTGATGAAAGCGTCGAGTACCTGAGGGTCGAAATGTTCGGGCATCGTGCGCTGGTCGCCTTTGATGATGATGCTACAGGTTTTTTCATGGTCGAACGATGGTTTGTACGGCCGGGCACTGCGCAGGGCGTCATACTGATCGACCAGCATGACGATCCGTCCCTCGATGGGGATGTTTTCCCCCTTCAGGCCGAACGGGTAGCCTTTCCCATCCCACCGCTCGTGGTGATTCAGCGCGATGGATGCCGCCATTTGGATGGTAGGATAGTCCGAGCCCTCAAGGATCTTCTCTCCCATAAACGTGTGGGTCTTCATGATATTGAATTCTTCCGTCGTGAGTGGGCCGGGTTTGAGCAGGATGTGGTCCGGGATGCCGATCTTTCCGATATCATGCATGGAACTGGCAAAGGTCACGGTATCAACGAATTCAGGCGACAGACCGAGCGCTTCGGCTATTTTCTGCGTATACAGGTTTATCCGGGAGATGTGCGCTCCGGTATCGGTATCGCGGTATTCAGCCACGGTCGTGAGGCGCGCCGTAATCTCCCGGGCGATGTTCCGGACCTGCTCAAGCGCGTTCGCTAATTCCTGTGTTCTTTTCCGGACGGTTTCCTCTAGCATTTCCTTGTAGTTCTTTTCCATCTGGACCAGCCGGGTGTATTTAACGGCTTTTTCAACCGCATACAGGAGGTATTCCGGGTTGTAGGGTTTTGTTATGAAATCAAAAGCGCCGCGCTTCAGCGCATCCACGGCGACATCAAGCTCGGCAAATGCGGTCATCAGGATCACCGGAACCATGCTGTTGGCGGCGTGGATGCGCTGCAGCAGTTCTATGCCCGTGAGCTCGGGCATCTTGATGTCAGTCAGGATGACGTCAAATTGCGTCTTTTTTAGCTTTTCGAGCGCATCAAAACCACTACGGCAGGTTGTAACCTGATAGCGATATTCCTGCAGCAAGGAGGCTATTGATTCGAGCACATAGGGATCGTCGTCAACGACAAGCAGGTAGACGAGCTCTTTCTGGTTCATGGTACAGCTTCCTCCCGCTGACTATCTGATGTACGCCTCGGTCACATACCGGCGCATCATCCGGTGGCTGTTGAAATAGTAGGCGTTCTTGCTGATGGCGTTTTTCATCATGCGGCTCCAGCCGCTTTTGTTCGCGTCGTAGTATTTTGGTATGATCAGGTTCTCCAGCTTGTCATAGAGGTCAGCCGCGTCCGCGGCATCGGAAGCGCAGGGCTCTACTGTTTCCGTGGGTTTGGCGCCGATGGACCAGCCGGTAAAGCCTTCGATATGGCCCTCGATCCACCAGCCGTCGAGTACGCTGAAATTGACCACGCCGTTGTGCGCGGCTTTCATTCCGCTGGTGCCCGAGGCTTCAAGCGGCCGGAGCGGGGTGTTGAGCCAGATATCGACTCCCGAGACGAGCTTGAGGGCTATGTCCATATTGTACCCCGGAACGAATGCGATGGCGAGCTTCCCTTTGAGTTTGTCGCGATACCCGTAAAGCCCCTGGATCAGACGCTTCCCGTTGTCGTCGTGCGGATGGGCTTTGCCGGCGTAGATGATCTGGATCCTGCCTTTTTCATTGATCTTCAGAAGCCGCTCGAGGTCGGAGAAAAGCAGGTGCGGCCGTTTATAGGCGGTTGCGCGCCGCGCGAAGCCCAGGGTCAGGACGTTGAGGTCCATCTCCACCCCGGTCGTCGCGCTTACCGTGGCCAGCAGCTTTCGCTTTGCCTCGCGGTGCGCTTCCCAGAGCTCAAGTTCGGGAATGCTGCCCGAGCGAACGAACAGCTCCGGTTCATTGGCCCAGCCGGGAATATACTTGTCGAACAGCTTCGCCATGTCCGCGCAGGTCCAGGTGAAGGTATGGACGCCGTTCGTGATGGCATGGATGTGGTAGCCGGGAAACATGTGCTGCGACACTTCCCCGTGCTTTTTCGCCACGCCGTTTATGTATTTGCTGAGATTGAGCGCCAGCTTCGTCATATTCAGGCTGTCCTTGCCCGCCAGATCCTTGAGCACGTCGAAGGGAATGATTTCGCCCAACACTTTGCCGACCAGGGGGTAGGAGAACTTGTCATGACCGGCTTCAACCGGCGTATGGGTCGTGAATACGCAGAGGTCCCGCACCCGGCCGACGTCCCAGACCGAACGCTCGTCCCACACGGTCTCAATGTCCCGCTTGAACCTGAGGAGCAGCTCCAGCGCCAGAAAGCTCGCGTGCCCCTCGTTCATGTGGTATTTTTTAATGTGAAATTCAAGCGCATGGAGCATCCGCACGCCGCCCATGCCCAGCACGACTTCCTGCTTGATGCGATAGTCGCTGTCGCCGCCGTAGAGGTAATCGGTGATGCACCGGTCTTCGGGCGTATTTTCCGGAACGTCCGTGTCCAGAAACAGCATGGGCACCCGTCCGCCCGTGGGGCTGATGACCAGATAAAGCCAGGCCTGGATATGCACTTCGCGTCCTTCGATCCGCACACTGACCTTTTCTTTCAGGAGCGTCATGTGCGTTGCCGGGTCCCATACCACGGGTTTTTCGCGCTGCCAGCCGGCACTGTCGAGCTCCTGCGTAAAATAGCCCTTTTTCGTGATGAGCGTTACGGCCACCATCGGCAGGTTGAGGTCAGCTGCCGACTTGATCGTATCTCCGGCCAGAATGCCGAGTCCTCCGCTGTAGGTAGGGATATCGTTCTTCACGCCGATTTCCATGGAGAAATAAGCGATCATCGGCTCCGCAATGAATTCTTGCAGGACATTGTTATTCATAATGCTCCTTCATTCCGGGAAACTATCCGGCGCCTTGCCATGGTTAAAGATAACAGAAACGGCGGGACATTTCAACCGGTTAGAAATTCAGGTAGTGGGTCAGTTTGGGGATGACGTTAAAATTTGACGATATATAAAGTTAATGGTAAATGATTTACTATTAACTATGTTTGGCTGAAATGTATAAGAGTGGATAGTTATGGTTGATATGGTATTATGAAGTTTGCTAGAGGAAAATGCTTATTTGATGAGCTTTATTTTTTTCATGTCGTCTTCTGACCATGCAATATCGTCAAGCAACCCCTTTAACAGATTTGGGCCATAGGTTTTTTTCGGGTGATAATGAATAGATACCCGTCTTTTGTCCGGGTGTAGATATACGTGTATCGCCCCGTCAGTTGCGTCTAGCACAAAGCCGCTTTTTTTAAGTGCGCTTACGATATTGTCTGCGGTGAGGTTTTTAATTGGTCCCACGCCTGCTTAGAATAATTCACTTATGCGACTCAAGCGTTTACATAAATGGTTTCATTGCGGGGCACGGGACATGGCATCATGCCTAATGTCGTCGGAGGGCAAACTTCTACTGCTTGCACTTGCTGGAGCGGTATCGGTTCCTGATGAGTAATAAGCGATTTTATGTAAAGTACACACGCTTTTTTGGCATTATTTATAGCTTCTTCCTGCGTATCGCCGTCAACGTGAATGCCTTTTAAGTTGGGGACAAAAGCATGAAAGCTATCCCCGTCTTTTCCCACACAGATAATAATGTTGAACGAAATTTTATGACTTTTTCTTAGAAGATTAAACATTTTGATCGCTTTCCTTTCTATTGTGTCATTGACACTCTAGCATGGGGTGCGATATATGTATACGTCTGTATATGTATTACCGAGAGAACTGTATATCACAATTATACTCCTCTTGTAAACAAAATAATAGGGTTGTGACAAATATTGCCACATTTATATTAGAGAGCTTTTTAATTCATTAAATCGATAATTTCATCTATCTTCCACACGTGATCCGTTACTTTCGCTTCCATTGCAGGCGTTACCCTCAACGTCTGATGCACTCGACAAAAATTATAATACATAAAATGCAGAGCAACGGCTGGGACAGCTTTTGAACGCGGAGGGTGCAGCCGGCAGGGTGCTACTATGCAGCGTCTAACCCGGCCTTCGCCAGTTCGATCAGGCCGAAAACCTTCAGGTCGATGAGCGTTCCGGTCTTTTGCGCGGTCATCAAATAGTTCCGCACGTCGGGGAGCGGCACTTCGATCACTTCGATGATCTCATTATCATCACCCCCGTTTTTACCCACGGGGGCAAGCCCGGCGGTGCAGAGATAAGCGCTTAGTATTTCCGTGGATGCGCCGGTGGAAATGGGGCCTTCCGTGAGAAACTCGATACTTCGCGCTTCCCATCCGGTTTCTTCGATCAATTCCCGCTTTGCGGCGGCTTCCCGGGACTCTCCGGGGTCCACGAGTCCGGCCGGCAGTTCTATGACGTCGCGGCCGAGCGGGGGTCTGAACTGTTTTTCCAGCAGGACCGAGCCGCCGGGCGTGATCGCCACCATGACCACGATGCCGCCGATGCCCACGCGTTCAAGCGCTTCCCAGGTGCGCACAACGCCATGAGCGTCGCGGTAGGTGATTTCCACGGCGCTCATGAAGCTGCCTTTCCACATCACTTTTTTGCTCAGGATTTCCATAGGAGAAAATCAGTATACCGTATGCAGTATACAGTATGCGGCAAGCAGGAGGCAGGTAAACGATTGAACTGCCTGCTGTTTACTGTCTACTGGTTTGTTCACAGCCACTTCTTCAAATCCAGCGTCAAGGCCGCCGGGATGATGGTGTCCACCTCGCGTATGCGCTTGCGGCCGGCCTTGACGAACATGGCCTTCTGGAGCTTCTTTTCCTCGAGGTAATGCTCGAAGATCGGATAATCGGCGGCAGGGATGTCTTTTTTGAAGTAACCGCAGCCTTCGAGCTGGACCGCGCGACGGGGACCGCGGATCGTCGGGCCGAAAATGCGGCAGATGTGCGGTCTCATGGCATAGACCATGCAGACGCCGTTTTCGAGAGCCGGGCAGGACATCTTGGCTGATTGGCGTGAAATTGCGTCGATGGATGGCAGCGTTTTGAGGAGCGGGTCCTTGCGGGAAAAGGCTTTTTTCTTCTCTAAAATGTCGAGCTGCCCGTTCGCCCGTGCAATAACGCGTTTGCGTACGTCAGCCGGGACCTTTTTCAGCGCCGACCGCAGATGGATCGCATCGAGCAGCGTGATATCGAAAAACCCGACGCTGCAGCATTCGTTGCATCCGCGTTTGCATTTGACGCCGTTCTTTTTGGTCGCTTCCCCAAAGGTGCGGCTGGACTTTTCAAGGAACGTTGCGTACTTCCTGACGATACGGTCCATGGTCTACTGATTCCTTTCGTGAAGCGAGTAGGGGATTATACGGGCTTGAAGGGTTGTTTGTCAAGAATTGATGAAGGAAAGTGATGAAGACGATGCATGGCATCACGGCGCTGCTGGTCCAGCGAGCTTAAGAGCGACGAGAGCTTCGCGCTCGTCGCTTCGGTCTTCAGCCTATTCACCTGACGGTTCGTCTTTCAGTCTATCCACCTGACGGCGCCGCGGCCTCCGGGAGTTCGTTGTACAAGCAAACCTTGTTCCTGCCGGTTTCCTTGGCATGATAGAGCGCCTGGTCGGCCCGCGCAATAAGCGTTTCCTTTTTCCCGCACCCTGAATCATACGACGCCACGCCTATGCTTACTGTTTTTTTCAGGGTAATGGCCCCGGCCGTGATGACCGTGCTTTCAACGGTTTTTCGGATGCGCTCCGCCATCCGCCGCGCGCCCGCCGCGTCCGCGCCCACCATGCCGATGGCGAACTCTTCTCCGCCATACCGCGCGACAAAATCGATTGTGCGCGCCGTCTGGCGAAGGACGTTCGCCACGGCCTTGAGCGCAACGTCCCCGACCGGATGGCCGTGCTCGTCGTTCACCTTTTTGAAGTGATCGATGTCGAAGAACAAAAGGGAAAAATTCTGGTACTCCCCGCGGCCGAGCAGGCCAAACGCTTCATCCATCTTTTCCATGAACGTCCGGTGGTTCAGCAGGCCGGTGAGACCGTCGTGAAGGGCCATGTTTTTGAGTCGTTCGTGCAAAAGGACGTTGTCCATCACGACCGCGACCTGATTCATCAGCGTATCGAGGAAACCGCGCTGGTATTCGGAAAACGCGTTCGCCTGGACCGCGCCGATGAAAAAAGCGCCGATGAACTTATTCCCCGCCGCGAGCCTCCAGCAGGAAAGTGACCGGAGCGGCTGGGTGAGCCTGGTTGACTCATCAAACAGCCCGATTTCCCTCCCCTGGGCCCCGGGATCCGGGAAATGATAGGGAGCGGACTGGCCCTGTTCCCACTGGCGCAGCAGCTGACTCAGGATGGCGCTCTTCTCCACGGGAAAACGCTGTTCTTCCGGGGCGCCTCCCGCGGTTTCCGTCGTCAGCGCCGATTTGATTCTAACAGCGAGCGAAGGTTTTTCATTCTCTATGGTCACGGCGCCGCTCCGGTGCACCAGGACCGCATCTTTGTTTTTTTCGTCGAACTGGACAAAAACGCAGAAATCATGGGGCACGATCGTGTTGAGCTCGTTTGCCAGCCGTTTTAGTATCTCACTCAGTTCCAAGCTGCTGTTCAGCACCACGCTCATATTATGGAATTCCTTGAAATGCTTGGCCCGCATATCCAGGTCCTGGGACACCCGGATCTTGTCGATGATCTCGATGAAGAACGGCGTAAAGCGCGAGAGCATGTCCTGCGTTTCGAGCGAAAAAGCCCCGGCTTCGAGACTGTCCACCGCGAGCACACCGATGGTCTCGTTGTCCTGCAGAATGGGAATGACCAGAAGGGAGCGCACGGGAATGGGCTGGGTATAATAGCCGAGTCTTCCCAGGGAAGGAGCTCGGTCGGACTGGCACTGCGGCTGGGTATACCGGGCGCAGCCGTTAAGGATGCTGTCAGGCGTCAGCTTCTCTCCCACCGCCAGAAGGGAGCGTTCCGCAAAATCGCTTCTGCGCGCTTTCAGCACAAAAGCCGTTTCCCTGCCGAGCTGTTCCTTCAGGAACAGGGCATAGGTATGGGCCGGGACGAAGGTATAGATCAGATTGATGAGCCCGGCGAAGGCGGTTTCCTGTTTTCGGGCGGCGCTGACGCTGGAAACCTGCCGATTGTCATTGTCGAGCCTGGTTTCCGATGCAAGGGGGTCGTAGGCGTCGGCGCGGGCGAGCAGCTGCTCATGGGCCTCCCGGACCTGCTGCTCTTTTGACCTGACGCGGTCCATGATATGCGCTGTCACGAGCGAGACGCCGGCAAGGGAGAGGGCATATCCCGCGTACACCTCCCACCGGAACGCCTGGACCTGTTTTGGCGCGATCAGGTTCGCGGTCTCGATGCCGAGGATGAGGCCGACGGCGGTGTAGGTTTTGCCCAGCGGGTATTGGAAAAAAACGGCGATGAGCGCGGCGAACAGGAAATAAGCGGGCCAAAGCGACGAGTGGATGCCGCCGGTCACCTGCACGACAAAATTGAGCAGGATGACCCCGAGGGTTATATACGGAATGGCTTTGAGCTGGTCAGGGGAAACGAATGAGGTGTAGAAGATGGAAAAAGCGAGCAGAACATAACCCGCCAGCCAGAACAGCATGAAGAGACCGAAGGAATCCTGACTGAGGAATAATCCAAGGCTGGAAGAAATGCTGTAGAGGACCAGGCCGAGGACGATGAACTTTTTCAAACCTTTTTTCTCCTGGTGAGCTCCTCTTCCACATATTTGCGGTAGAGGACGTCCCATTCGCGGCTGCCCTCAGGCACCCGGCGGGACAGCGACTGGATCGTGCGGCGGGCTGCCGCGTCCGCCTCGTCCTCGAACTGGAGTTCGGCGGTTATGGTCCGCTTGATCTCCCGGAGTATGCGCTCTTCGGGCTGGAGGATGTCGATGTTCCTGTTCCGGATGATCATATCCTGGATCAGGTGCGACACATGGGAGATCCTGTCTTCGCTCAATTTCACAGTACGATACCCCTGTCTTTCGCTAATTTATGTTTGGTGAGCTCGAACATCTTTCGGTAGTCCATGTTCTCTTTGGCGATCTCGGCCTCGTGGGCCGACAGGATCTTTTCAACGTCCTTGTTCAGCTTCTCCTCGGCCAGCATGTCCGCGGTGATCACCTCGGCGATCTTTTCCGCGATAGCGCTCCGGGTCACCTCGTATTCGACAAGGTCCTTGGTCTCGAGGTTGGCGGCGATCGCATCGCTCAGGTATTTGATCATGTCTTTGGAAAGACGCATGGTTCATTATATCAGAATCGAGGGGAAAGGGAAAAGAAAATTGGAAAGCGGCAGTAAATTGTCGGGAGAGATAACGCGTACGGTAAATTATCCAATGCGTCACATTGATCAGTCAAATCACACTCCAGATGGATACTTCAAGTACAAAGAATTACAATGATGTCGTTAGGATTACAGGAGCTAGACGCATATTCTACTCCCATAGACGGACATCATATGAGTATGGTTGTAATTTATCATAGCCTATATCACTACTCTCATCGTCCCAATCGATTTTGACACTTTTCTCTTTCTGGTGAACGAATATATCTTGATAAGCTGTCAAATATCCGTTTAGAAAGCCTTCTACGCGTCCATCATGGTACGATTTCTTACGTAGCCAGTATAATACGGGAAAGGGGGTAGTCGGTTAGCGTCACCTGAGGTATAATTTCCACAGTATGCTTTTGTGAGAAAGGAGCATCCATGGAGCCAATACCTCTGGTGGCGGGTC